>DDKP01000082.1 GCA_002339745.1 Firmicutes bacterium UBA2595 | reverse complement strand
GTCTTCCCTGAGAAGTTTACAGAGTCAATACCGCCGCTACGAGTCAATGGTCGGTATAGCTTCTTGTGTCGGTATAGCTTCTTTAAATTATGGCCAGGACGGCCGCTTACTCGCCTATTTTCCCCGGGATAACACATAATCAGCTATGAACCTGAGGATATCTGCTTCCTCTCCAAACTCATCCAGGGCTGTAAGGGCTTTGTCAACCGCCTCTTTGGCCAGCCTCTCGGACTCTGGAAGACCGTAAACAGCAGGATAGGTGGATTTTTTCTTGCGCTCGTCACTGCCTACGGTTTTGCCGAGTTTTTCCGGGTCCCCCACTACATCTAGAATATCGTCTGTAATTTGGAAAGCCAAACCCAGATTTTCAGCGTATTCGGTTAATTTCATTATTTCTGTTGCTGAGCCGCCGCCCATGATGGCCCCGCAGCGGACGGAAGCCCTAAACAGGGCCCCTGTTTTATGTGAGTGAATATATTTAAGGACGCTTCTCTGGATGGGCTTGTTTTCTGACTCAATGTCAACTGCCTGTCCCCCGATCATCCCCTGTGATCCGGCAGCCCAGGCTACTTCTTTAGTCACTTCGACGATTACCCCCGGAGAAATGTTCCCTCCGGAACCGCACTCGGTTATCAGCCCGAAGGCCAAAGTCAACAGCGCATCTCCGGCTAATATCGCCACCGCTTCACCGAACACCTTGTGACTGGTTGGTTTTCCACGTCTGAAGTCGTCATTGTCCATAGCCGGCAGGTCATCATGAATCAGAGAGTAGGTATGAATGAGCTCCAGGGCACAGGCGGCAGGCAGCAATGTTTCGGAACTGCCTCCGACAACCTCGGCAGAAACCAGGAATAAAACCGGTCTCAACCTTTTACCGCCTGCAAAAACACTGTACCTCATGGCCTCGTGTAAGATGGCCGGCCTTTCGTTTTCCTTCGGCAGGTACCTGTCCAGGCTTTCATTTATGAGTCTGACTTTATCATTTATTTCCCTTTCGATACGGTCTTTATTCATCCCGTTCCTCCGGTAAGTTAACTGGCTCAAAGCTTATTTCTCCATTCTCACTGCATAATAAAAGATCGATTTTTTTCTCGGCCTGTTCAAGTTTTCTTGAACACAGTCGTGAAAGCGCTATACCTTTTTCAAACTTGGCCAGAGTTTCATCAAGAGAGAGGTTTCCTTCCTCCATCAACTTAACAATTGATTCCAGTTCGTTCAAGGCTTCCTCAAAAGAGGGCCCGGTAGCTTCAGTTTTATTTTTTACCATAATATTCCTCCTTTACTCTCTCGACCCTGCAGTCAAGAGAACCGTCCAGCAGCAGAACCTCGATGTCTTCACCGGCGTTCAGTTTTTTAGCCTCTTTGATTACTTGTCCCCTACTGTCCCGGCATATTGAATAACCGCGCTTCATGGTGGCCAGGGGACTTAAATCATCCAGGCGGGATACCAAAAGGGCCAGGCCGGTCTTCTTGCCGTTCAGTTGAATAAGCATGGACTGCCCCAGCCTTCTGGTCAAATAGTCAACATCCTGTATCTTCCGGTATAACTCGTCTTTTGGCCTTTTCAATACGCGGTTTTCCCGGACTCTGTGAAACTTTTCAGTGAAAACAGCTATTTTATTTCGCGTTCCCGAGACCAGCCTTTGGGACAGCGCTGACACGTACTTTTGGATTTCCACATAGTCAGGCACAACTGTTTCCGCCGCCGCGGAGGGAGTGGGAGCTCTCTTATCGGCCACAAAATCAGCTATGGTAAAATCCGTTTCATGCCCTACGGCCGAAACGACAGGAACTCTGCTCTCATAAATACTCCGGGCAACCATCTCAGTGTTGAAAGCCCATAATTCCTCGATGGACCCTCCGCCCCTGCCAACAATAATGACATCAAGGTCTTCTATGGTATTGGCCAGTTCAATCCCCCGGGCTATCTGAACAGGCGCTTCATCGCCCTGAACTGCCACCGGAACCAGGATGACATGAACCTGGGGAGACCTCCGGTTAATGACAGTTATTATATCCCTTACCGCTGCCCCCGTGGGAGATGTCACGACCCCAACTTTAGCCGGAAATGCCGGGAGCTGCCTTTTTCGGCCCTGGTCAAACAGGCCTTCCTTTTCCAGTTTCTCTTTTAACTGCAGAAATGCCATGTATAATGCGCCTATTCCCTGCCGGTGCATTTCCTCGATGTAAAGCTGGTACTGGCCGTCCCGTTCATAAACGGTCACGTAACCCCTGGCAATAACAGCCATACCATCCTGAGGAAGAAAAGCAAGACTGGAGTTTCTGCTTTTGAACATCACGCACCTCAGGGCGCTGGCCTGGTCTTTGAGAGTAAAATACATGTGGCCTGAGGAATGGTGTTTAAAATTAGAGATTTCTCCCCTGACCCAAACATTGCTCAGAACCAGGTCAGATTCCAGTTTTTCTTTGATATATCCGGTTAGTTGGGTTACTGATATTATCTTCATAAACGTTATCCTTCCGAAATATTTGACAATAATTATTCCCTGAAAACTATCAAATTTCCTGCCAACCCTCATGTACCGATAAACCTTTTACAATCCTCACTAACTAACCCCGGGATGAAACCTTCTACATAAAACAAGTGGCTGCCCTTCTCAAAGACAGCCACTTTGTATCTTTGTGTTATTTCCTGGCAGCAGCTTTTCTGGCGGCATCCAGAGTATTGAACATTAGCATGGCTATAGTCATTGGCCCAACTCCGCCGGGTACAGGGGTAATGGCGCCGGCCACCTCCTGGCAGCTTGCAAAATCGACATCGCCAACTAGACGACCGTCCTCGGTACGGTTAATTCCCACGTCAATAACAACAGCTCCGGGCTTGATCCAGTCACCTTTGACCATTTCGGCACGGCCAACAGCCGCAACAACAACATCTGCCCTTTTCACCACTTCAGGCAGGTTTTTGGTCCTGGAATGGCAGATAGTAACTGTAGCATGTTTCTCCAGCAGCAAAATGGACTGTGGTTTACCGACGATATTGCTGCGGCCAATCACCACGGCTTCCTTACCGGTTAAATCCAAGCCGGCCTTTTGGATCATAACCATTACTCCATGGGGAGTACAGGGTATATAGCACTCATCACCAATCACCATATTTCCGACGTTTACAGGGGTAAAACCGTCAACATCCTTGGCCGGGGAAATAGTGGCAATAACCGCTTTTTCATTGATATGCTTGGGCAGAGGCAACTGCACCAGGATACCGTGTACAGCCGGGTCGTTATTCAGGTCATTAATCAGTTTAAGTAAATCTTCTTCGGTGGTATCGGCCGGAAGCTTATGTTCGAAGGAATTGAACCCGCATTTCTTGCAGGCTAAACCCTTGTTTTTAACATAAACAGCTGAAGCCGGATCATCACCTACCAGGACTACAGCCAGCCCCGGGGCAAAACCGTTTTCCTTGACAAACTCCTCAGTCTCCTTGGTAATTTTTTCGTACAGTTCAGCAGAAATAGCCTTTCCATCCAGAATTTGAGCCATTATACACTCCTCCTAACTTAAATTATTTTTCTTTAAACCTTTTGACCTAACTATTTTTCAGTAATTCACAGATACTCGTAGCTGCTACTCGTCCGGCGCCCATAGCCTTGATAACGGTAGCAGCCCCGGTAACAACGTCCCCGCCGGCGAATACTTTTGGCTTGGAGGTTGCTCCTGTAGCCTCATCTGCAATAATGTTGCCCTTTTTATTGGTATCCAGGCCTTTTGTCGTTCTGGGAACCAATGGGTTGGGGCCCTGGCCGATGGCTACAACTACAGTGTCACATTCCAGGATAAACTCGGAACCCTTGATAGCAACAGGTGAACGGCGGCCTGAGGCGTCAGGTTCGCCAAGTTCGTATTTCAGGCATTCCATGGAAGTTACCCAGTTCTTGTCATTGCCGATAATTCTGGTGGGGTTGGTAAGAATATTAAAGATAACCCCTTCTTCCTGGGCATGATGAACTTCTTCAATCCTGGCCGGAAGTTCGTTCATGGAACGGCGGTATACGATGTAAGATTCTTCGGCGCCCAGGCGGAGAGCAGTCCGTGCGCAGTCCATAGCAACGTTTCCGCCGCCGAGGGTAACTACCCTCTTTCCAACCTTAATGGGGGTGTCATACTCAGGGAAAAGATATGCCTTCATTAAATTGGTCCTGGTTAGGAACTCATTGGCAGAGTACACTCCGTTTAAGTTTTCACCGGGAATTCCGAGGAAATACGGCAATCCGGCGCCTGTGCCGAGGAACACGGCGTCATATCCTTCATCTTCCAAAAGCTCGTCAACTGTATCAATAGCGCCGATAACAGAGTTGACTTGAATGTCCACGCCTATTTTCCTGAGGTTGTCTATTTCAGCCTGCACAATAGCCTTCGGCAAACGGAATTCAGGGATACCATACATCAATACGCCTCCTGGTACATGGAGAGCCTCAAAGATGGTAACTTTATGTCCAGCCTGGGCACAGTCGGCGGCAACAGTCAGCCCGGCAGGTCCGGAACCTACTACAGCCACCTTCTTGCCGGTGGATGGGGCGCACTGGACAAGCTTAACACCCTGAGCCATTTCCCAGTCAGCAACGAATCTCTCTAACCGGCCAATGCCAACAGGATCGCCTTTCTTGGCACGAACGCAGTACTTCTCACACTGGCTCTCCTGCGGGCAAACCCGGCCGCAAACCGCCGGCAGAGCGTTCTTGGTCTTGATGATTTCAATAGCGCCGGCAAAATCGCGCTCTTTGATTTTGGCAATAAATTGCGGGATAGGGACCTGTACAGGACAGCCTTCACGGCATGGTTCTTTTTTACAGCCCAGACAGCGGTTAGCTTCATCCACTGCCGTTTCTTCGGTATATCCGAGAGCAACTTCATCAAAGTTCTTGGCCCTTACCTTTGGGTCCTGGCATGGCATTTCATTTTTATTAGGACTATTGTTTAGTGACATCCACAACCACCTCCACAACTTCCTGCTGCAAGGGCGCGCTGTTCCTCGTCTTTGAACTGCTCACCCCGGCGCATTGCTTCATCAAAATCAACCAGGTGCCCGTCAAATTCCGGCCCGTCAACACAGGTAAACTTGGTTTCATTACCGACAGTAACCCGGCAGGCGCCGCACATGCCGGTCCCGTCAACCATTATGGAGTTCATGCTGACAAAAGTTTTGATGCCCAAAGGTTTGGTCAGGGCACAAACCGCTTTCATCGCCGGTATTGGGCCAATGGCAATAATATAGTCAATTTTGCCTTTTTCATCAATTATTTTCTTGAGCACATCTGAGACAAAACCTTTTTCTCCCAAACTTCCGTCATCAGTGCAGATATGGAACTCATCACACTGGGCCTTGAACTCATCAAGCCAGAACAACAGTTCCTTAGTACGTGCGCCGGCGATTCCGATTACCTCATTGCCGGCTTCTTTGAGCGCCCTGGTTATGGGGAATACAGGAGCGATTCCCACACCGGCACCAATACATACTACGCGGCCGTATTTCTCTATCTCTGACGGCCGTCCGAGAGGCCCAATGAAGTCCAGGAGACTATTCCCTGCTTCCATCTGACCCAATTGTTGTGTACTTTTGCCTACCTCCGCAAAAATAAGGGTAATAGTACCCTTCTCTCTGTCAAAATCAGCAATGGTCAGCGGGATTCTCTCTCCCTTTTCATCTATCCTGAGGATGATGAACTGTCCCGCCTGACATTTTTTTGCTACTTTCGGCGCTTCGATTTCGAACAGTTTCAGCGTAGGCGACAAAACTTCTTTTCTGAGAATTTTGTACATAAAAACCAAATCCCTCCCCTTTTAAAAAGTATTCGTAATTTTTAGTATATTCGGCAAAAAGTCGTCGATTCCTGCTAACCGACATAAGTTTTGCCAAAAAAACTAAACACTTTGCCCCCTTAATATATATTAGGACAAAGAAGCCTCTATTCCCTCCAACAATTTTAAAAATTATAAAAAAA
>DDKP01000131.1 GCA_002339745.1 Firmicutes bacterium UBA2595 | reverse complement strand
AAAGAAGTCGGCAATGGAGCGGAAATTGACTTAATGACCAGTCCAACCGTTTTTGTAAACAACATCCTAAGCCTTAAAAAGAAGAGTCACCCATAGCCGGAGAAGCAACCCATACTAAGGGTATTGAATTTCAAGAATTTTCAGAGAGTCACAAAATTCAAAACTGCCTTAGCGTGGGTGCTTTTGTGGATATAAATAGAGACAGTAGTTGTTTAAAATAACAACGAAAGGAGGGAAACAATGCTAACCAGTTACGCAGGGATAGCTGTTGTTTTGGTAATCGGGATAGTATTTCCACTAATATTGCTAGGTGTTTCTCGCATACTTCATCCCAAGAAACCTACACCGGTCAAGCTGCTGACATACGAGTGCGGCCTTGAGACCATCGGGGACACATGGGTACAGTTCAAAATCAGTTATTTTATGTATGCATTAATATTCGTAGTCTTCGATGTGGAAACAATCTTCCTCTATCCCTGGGCTATAAAATTTCAGAGTCTAGGGTTGTTTGCAATTGTTGAAATGTTTATCTTTATTGCAATTTTATTATTAGGATTTTGGTATGCTTGGAAGGAAGGGGCGTTAGAATGGATGTAATTAAAGGGAACCAGGCTGACGGAAACCAATTAGACGCAAAACAAATTGACGAACTGATCCGGAATAACGTTGTCCTGACTACAACAGACAAATTGCTAGGCTGGTTTCGGTCCAGGTCAATATTTACAGTGACATTCGGTCTTGCTTGCTGCGCCATTGAAATGCTGAACACCAGTAGCGCTAAGTTTGACTTTGCCCGGTTTGGGTATGAAGTGTTCCGGGGAAGTCCCCGTCAGGCCGACTTGATGATTGTAGCAGGCACAATCACCAAGAAGATGCAGCCGCTTATAGCCCGCCTTTATGAACAGATGGCTGAACCCAAGTGGGTAATGTGTATGGGAAGCTGCGCGATAAGCGGCGGTCCTTTTACGGACTCTTATAACGTTGTTCCGGGTGCAGATACATTTCTCCCCGTAGATGTTTATGTTCCGGGCTGCCCGCCCAGACCGGAGGCATTGATTTACGGGTTCCTTACACTGCGGGAAAAGATTTGGCATCCGAACAAAATTACTGGTAATGTAGCGAGGTTGAGAGACATTGGCAAAGCTTATTGATCGTGAAGCTCTGGTGGGAGAGCTGAATAAAAAGTTCGGCGACTGTGCCGAGGTGTTTGAGGACAACACCAACCAGTCTATTAAAGTCAAGCCGGAAAAACTGGTAGAAGTAATGAAAGAATTAAAGGAAAACCCCAATTATGAATTGAATTGGATTAAGAACCTGAATGCCGTTGATTATCCGGAGAACTTCACCATGGTATACCATCTCGATTCATTGACGTACCATCACAAACTCACGGTAAAGGTAGAAGTCGAAAAAACAAATCCCCAGGTTCCCTCGATTACTTCTCTCTGGAAGGCTGCAGACGTGATGGAAAGAGAAGCCTATGACCTGATGGGAATGGTTTTTACCGGACATCCGAACCTGAAGAGGATTTTACTGGCTGATGACTTTGTTGGACATCCGCTGAGGAAAGATTTCCAACTGGCATAAAATTATCACACTACGGACTTAATTTTGGGATTGTAGAGGTGTAGAAATAATGTTAAAAACACAAGAACTTACCCTGAATATGGGGCCTGTACACCCAAGTACCCACGGTGTTTACCGCTGTGTTTTGACCCTGGACGGAGAGTACGTTCGAAACGCTGTAAACCATATCGGCTACCTGCATCGTGGGTTGGAAAAACTGGCGGAATCCCGTACTTATTCCCAGTTTATTCCTTACACAGACCGACTTGATTACTGTTCTGGCCTGGCTAACGAGCTGGCCTATGTAATGGCTGTGGAGAAACTGATGGGTATAACGGAGGAGATTCCCGAACGGGCCCAGTACCTCAGGGTTATCTGCGCTGAATTACAGCGCTTGGCCAGCCACGGAATTTTTGTCGGAAGTTTTGCCCTGGATACTGCCGGTATGACTGCATTTTTCTACGCGTTCCGTGAGAGGGATAGGGTACTTGAGTTAATTACCAGGATCGGGGGTAACCGGCTGACCCCGAACTATATGCGGATCGGGGGCGTGGCTCGCGACCTGGAAGAAGACTTTTTTAAAGAACTGAAACAATTAATGGACGATTACGATGCAGCCATAGACGAATATGACGGAATACTGACCGGAAACGAAATCTTCCAGTCCCGGACCAAAGGAGTAAGCATTGTCTCAAAGGAAATGGCCCTGGATTACGGGTTTACCGGTCCAAACCTTAGAGCCTCCGGAGTTGATTACGATATGCGGAGGGATGAACCGTACGGGATTTATGACCGGTTTAAATTTGAGGTACCCATAGGAGAAACCGGGGACACCTTTGACCGTTATGTTTTACGGGTCAAAGAAATGAGAGAAAGTGTGAAAATTATCAAACAGGCTCTGGAACAAATCCCGGAAGGGCCGGTAATGGCCAAAGTACCCAAGGTTATTAAGCCGCCGGTTGGCGAGGTCTTCCACTGTATTGAAAACCCCAAGGGACACCTTGGTTTCCATATTGTCAGTGACGGTTCAACTAAGCCTTACCGGACCAGGATTTATTCACCAACGTTTGTTATGCTGTCTGCTTTTCCTGAAATGGCTAAAGGGACCCATATCATGGACGCGGTGCTGATACTGGCATCCATTGACATCGTACTCGGTGAGGTTGACCGTTAAGGTTTGAAATTTAAAAAATAGGGTTTATAGGGGAGAAGAAGCATGCAAATTTTTATTGATCTAGCCAATTTGATCAGGGGTTGGATTACAGGCATGGGAATATCCGAAGCGGCTGCTGAAATAGTTATGACGGCTGTAGGTGCGGTAGCAGTTATTGTATTTATTCTTATTCACGTTATCCTTCTTATTCTGGCAGAACGTAGAGTGAGCGCCTTTTTCCAACTGCGCAAAGGTCCAAACCGGCTCGGGCCGATTGGTATAGGGCAGGTATTAGCCGACGTTGTGAAGACACTTGGTAAGGAAGATATAATTCCTGCCGGCGCTGACAAGTTTGTTTTTAAAATTGCCAGCACCACATTCTTTGCCACCGCCCTGCTTGCCTACGCGGTAATCCCTTTTGGCGAAGGGATGATTATCCAGGACCTGAATATAGGTATTTTCTATTTCATCGCCATTGGTTCCACGGCTACAATGTCTGTGTTAATGGCCGGCTGGTCGTCCAACAACAAGTATGCTATGATCGGCGGCATGCGGGGTGTGGCACAGATGATCAGCTATGAGATTCCCATGGTATTTTCTCTTTTGGGTGTAGTTATGCTGGCGGGTTCATTGAAAATGTCAGACATAGTGGAAGCCCAAAAGAATATGTGGTTTATAGTCCCGCAATTTATCGCCTTTCTTATTTACTATATAGCCGCAACAGCAGAGATAAACAGGGCGCCCTTTGACCTCCCGGAAGGTGAACAGGAACTTGTAGCAGGTTTTTTCATTGAATATTCCGGGATCCGGTGGGCGCTGTTTGCCATGGCTGAATACGCAAACATGGTAGCTGTTTCCGCTATAGCGACGACCCTGTTCCTGGGCGGGTGGAACGCACCCTTTGGCCTGACCTTTATTCCTCCGTTTGTATGGTTTATGCTTAAACTGTATGTAATGATATTCACCTTTTTGTGGGTACGCTGGACCTTCCCGAGACTCAGGGTTGACCACCTGATGCACTTCGGGTGGAAGTTCCTGATCCCGGCGTCACTGGCAAATATTCTTGTGACAGGTATCGGAATCTATATTTACAGAGCGATAACTGGTTAGGTGGTGATAAAGTGTTTGGACAGGGACTGATAAAAGGACTCAGTATTACCTTAAAACACCTCTTTGATAAAAAACTTACCGAGGAATATCCCGAAGTTAAACCGAACCTGCCTGATAGTTTTAAGGGTTCGTTTATGCTCAAGGTACCCAAATGCATTGCTTGCGGACTGTGTGCAAACGCGTGTCCCAACAATGTTATCAAAATCGAGTCCGAAAAAGATGAGAATAACAAGAAAAAGCTTACCGGCTACAAAATGATGGCGGAAAGATGCCTTTACTGCGGTTTTTGCGTAGAAGCCTGCCCTACCAAGGCCCTCCTTTGGACAAAGGAATTTGAGAACGCCGTCTATATCCGGGAAATGGTAAATCTTGACCTCTTCAGCAGTTACGTTCCTTCCCCGGACGATGAGAAGCCGGCCAAGCCGAAAAAACAAGATGAAGAAACGGCACAGGCCAGTTAAGGGGTGAAAAGGTTAAATGGTTTTTATGTTTTGGCTTATAGCTATAATCACATTAGGGTCAGCATTGGCAATGGTTTTAAACAAAAATATTTTTCGCAGCGCTCTCTTCATGGTAGTGACGTTTATCGGAGTGGCCGCAATGTATGTTCTCCTGCAGGCTGATTTCCTGGCCGCTGTCCAGATACTTGTTTATGCGGGAGCTATAGCTATCTTTATAGTATTCGGTATCATGCTGACCGTACGGGGGAACATGAAACAAACCAACCTGTTTTCAAAAAACGCGGCTCTGGCGGGACTTGTTTCCCTGGTCTTGGTTGTGATTAACGCAATAATGGTTCTTACGTCGGACTGGCCGGTCAGTGAAGCTGCGCCGCCGGTAGAAACCGTAGGACAGATTGCGGAACTTATGCTGACAAAGTTTATTGTTCCCTTTGAAGTAGTAGCCGTTCTGCTGCTGGTAGCTCTACTGGGTGCAATAATCATAGCGAAAGAGGTGAAAAAGACCTCATGATCGGTTTGAATCATTTCCTGGTTTTCAGTGGGACTCTTTTCTGCATAGGTCTGTTCGGGGCCCTGGCCAAAAGAAGCGCTATTGCCATATTAATGGGCCTTGAGGTAATGTTGACTGCGGTTAACATTAACCTTGTCGCTATTTCGCGGTATGTTACTCCGGAATATCTAGTCGGCCAGGTATTTGCGGTCTTTGTGATTGCCGTGGCGGCAGCGGAAGTGGCAGTTGGCCTTGCTTTGATAGTGGCCATTTACCGCAACCGGATATCCGTGAACGTTGAAGACTTTGACTGGCTGAAATGGTAGTTTCTACTAACGAAGGTAGGTGCAAAGAACAATATGATTGAATTTTCCCTTAACAACGCCTGGTTAATTCCCTTCCTACCGGCCGTCGCTTTCGCGCTGATAGTCCTGGTATTGAGACCGTTGCCGAGAGTCAGTGCATTTGTATCAATTACATGTATCCTGATCTCATTTATAATGGCTATTAGCATTGGGATAGGGGTAATCCAGGGCGGTGAAAAATTTGTTGAAGAACCGTTCAAGAAGGCTGTAACCTGGTTTAGCATGAGCGGGCTGAAAATAGAAATGGGTTTCCAGATAGATCCCACTTCCGCTATGATGCTGTTCGTGGTAACCCTTGTGGCAGCCCTGGTGCAGATTTATTCCATAGGCTACATGCACGGTGATAAAGGATTTTCCGTATTTTACGCGTACCTGTCCCTCTTTGCCATGTCAATGCTGGGACTGGTTATTGCCCCCAACCTTTTACAGATGTTCGTTTTCTGGGAACTTGTAGGCCTGTGTTCATACCTGCTGATCGGTTTCTGGTGGTATAAGTACTCGGCGCGGGAAGCCGCCAAAAAAGCTTTCATTACTACACGTACCGGTGATTTCGGACTTTTGATGGGCATCCTTCTGTTACAGATATTCTTTGGAACCCTGGACCTGCAGGAGTTGGCTGTCAGGATTCCCAACTTTACTGAATATGGCTTAACGGCAGGAGCTCTGACACTTATTGCGGCTATCCTGTTCCTTGGCCCCATTGGCAAATCAGGTCAGTTTCCTCTGCACGTCTGGCTTCCCGATGCCATGGAAGGTCCTACTCCGGTCAGCGCGCTGATTCATGCCGCGACAATGGTTGTGGCCGGAGTTTACCTCGTGGGCCGGACCCTGTTCCTGTTTAAAACCGTTCCTGGCGCTATGGCATTCGTGGCCTTTATGGGTGCATTTACCGCACTTTTCGCTGCCAGTATCGCCATAACCCAGACGGAGATGAAGAAAATCCTGGCATATTCTACGGTGTCCCAGCTGGGCTACATGATGCTGGCCCTGGGTGCCGGCAGCCTGACCGCCAGCATGTTCCACCTGATGACCCACGCCTTCTTTAAAGCACTGATGTTCCTCGGGGCCGGCAGTGTTCTCCACGCCATGCACAATGAGGCAGACATCTGGAAATACGGAGGCTTGAAGAAATACATGCCGATAACATACTGGACGTTCCTGATCGGTTGCCTGGCTATCGCGGGTATATTCCCGTTTGCCGGTTTCTTCAGCAAAGACCTGATTCTGGAAGTTGTCTGGGCTAACTCTACGCTGTCGGGACACGCCCATGGTCCGTTCCAGGGTCTCTATACCCTGTTGTTCATTATGGCATCCATGACAGCCATGATGACAGCATTCTACATGTTCAGGATGTTCTTTATCTGTTTCCATGGCGAACTCCGTGACAAGCATGCCCATCCTCACGAGTCTCCTTTTTCCATGGCTATGCCCCTGGTCGTTCTGGGCATCCTGTCAGTGGTCGGCGGTTGGGTAGGCTGGCCGGGACTCACAGAAGGGAAGGCCTTCGGGTACTTTGTTCGAATGGGTGAATTTGAAATTGTCCACGCCAACTGGACGCTGATTATCAGCTCGACTGTACTGGCGTTGATAGGTATCGGAGGCGCAATCGCTATTTATTGGAAAAATGCTATCTCTCATGAAGAACTGGCCAAGAAGTTTGCCCCGCTATACAAGCTGTCGTTCAATAAGTTTTACGTTGATGAACTATATCTTTGGATTATTCATAACATCATTGACGGTATAGGCAGAGCGCTCTGGTGGGTAGATATGCATATCGTTGACGGTGTCGTGGACGGCGTTGCCAAAACGACAAAAGTTCTGGGCAGTGTATTCAGAAGGGTACAGACCGGTAAAATGCAGCATTATGCGCTGGTGCTGTTCGCAGGAGTTGTGGTACTGGTAATCATCATGAGTTTTGCTGATACCAGTGTAGCCAGCCTGAGCCTGTTAGGAGGTGGAAGGTAATGGATTTCCCGGTATTGACTGTCATATTACTGGCGCCTGTTGTCGGAGCGCTTATCAGCGTATTTATCCCCAAGGAAGAATCGAGAATCATCAAGGCTGTTGCAGGTATTAGTACCTTTATCTCGTTGGCTCTAACGATTGTAATTTACTTTGTTTACTACACCCAGCACCTGGATACGGGTGGAATGGCCTTCACCGAAGATATCCCATGGGTAAGCGACCTTGGTGTGGTTTATTCCCTGGGAGTAGACGGGTTCAGCCTGCCGATGTTGCTGCTGACCAATGTCATCGGTTTTACGGCCGTGTTTTCACGGTCCTGGAGTGTGGAGAAACGCGCCAAAGAGTTTTATATCCTGCTCATGATCCTAATCGTTGGTGTTATGGGAACATTCGTGGCCCGCGACCTGTTTATCTTCTTCCTGTTCTACGAAGTAGTAGTGATTCCCATCTACATCATGGTAATTATCTGGGGCAGCGGTAGTAAGACCAAGGACGTTACCAAGGAGTACGCAGGTATGAAGCTGACGATTTACCTCCTGGTTGGAAGCGCGTTCCTTCTTGCCGCTATGATCTGGCTGTACATGGAAGCTGCGGAGATGCGCGGCTTGCCGACCTTTGACATTGCCACCCTGGCCAGTCTATCCAGCCAGTTTGACCAACAATTCCAGATTATCGTTTTTGGCATGATGGGATTTGGATTTACCGTACTGCTTTCAATGTTTCCCTTCCATTCCTGGTCACCCGACGGGTACGCCGGAGCTCCTACCGCCGTATCGATGATTCACGCCGGCGTATTGAAAAAGATTGGCGGCTACGGTTTAATCAGGATTGGATTCTTTATCCTGCCCCTGGGGGCCAAGTTCTGGGCTCCGTTGATAGCTATTTTAGCAGTGGGGAATGTTGTTTACGCCGCATTGATCTGCCTTGCTCAGAAAGATATGAAGTATGTTGTCGGTTACTCCAGCGTCAGCCACATGGGGTTTGTCCTGATCGGTTTCGCTTCGCTGAACATCATTGGCTTAAACGGCGCTGTAGCCAACATGTTTGCTCACGGTGTAATGTCAGCCCTCTTCTTTTCCATGGTAGGCTATATTTACGGGGCAACCAAAACCCGGTACATCCCCGACCTGGGCGGACTGGCCCACCAGATGCCGGTGGCTGCTGCCGGTTTTGTGGTTGCAGCCATGGCTTCAGCAGGTCTGCCGGGCCTGGTCAGTTTCGTGCCCGAGTTTACTACCTTTGTCGGAGCATTTAAAGAAGCCTCTCTCCGCATACCGGCCATTATAGCCCTGACAGGTGTTGTCCTGGGCGCCGTCTACGTTCTGAGAATGGTGGCCAATGTGCTCTTCGGACCGCGCAAGGAAGAGTGGGACCATGTGGAAGACATCAGAGGTTCTTACTGGATTCCGGTCGTTGTTCTGATAGCGTTTATTGTAACCTTTGGAGTATTCCCCTCATTGCTTATGGATATGGTGAATTCCGGAATGCAGCCTATCGCAGCCAAACTGGTTGACGCAGCCAGGGTTGCATCTCAGATGGGAGGGAACATCTAATGGAAATAAACTACTCCTTGCTGACTATTGAAATTGCAACCGCCCTTCTGGCTTTAGTTGTTTTAGTAATCGGGCTCGTGGTTCCCAGGGAACAGAGGTACGGCCTGGGTTACCTTGTGACTATCGGCCTCGCCGGGATACTCCTGGTCAGCTTCGGGTTTTACGGGATCAACTCGAGTTTGTTTGAGGGAATGTATATAGTAGACGATTTCTCCGTCTTTTTCAAGCAACTGTTTCTTGTAGCAGCTATACTGGTTTCACTGGCTGCCACACTTTATGTGAGAAAGATTAGCGCCAATTACGGTGAATTCTTTATTATGCTGGTTTTTGCCACCCTGGGGATGATGATTCTGTCATCAGCCGGTGACTTCATCACCCTGTATCTGGCCCTGGAAACCATGACCATTACCTTCTATATTCTGACGGGGTATCAAAAGACTGAGAGCAAATCCGTAGAGGCTGGTGTAAAATACCTGCTTCTTGGCGCCATGTCATCGGGAATTTTACTCTATGGCTTGAGCTTGGTTTATGGTATGACCGGAACTATAGTAATAGCCGATGTTGCTGTAAAAATCAGCGAGATGTCGGCTATGCCTCCTGCTTTGATAGTAGGTATCGTGTTCCTGGTAGCCGGATTAGGGTTCAAGATTTCTGCTGTTCCTTTCCAAATGTGGTCTCCTGATGTTTATGAAGGCGCGCCTACCCCGGTTACCGCTTTTCTGGCAGTCGGGTCAAAGGCTGCAGCCTTTGCGGCCATAGTCAGGCTGTTCATTGTTGCCTTCCCGGCATACGGGGCTCAATGGAAGGTTCTTTTTGCCGCCCTGGCCGCGCTGACTATCATCATAGGAAACCTGGTGGCTATTCCCCAGACAAACATTAAAAGGATGCTGGCTTATTCTAGTATTGCTCAGGCCGGATATATCCTGACCGGAGTTGTGGCAGCTAATGCCGCCGGTGTAAAAGGCGTGGCATTTTACGCCATGTTGTATGTTTTTGCCACCATCGGCGCCTTTACAGTTGTAATGAACTTCTCGGCCAACACCGGAAGTGACGAGATTAAGGATTATGCCGGATTGGCCCAGCGTTCTCCGCTGATGGCAGCAGTTCTTACCGTGTGCCTGCTGTCAATGGCCGGGATTCCTCCATTGGCAGGCTTTGCCGGAAAGTTCTACCTGTTCTCGTCAATCGTTAATCAGGGTTATCTCTGGCTGGTTGTTATCGGTCTCCTGATGAGTATGGCGTCCGTATACTACTATTTGTCAGTTGCCAAGGTTATGTACATGGCTGAGCCCACTGACAACACACCGATAACAGTTCCTGTGGGAGCCAAGGCAACACTGCTGATGACTATGATTATAACAGTATTCCTGGGTATATATCCGGAACCGTTATCGGTTTTAGCCAACATCGCCGCCAAAGCATTGTTCTTCTAGAAGAATAATACTGTACAAATCCCGAGAAAGGGCTACCCTGAAAACAAAAAAACCAATAGGTTAATATAAGCAATGAGAAACTAAGCCTCGTGTAATTCTACATGAGGTTACTTTTTTTATTGATGTGATTCTAGTAAATTTACCGAAATTGCCGCAAAGCTCCTGGCTTCAGCTATGGGGATATAAGGCAGAACCTATTGAAAAACTCGATGTTTTTAAATAGGTTTAACTTTGTTTGTGTTAGATGCTAATAAGTAGTATACTACAAATATGGAAAATCTAACAACTAAACTGCCTACTCTTTGGACAAACAGCTATTTTGTTGCCACTTTAGGCGGTGCGCCACTTTCGGTAATCAAGCAATACATCGAAAGCCAAAAAACTTCGCAAAGGAGGTGAAAAATTGCAAATAACCGTAAAAATCAAACTTGAGCCAACTAAAGAACAGGCTGACCGCCTTAAAACAATAACAGCAGTGTCAACAGGAAACATATGGTATGTTATAATCACTGATGGGGTGTTATGTTTGCGGAATAAAAAAGCTTTAGGGTTTTTGGGGGAAGATATAGCGGTAAAACTGGTTCAGGAAAAAGGTTTTACAGTATTGGAACGAAACTTCAGATGTAAGCACGGAGAGATAGATATTATTGCCCGGGACGGAAAAAAAATTATATTTATCGAAGTAAAAACCCGGAAAAGCGCCAGGTACGGGACTCCGGAAGAGGCTGTCGATTGGCGGAAACAAAAAAAGTTACGTCTTTTGGCCGTACATTATTTATCAAAACACTGTTTGAAGTTTTGTTCATGCAGGTTTGACGTTTATTCCATATATCTTAATAAAGATAACGATCTTCAATCAGTCAGGATTATAGAAGATTGCTTTTAGATTACTAACCACTAGCCGCTAGTCACTGTTCACCAATCACTAATTGTGGAGGGATTGTGTTGTTAGCAGTAGTAAAGAGCGTAGGAATCATTGGACTGGAGGGGTACATTGTAGATGTTGAGGTGGACATATCTAATGGCCTGCCGGCCCTTGACATAGTTGGGCTGCCAAACGCTTCCGTGAAGGAAGCAAGAGAAAGGGTAAGAGCAGCTATAAAAAACAGCGGTATGGAGTTCCCGCTGGGTAGAATTACCGTGAACCTTGCTCCCGCTGACCAGAAGAAGGAGGGGCCGGTCTTTGACCTGCCGATAGCCGTAGGAGTACTGGCTGCTTCCGGGCAGTTGGATAGGGAAAAGTACAAGAAGTATGTCTTTTTTGGTGAGCTTTCACTGGACGGTTCGGTCAGGGGGGTTACCGGTATCCTCCCCAGTGTCTTGGCGGTAGAAGAAAAGGCCAGAGTAGAAGGGGTAATAGTCCCGGCGGAGAATGCCGACGAGGCGGCCCTGGTGAAAAATATGAATGTTTATCCGGCGCACAATCTTCAGCAGGTAATTCGATTTATTAACGGGCGGGAAGTTATAAGGAGACATGAGACTAATTTAAAAGACATGATTGGTGATGGAGACCGTTCCAGCCGCGAGGATATGTCCGATGTTTACGGCCAGTTTAAAATCAAGCGTTCTCTAGAAGTTGCGGCCGCCGGAGGCCACAATATCATCATGATAGGTCCCCCGGGATCTGGAAAAACAATGATGGCCAGGCGGCTCGGGCAAATAATTCCGGATCTGACTTTTGAGGAATCCATAGAATTAACTAAAATATACAGTGTAGCCGGGTTGTTGAGAAATGGGAACCCCTTGGTAACAAACAGACCGTTTCGTTCTCCACACCACAGTGTTTCGAAAGCCGGCATTATCGGGGGAGGAGCCAGCGCCAAACCGGGAGAGATAAGTTTGGCCCATTACGGTATTCTGTTCATGGATGAGTTCCCCGAGTTTAATAAAGACACCCTCGAATCACTGAGGCAGCCTATAGAAGCCGGGAGAGTATGCGTATCGAGGGTTAATTACAGTGTAGAGTATCCGGCCAATATAATGCTGGTGGCGGCCATGAACCCGTGCCTGTTCGTGTAACAATATTGGAGAATGTATATCGAGCGGTAACCATTGCCGGGGACCATCCGTTGTCC
>DDKP01000139.1:2474-3295 GCA_002339745.1 Firmicutes bacterium UBA2595 | reverse complement strand
TTAATTATCAAGGGATTAAGGGTTTTAAAACGGTCAAAAATGGCTACTTGTTGTGAAACTTGAGTATAAGGAATATATGTTAACGCCAGCTTCTCTTCCTCCGGAAACATCTTGCGGGAAACCAGTCCTATATCTATTACTCCTTCGCTGACACTCTTAATCCCGCCGGTGGAACCCAGACTTTCCGGAATGAGTATGCTGACTTCCGGGTTTTTTACCATATAAGCCTTCGCTAACTTGCGGGTAATTCCCAAGTTGCTTCCCGAACCGGCCACCACAAGCCGGTATTTGGCCGGGGGGTTGTCTTCCGGCTTCTCATGGAAACTGCCCGTGTTTTTGTCTCCGCATCCGGTAATCGTCAAGAAGAAAAATACCAGCAGGCATTTCCCGGCAAACCACACTAAAAGCTTCTTTCCCGGTCTCATTACAGTTCACCCCTAGGAAACCATTTTTTCGATGTTGAAGTCTGGCTCGTCCAGTACTTTTAGAAACACCTCCACCACTTGGGGGTCAAACTCGGTCCCAGCATGATTCATCAATTCCTCCCGGGCTTCGGCGAACGACTTTTTCTGCTGGTATGGCCTTGCTGTAGTCATAGCATCGAAACTGTCCGCCACCTTAAGGATTCTCGCAATCAAAGGGATATCGTTGCCCTTAATCCCGAAAGGATAACCTGTTCCATCGAAACTTTCGTGATGGTAGAGGATGGCAGGCACTATATCCTGGAGTGACTTCAGGGAACTGACAATCTGGGCGCCCCAAGTGGGATGCTGTTTTAACACTTTTAGTTCCTCCTGGTCAAGAGAGTCTTCTTTATTTAA
>DDKP01000139.1:0-2141 GCA_002339745.1 Firmicutes bacterium UBA2595 | reverse complement strand
TTTAATAATTCCCTGTCAATCTCTATCTTACCGATATCGTGGAGAAACCCTCCTACTTTAATAATTTTAATTTCTCTTTCTGTAAGATTCAGGACTTCAGCGATTCGAACGGCATATTTGACCACCCGTTCCGAGTGGCCGAAAGTGTACCGGTCTTTGGAGTTAATAACGGAGATAAGTGTTTTAATGGTGTTCAGCAAATCATGTTCAGATTGGTCCAGGTCTCCCTTGAGCTCATCCAGAACCGAATAGTACAGGACCACTTTGTTCTTGCTGATATATTTTGCTTTATACAATGCATCGTCAGCCATCCTGATGAGGTCTTCTTTCCTTGTCGCATTTACCGGGTAGCTGGCTACGCCCATGGAGACCGTAACTTTGCCGCTGGGCTGAATTTCCCGGCCCTCGAACGGAAAAGCTTCTATCTCCTTCCTGATTCGTTCGCCAATCTGCATGGCTTCCTTAGGGGTAGTGTCTACCAGTATCAGGGCAAACTCCTCTCCACCGTAACGGGCTGGAATATCAACACCTCTGATGTTTTTGCATATCAGCTGGCTTATTGTATGTAAAACCCTGTCGCCGGCCGGGTGTCCAAGGGTATCGTTGTAATGTTTGAAGTAGTCAATATCTATCATAACCAGAGACAATGGCGTTCCGGAGCGTTTTGCCTTATCCAGTTCCTGCTGCAGACGCTGCTGGAAATACCGGTGATTGAAAATTCCGGTCAACCCGTCGACGGTCGCCAGATGCTCGGCCTCTTCCAGCCTTTCCTTGATCTTGTCTGCCATATAGTTAACGGCTTCACATAGCCTGCCGAATTCGTCCCTGGTCACAACCTTAATCCTCTGGCTGAAATCACCGTGAGTAATGGCCGTAGTGATATTAAGCACTTTAACCAGGGGCCTGATGATTATTTTGGCCAGCAAGTAGCTGCTGCCTAAAACAAGAATTCCTGCTAGCACTGTTATGGTTTTTATGTCCCTGGACAATGCCCCTATAATAGCTAGTAAGTCGTCATTGGGCACCGTCACGGCAATTATTCCGCCCTGATCACCGATATTGCTCCAGGCGTTCACATACCCGGTTCTTTCACCTTTGTCAACAACCTGGAATCTTTCTCCCCTTTTGATAGAGTTCAGCAAACCAGGTAGTATGCGATGCCTCATTGATTTGTCGAGGGTTGAGGCGACAATCCTCCCGTCAAAGATGATATTGATGTCTACGTCTGTTCTGTTTTTTATTTCTATCAATTCGCTGTCACCGATATGATTATCTACCAGCAGTGCTCCTGCCGGCATTCTGGAAGAATACTTGGTAGGGTCAAAATGAATGGGAGTGACTGTATATAACTCGAGCCCGTTTTCCGTAACCTCGAAGTGAGAAACTGTCAGCCCTGTCAAAGCCTGTTTTACAGCCTCGTCTTCCTGCTCATTCCATTTGGACGGCTCGCTCAGTTTTACAACAAGATTTCTGTTTCGGTCGTAAACCAGCAGCTTGCTGTATCCCGAGTAGTATTTGCTGGGGGCAAGTATTTCGTATATTAATCTGCTGTTTTTCTCAGTCATAGCCTTTTCCAGTTGCGGGGAATCAGCCAGCAGCCGCGCGTTGATTTCCAGTGAATTTTTTTGATCATTGAACATCTCAATGGTGGTATTTAGGATGACAGTGGCTCTCCGCTCATCCATCTGGCTGATTTTCTCCGATATTTTGTCCATAACAAAATAAGATATAAGTCCGATTATCAGAAATGTAACCGTAAAAAAAGAGAGGAAAATCTTGGTTCCCACTCCAACATTGAGTTTCCTGTAAACGTGGTTTATTAAACTTGAAAGCTTGTCTCGCAGAGAATTATTCGCCACAATCTCCACCTGATTCCAAAAATCTTTCAAAAAATTATAATACGACAACCCTCAGGTTAATCCTGCTTTTTAACAAGAATTTCACCGTCCTCCAAGTATCGGACAAATCGGAACAAGTATTACCAACAAAAGGAAGTGTCCCATAAGCATAAGGGGGCTGTTGACAAACTCCAGTTTATCGCAGTATAAACGGGATGGATACTTTCCTCCTGGCGTTAACAACCCGTGAACGATAGTTTGAGAGGCAGGTATATTCCTTCGAGCGAACAACAACTCCACTGG
>DDKP01000053.1 GCA_002339745.1 Firmicutes bacterium UBA2595 | reverse complement strand
GTCAAATGGTGGATTTTTCCTGGACTATTCCTAAAATGTCCGGGATGGTAAGCATGTATACGGAGGGAAAAGAAATTTATATATTTCATCCCCTGAAGAACAAGTGGTTGCTGCCCCGGGAGGAACCGACACTGAGCCCTTTTCTTGACTTTTTCTGGAGGCAGTTGAGCCTTATTGACCCGGTAGACAATCTGCTGGATTTAGACCCTAACGCTACCAATATGTCTATTAAACAGGATGATAAAAACAGGGAAACGGTGGTGATTGAAGTTATACCCCGGCCGGGCGCCCTGCCGAAGATAACTGATGCTCTGCCCCCTCAGTTTTCGGGAGCTGAGTTGAAAAATATCAAACAATTATTTTGGATTTCCAGGAAAGATTTGACGGTAACACGTTATGAAGTGGAAGCCAAGGCGGTTTTTTTCGCGGTTAAAACTATGGATTTTAAGGTGATTTCCAAACCTATGAATTACAACAATACAACAATTAAGATACCTAACGCTCTGCAGGACAAGATGAAAAAAGCCAAAGGGTAAAACAACTAAGGGCATAACTGGTAGTGAGGCGAGAAACCAGTTATACCCTTTTGATTTTTATAGCCCGGTTAGCTCTGTTTAAAAGTTATTTTTTACCCTTATACGCATACAGGGTATGCAGGAATATTCTTACTTCCATTGAATTATACTACTTGAAAGAACGCGAAAGGAGCAGTGTTACCGGATGATCAACAGTTTCACCGAACTGGCACGACAAGTCGTGGAAAAAGCCCAGGACCTGGGAGCCGAACAATCTGAAGCCTATCTGATAAAATCCAAGGACCTTACAATAGATATACGCGATAACACCGTGGAAACGCTAAAACTGGCGGAAGACCGCGGGCTTGGCGTGAGGGTGTTTCGGAACAGCCGGGTGGGTTTTGCCTATACCTCCGACCTAACAACCTCTGCCGTTGATGAGATTATCAAACAGGCCCTCGCCAATTCTGACAAGACCAGCCCTGACGAGTTTAATGTCATGCCAAAACCCGGCGGGCAGTACGCCGACCTTAATCTCTTTGACCCGGAAATACAAAAGGCATCAATAGAGGAAAAGATTGATATTGCCAGGACAATTGAAAAGACCGCCAGGGGTTTTGATAGAAGGGTAACAATTACTGAGCGGTCATCTTATTTCGATGCCGAGTATGAGGTTATATTGGCTAATTCACTGGGAATTACAGCCGGTTACAAGGGAGCCTACTGCGGCTGCTACGCCGATTTGGTGGCAGAAGAAGATGGGGACAGCCAAACGGGTTTTGCTCTAAAAATAACACTCAACTATAAAGACCTCAACGCTGAAGAGGTGGGCAGGGAGGCGGCCGAAAAGGCGGTGCAGAAACTCGGGGCGACCACTGTCGGTACTCAGAAAGCCGTAATAGTTTTTGATCCGTATATTGCCACTAATTTCCTGGGGGTAATTGCTCCTGCGCTTTCAGCGGAGGCAGTACAAAAAGGAAAGTCTCTTTTCGCCAACAAGGTAGGACAAAGGGTCGCATCCGACAAAGTGACAATTGTTGATTACGGCGCAATGCCGGGAGGAATTGCTTCCTCACCCTTTGACGGGGAGGGAGTACCGACTTCCCAAACGGTTCTGGTTAGGAACGGTGAACTGAAAGGTTATTTACACAATACCTACACTGCCGCAAAAGACAGGGTAATGTCAACAGGCAACGGGATCAGGGGGTCGTTTAAGAGTACACCGGAGGTTGGGACTACCAATTTCTATATAGAGCCTGGTCCGACTCATCCGGATGATCTGGTTAAGGATATTCGGTCCGGCCTTTACGTCACTGATGTGATGGGGATGCATACCGCCAATCCCATATCGGGCGATTTTTCTGTAGGCGCAGCGGGCCTCTGGATTGAAAACGGAAAATTTACAAGACCTGTGCGGGGGGTAGCCATCGCCGGCAACATCCTTGAACTTCTGAACGAGGTGGAAGGCGTAGGCTCAGACCTTACCTTTTTTGGGGGAAAAGGGGCGCCTACCATCAGAATTTCCAAAATGACAGTGAGCGGTTCGTAAATAATGATAACCCAACAAAGAACTGTTCAAATAGCTTAATATGTGTTAAAATTGCATAGTGGAATATTTTAGCACGGGGTGATAATGTTTGGCAAAGGTATTGGTTCTAAACGGTCCTAATTTAAACCTGTTAGGGACAAGAGAACCTCATATATACGGCTCAGGGACCCTTGAGGAAATAAATAAACGGCTCACCGAACTGGCAGACCAGTTGGGCCTTGAACTGGAATTTTATCAGTCAAATCACGAAGGTGAACTGGTAGACAAGATTCAGCAGTCAGTCCCCGGGATTAAAGGGATCGTCATTAACCCCGGCGCATTTACTCATTACAGCCTGGCCTTGAGGGACGCCGTTTCCGCGGTGGGAATTCCATGCGTAGAGGTGCACCTGTCCAACATCCATGCACGTGAAGAATTTAGGAAACAATCGGTAATTGCCCCCGCATGTATAGGTCAGATTTCCGGTTTCGGACCGCTCAGTTATTTGCTGGGGCTACGGGCTATTGCAGAAAAAATATACGAATCAGCCTGATGAGAGGTATCCTGATTTGAACATAAGAATCGAAAAGGTGCGGGAGATACTCAAAAAAAACGGCCTTGACGGGTTAATTGTAACAAAACAGCAAAACTGGCAGTACCTTAGTGGGTTTACCGGCACCAATGCAGCGCTGATTATCACAACGGGCGATCAGTACCTGGTCACTGATTTCCGGTATCTTGAACAGGCGGCCGAACAGGCCGGAGGTTTTCATATTATCAAGCCGTTTGCCCTCGTAGAAGACGCAGTGGTTGACCAGGTTAAAAAACTGGGGTTGGGCAGGCTCGGGTTTGAGGATGACAACCTTACTTACCATTTGTACTCGACATACAAAGAGAAGCTCCCCGGGGTGGAACTGGTCCCTCTGCATGAAACGGTGGAAAATGTCAGGCGCGTAAAAGACCAGGGGGAGATTGCTTCTTTAAGAAAAGCGGCGGGCATTACCGATGAGGCTTTTGACTACATACTTGAAATTATCGGTCCTGGGGTCAGGGAAGTTGATATAGCCCTGGAAATTGAATATTTCATTAAAAAGAAGGGCGCTCAGAAGTCTGCGTTTGACATAATTGTGGCATCAGGTCCCAGGGCTGCCCTTCCGCATGGTGTGGCCACAGATAAAAAAATACAGGCCGGCGAATTTATAGTTCTGGATTTTGGAGCAGTGGTCGACGGTTATCATGCCGACATGACCCGCACGATAATCCTGGGACGACCCAGCCAGCAGCATTGCAGGATTTATGACCTGGTTTTAAGAGCTCAGGAAAGAGCGCTCGAGGCCATTAAACCCGGAGTAAAATGTTCTGCAGTCGACCTGGCGGCACGTGACCTGATCAGCGTTGAAGGTTACGGGGCCAACTTCGGGCACGGCCTTGGGCATAGTGTCGGTCTGGAGATTCATGAAAAACCGGGCTTCACTCCCAAAGATGAAACCATCCTCCAGCCGGGAATGGTTTTGACCGTTGAACCGGGCATATACTTAAGCGGTTGGGGCGGTGTGCGCATAGAGGACCTGGTTCTGGTTACCGGCGACGGGATAGAAATCCTTTCCAAATCCCCCAAGAATCTGATAGAGCTGTAATTTAAACATAACACACCGAGGAGGTAAGGACTTAATATGATTTCTACAAACGACTTCAAAACAGGTTTAACCATTGAACTGGATGGCGACATAGTCCAGGTAGTTGACTTTCAGCACGTGAAACCCGGTAAAGGTTCGGCCTTTGTCCGTGCCAAGCTGAAAAATATCCGGACCGGCGCCGTGGTAGAAAGGACATTCAACGCGGGTGAAAAAGTGCCAAGGGCCCATTTGGACCGCCGTGAAATGCAGTACCTGTATAATGACGGGGAATCCTATTTCTTTATGGATAACGAGAGCTACGAACAGATGAGTATTTCTAAGCAGCAGCTGGGTGAAGCCATCAAGTTCTTGAAGGAAAACACTAACGTGTATGTCTTGCTTTACCAAGGTTCCGTAATCGGAGTAGACCTCCCCAACTTTGTGGAACTTGAAGTAGTCGAGACATCCCCTGGAATAAAGGGTGATACCGCTTCCGGAGGATCCAAACCGGCAACCCTGGAGACAGGCGCTGTGGTACAGGTGCCTTTCTTTGTAGAAGTTGGGGATGTACTGCAGATTGACACGAGGACGGGTAATTACCTGAAGCGGGTGTAACAGAAGTGTCAGCGGCCAGTGGCGGTAAAATGATAATTAAAATTGGTTTAATTTCCCCGTAAAGAACTAATACTATTATAAGTCAGACACTGACTTATAATATTGAAAGGGGTTTTTCTCATGAAAAACATCAAGGAAAAAGTTGCTTATCTCCAGGGATTAGTCCAAGGGTTGAATATTGACGAAACAACCAAAGAAGGCAGGGTACTCACCGCAATAGTTGATGTACTGGACGAGATGGCAGACCAGCTGGATGAAATTGAGACTGCCCAGAGTGATTTGGAAGAATATGTTGAAAGTATTGATGAAGACCTCTATGACCTGGAAGGCGACATTTTGGGGGATGACTTTGACGAAGAGGAGATGGTTGAGGTTGAATGCCCCGGATGCAAGGAAATAGTATGTTTTGAGTCAGATATTATCGATGACGAAGACTTGATAGAAGTGACTTGTCCCAACTGTGACGAAGTAGTATACGTCAATGATCAGGATATCCTGAATGGAACCAACGACGAAGCGCAGATCATGGGCAAAAAAGAAGACGATATTTAAAAAGGCTGCTCTTCTGAACACACCTGCCCGTCCCTTCATTGTGCGAAAAAACCGGAGTCTGCAGCCCTTTATTCGAATCAAGCTTTCCCGGAATTTGCCGGAAAGCCTGATTTTTTTTTGTGCTCGTTTTAATCATAAAAACATGTCTTATCCAATATGTATTATAGAGAAGGGGGACAAATTATGGCTGCGGATATTGTTGACAACAGGAAGTGCAGTAAGAAGCGAGAGTCAACTGTTTGCATGCTTTCCCGGGATATCCTGCCCATCCTCCCCGTCAAAATCAGGGAAATAATTACCGAACTGCCCGGAGAAGTAATGGAAGAAATCGAGGAAATCCGCCTGCGCCTAGGGAAGCCGCTGATGCTTGGTTTGACCAGGGAGGATGTTATGGTCACTCCCCAGGGCCAGCCAACAACCATTCCGGAGTTCGGGTATGCGGTTACTGAACAGGATGTTGCGAGAGCGGTCCATCTGGTCAGCGGTTCTTCGATATATGCCTTTGAAGAAGAGATAAAAAACGGGTTTATTACAGTCAGAGGCGGGCACAGGGTGGGGCTTGCCGGCAAGGTGGTAGTCGATAAGGGCAGGGTCAAGACCATCAAGTGCATCAGCGGGCTTAATATCAGGGTTGCCCGTGAGGTGGTCGGCGCTGCCGACAGCATTATGCCATATCTGATTAACCCGGTTACGAAGGAATTTCACCATACAATCATCATTTCCCCGCCCAGGTGCGGGAAAACGACTTTAATGAGGGATATTATCAGGCAGTTGGCCACAGGCATCCCCAAACTGGATTTTAAAGGGTGTGCCGTCGGTGTTGTTGATGAGAGGTCTGAGATAGCAGGTTGTTTCAACGGCGTTCCCCAGAAAGACCTGGGCATCAGGACCGATGTCCTGGACGGGTGCCCGAAGGCTGAGGGAATGATGATGCTTATCCGGGCCATGGGGCCCCAGGTCATCGCCACCGACGAGATAGGAAAAACTGAGGACGCCGGAGCGCTGGAAGAGGCATTGAATGCCGGAATCAAAGTACTGACGACGGCTCACGGCGCCGACAGGGAAGAAATATACCAGCGCCCGGCGCTCAAGTACATTATGGAACAGGCAGTTTTTGAAAGGCTGGTCATCCTGGGTAGGTCCAGGGGAGTGGGTACGGTAGAAGATATCATGGACCTTAAAAACGGCAATTCACTTGTGAGGTGAAAGGAATGGTTAAACTGATCGGGGCATGCCTGACAGTTATAGCTTGCGGGAGTTTGGGATATACATGGGCCCGGATATATGAAAGAAGGCCCCAGCAGCTTGCCGCTCTGGAAATTGCCCTCCAGATACTGGAAACCGAAATAATCTACGGAGCCACACCCCTTCCGGAAGCCCTCAGCCATGTTGCTGCCAAATGCGATTGGCCGATGGCCGGTTTATTCAGATATACGGCAGAAGAGTTAGGAAAAATGAAAGGCATTACTGCCGGAGAAGCATGGGAAAGAGCCATTGACAGGTTTTCCCCGGACTCTGCCCTTAATAACCAGGATTTGCTTATTCTTAGGAGGTTCGGCGTGTCGCTGGGAGCCTCGGACCGGGAGGATCAGGCTAAACATCTCCAGCTGGCCAAAACCCAGCTAAAGCAGGCGTCCATCCAGGCGGAGTCCCTGTCCAGGAAAAATTCGTCGGTATACAAGCACCTGGGATTTTTGGGTGGGTTGATGCTGGTACTTATCCTATATTAGTGGTGAGTGGTAGATACCTGATACCTGTTACCTATTTTGTCACTGGCCACCGGTGACTTGTCAAGGAGGAACATTTATGGACACAGATCTGATTTTCCAATTAGCCGGAATAAGTATTGTCATTACCGTAATCTATACTGTCCTCAAACAGGCCGGCAGGGACGAATTTGCTTTTTCCACACTGCTGTTGGGAATAGTGGTGGTGCTGGCAATGGTTATCCCCAAAATAGCAAACCTTTTTGATACGGTCAGGTCGGTCTTCCAGATTTACTAAGGGGTGGATGACTTGGACATAATCAAAATTGTTGGATTGGGCCTTGTTGTAACAATCCTCGTAGTCATCATCAAACAGCAGCGCCCCGAACTGGCTGTTCAGTTAAGCATTGTGACTGGGGTAGTTATCTTCACCATGATGCTGGGCAAGATTAATTCCGTGATTTCCCTGATGAAACAGCTGGCCCAGAAAACCAATATAAGTTTTTTATACATGGGAACAATCCTTAAAATCATCGGAGTGGCGTACATTGCCGAATTTGGAGCCCAGATATGCCGGGATGCCGGCGAGGGCGCGGTAGCATCGAAGATAGAATTTGCAGCCAAGGTTATCGTAATTGTACTGGCCATTCCAATTATAGTTGCAGTATTCGATTCACTGCTGAAACTGATACCTTAGGGAGTTGGAAAAATGAAAAAGCCCGCTCTCCTTGCCATAGTATGTTTCCTTATTGTCTTTGTCTCCAGCGGCTTAATGTTTGGTTTATCCTTGGCCGTGGCTGCTCAATCCGTTGGAGGCGGAAACCCTGATGTCACAGCGGGAGGACTGGAGAGCCAAGAACTGCACGAGCAGGTATCGGCCCTGAACATGGAGACTATCGAAAAATACCTGTCCCAGATCAATGAAGACCTTAACACTTTTATTCCACAGTTGAACCTGCGGGAAATGTTAGGCAGCCTGGCCCGGGGTGAGCTTGGAATAAGTGCGGATGAGGTGATAAAGGGGCTCCTGAAGTACCTTTTCAGGGAGATGGTGGCCAACTCGAGGCTTCTGGGCCAGCTGCTTGTTCTGGCAGTTCTTTGCGCAATCCTGCAGAATGTCCAGTCAGCCTTCGAAAACGGTACTGTCGGGAAAATCGCGTGGTTTGTATGTTTTCTGGTGCTTCTCACCATGGCTCTTGGTTCTTTTACAATAGCGATTCAAACAGGGCGCAAGGCTATCGAAGACATGGTTTCTTTTATGCAGGCCATGCTGCCTATCCTGATTACCCTGCTCACTGCTATGGGCAACATCACCACGGCGGCGCTCTTTCACCCCCTCACCCTGATGGTTTTGAGTACAATAAGTACACTAATTAAAAACATTGTCTTCCCCCTTATATTTTTTGCCGTCATTCTTGGACTGGCCAACAACATCACCTCCAGGGTAGAAGTATCGAGGCTGGCGGACCTGCTGAAACAGTGGAGCATTGGCCTTTTGGGGCTCTTATTTACCGTTTTCCTGGGTTTTATGATGGTTCAGGGAATTGCCGGGTCAGTGGCTGACGGTGTAGCCATGAGGACGGCGAAATTTGGTATAGGAGTCTTTGTCCCGATAGTCGGCAAATTATTTTCAGATGCCCTGGAAGCAGTGGTGGGGACTTCCCTCCTGCTGAAAAATGCAATAGGTCTGATAGGGATCCTGGTGGTTTTTTTTATATGCGCATTTCCAATTTTAAAGATAATATCCCTGATGCTTATATATAAGATTGCGGCGGCGGCGCTTCAGCCTGTAGGTGATAAATTGATCGCCGATTCCCTCAATACTATGGGCAACAGCCTGACCATGGTCTTTGTTGCAGTAGCCGCGGTAGGGATCATGTTCTTCTTCGTAATCGCTATAGTAGTGGGGGCGGGGGATTTCAGTTTAATGTTGAGGTGACCAGATGGAAGCCCTGCGAATGATGGTTAAAAGTGTGCTGATAATTGTAATGGTGGCAGCATTTTTGGAGATTATGATGCCAAGAAGTGACATGAAGCGCTATATTAACCTGATTATCGGACTGTTTATCATAGTCGCGGTCCTTAACCCGTTCCTGGCCATAATTCATAAGGGTTTTTCTTTTGAAGTTCTGGAGAACCTTCCTTCCGGAACTACAGGAGACACTGCGGATCTGGTCAGGAACGGCAGAGAAATGGCTGTAACCCAGAGAAAAAAAGTAGTCGGACAATATAAGGAAAAGCTGTCCAAACAGGTGATGGCTCTCTCCGGCTTGTATCAGGACATCATGGTCACGGGAGTCGATGTAGACATCATTGAAGATTCTGCCGACCCCCGTTTCGGACAGGTGAACAGGATAACAATCCAGACAGGAAACCGGTCCGGCAGGCAGGATAACCGCGACAGGAACAGTAAAACGGCAGCCGGGGAGGTGCAAATAGATGAGATTAGTGTAGATACCGGTTTACATGAGACAGAAAATGCGGGTAACGCTGTAAAAAATGATTCCGGTGTCCAAAAAATTCAAGATATTTCCCGCTTACGGGACGTGATAGCCAATTTTTACGGTCTACTTCCCGAACAGGTAGTAATCAGGAATTAGGAGGTGTTTATTTTGACAAAGCTTACGGAAATGTTTAAAAGAGTATTTGGGGCGGGTGAAGCGGGGCCCGGTAACATCCGGGGGCCGGTCTGGAAAAAAATTAACATCCTGATGATTGTGGCAACAGCTGGGGTGCTATTGATCGTGTTGGCTAACTTGTTCGCGGGAGGTGGAAAAGTCCTGGATGAAACAGCAGAGTTAAAATCTCCGGGAAATTTCCAGGTAGAGTCATTACGCAGTTCTTCTCCGGATGTTGATGAGTTGGAGAGCTCGCTGGCCCGCAAATTGGAAGCGGTGCTGGCCCAGATAAGCGGGGTGGGGGACATAACGGTAACGGTAAACCTGGCGTCCACTACGGAGAAGGACTATGCAGTCAATACCAGCACCAATAATAAAACCACCCAGGAGCATGACCAGAAGGGCGGAAACCGGACAATAACCGAAACCAACGAAAACGGACAGATGGTTTTAGTGAGGGAAAACCAGGGGAGTAGGGAGGAGCCTGTCGTAGTCAAAGAGGTAAAACCGGAAGTAAAAGGGGTTGTCGTTGTGGCAGAGGGTGCAGAAAACCCGGTTATCAAGGCCGACTTAATGAAAGCGGTTCAGGTATACCTTGATGTACCTCTTTACAAGGTCATAGTTTTGTCGAAGGAAAGCAGGTGATTAGCTGATGAAAACAATTTTTCTCGGGAAAAACGGTATATGGATCGCTGTCCTGTTCACCGGAATTGTGCTGGTTGTCGCCGGATTATATCAATTGGCGCTGGGGCTGTATGGTCTGCCGGGAAGCAGGGAGGCGGGACCCCCTACGGTAGGCACCCAGGCTGGGACAACCGAACCCGGAACCCCTCCGGCGAAGAGTCCGGCCGGGCAGGCAAAAAACGGGGAGAGAAGCGAAGAAAGAAAGGATTTGAAGGCTAAACATGAATTCTTTGTGGAATACCGGCTGGAAAGAGACAGGACCAGGAGCCAGCAGATTGACCTGTTGAGGGAAATTGTGAATAACCAGAATTCATCGGAGGAAAGCAGGAAGGAAGCCAACCGGAGGTTGTTGGCGATTTCACAAGCCATTGACACCGAAATGAAGATAGAAAACCTTATCCGGGCCGAAAACTTTAAGGACGCGGTGGCTTTTGTCCAGGAAAAGTCTGCCACTATTATAGTCCAGACACCAGCGCTGACTCCCATGGACAAAAATAAACTTACGGATATTGCCGTAAGGGTGACCGGCCTCACCCCGGAGAATATAGTTGTGATTCCGAAAGTGTGATGTAAGGAGTTTATTTCCGTAATATTGTATACTTGAGTAAAAACTATTGAAATAAAGAGCGGCACAGCATATAATTATAAAACGTAGAAGGTTTTACCCTAATAATAAAAAATTCTCAGGTTATTTGAACCGTAATAGCCTGAGATTTTATGTTGTTTTATGCGGGAATTGTTTGTGACTGTGCGGACAAGAAAAGGGAGGGATAGACGTGGTTAAGGCTCACAAAGTGGAAATAACGGATACGACTTTAAGAGATGCCCATCAAAGCCTCTGGGCGACCCGTATGCGTACCGACGAAATGCTCCCGATTGCCGAAAAAATTGACCAGGTAGGTTACCACTCTCTGGAGGTCTGGGGCGGAGCAACATTTGACGTATGCCTGAGATATCTCAATGAGGACCCCTGGCAAAGGCTGCGGCAGCTCAAAAAAATAGTTAAAAAGACCCCCCTGCAAATGCTCCTGAGGGGCCAATCCCTTGTTGGTTACCAGCACTATCCGGATGATATTGTAGAGGAATTTGTAAAAAAGGCTGTTGAAAACGGTATAGATATTATCCGTATCTTTGATGCCCTTAACGATATCAGAAACCTGGAAGTTCCGATGAAGGTAGCCAAACAGGAAGGGGCTCATGTACAGGCGGCGGTTGTTTATACCATCAGCCCGGTACATACTATGGAATATTATTTGAAAACTGCGCGTGCGCTTGAGGAGATGGGGGCGGACTCCATCTGTATCAAGGACATGGCCGGCCTGCTCTCTCCATATGTAGCATATGACCTAGTTAAACTGTTCAAAAAGAACCTTAAGATTCCGGTCCAACTCCACTGCCACTATATTGGCGGCCTGGCTGTAGGGGCCTACATAAAGGCTGCCGATGCCGGTGTGGACGTGATTGATACAGCTTCCGTGCCCCTGGCCTTCGGCGCTTCCCAGCCGCCGGTGGAAACTGTGGTGAGGATTCTTCAGGAATCGCCATACGATACCAGGCTCGATATACATATCCTCTTTGAGGTTTCCAAGTACTTTGAAGAACTCCGGAAAAAACGCGGTTTTGAACGGGGAGTTACCAGGATTACCGACATGAGGGTATTTGAGCACCAGGTTCCGGGAGGAATGATTTCCAACTTTGTTTCCCAGTTGGAAGAGCAGAAGGCCCTGCACCGGATTCATGATGTCCTGGAAGAAATACCAAGAGTGAGGGAAGACCTTGGTTACCCCCCGCTTGTCACTCCGACCAGCCAGATTGTTGGCGCCCAGGCCGTCCTTAACGTGCTGAGCGGCCAAAGGTATAAACTGGTGCCCGGGGAGGTCAGGACTTATGTCCAGGGCCTGTATGGAAAGCCGCCGGCGCCCATAAAGGAAGAAATCATCCGGAAAATACTGGGTAACGGTGATACAAAACTGATCAAGTGCCGGCCTGCTGACTTACTGGAGCCAAAACTGGATACACTAAGGAAAGAAATCCAGGATTTGGCTGAGTCGGAAGAAGACGTGCTATCATATGCCCTGTTTCCCCAGGTGGCGAGGAAATTCTTTGAATGGCGCCGGAATAAAGGGCTGGATACTGAGGATGCAACTCCGCAGCCAGATTTGGTGGAAAAGCCAAAAGAGGTTGAGGTAGGACTCCCGGCAGTTGAAGTTACTAAGGAGGGTAAGAAAATGAATCTTTCTGAAATAAAAGAACTGATAAAAATGCTGGATGAAACCGATATCTGCGAATTACACCTGGAGAGCGCCGGTGTCAAAGTCTCTATCAAGAAAACCGGGGCCGGGAACGCTGGTTTGCCCTCAGGCGAGTTTCCGTTTAAGGATAATACCGGTGAAGTAAAGAAAGAAAAATTGCCCGAAAATACAGCCGGAACCAGTCAAAACCTTGTTCCGATAGTGGCCCCCATGGTAGGCACCTTCTACCGTGCTCCTGCTCCGGAAGCGGCTTCTTTTGTTGAGGTAGGCCAGATGGTAACGGAAGGTCAGACTGTATGTATTATCGAGGCCATGAAACTGATGAATGAGATCGAAGCCGAGTTTTCGGGGCGGATCGTCGATATTCTGGTGGAAAACGGCCAGCCGGTTGAGTACGGACAGACCTTGTTCCTGGTTGAGAAGGTATGAATACGATACGGTGATAGCTCTACAGATACAGCCGGTGCGGAGGTGTAAGATGTTTAACAAGATACTAATAGCCAACCGGGGAGAAATAGCATTGAGGATTATAAGGGCCTGTAAGGAGATGGATATCAGGACGGTTGCCGTTTATTCGGAGGCTGACCGTGATTCACTGCACGTCAAATTTGCTGATGAGGCTTTTTGTATCGGCCCGCCTCCATCAGGCCGCAGTTACCTCAATAAAGCGAATATAATAAGCGCGGCAGAGGTTTCAGGGGCTGATGCCATACATCCCGGATACGGTTTTTTGGCTGAGAATGCTGATTTTGCCGAAATTTGTGAGAGCTGCGGGATTAAATTTATTGGACCTGCCCCGGAAGCCCTGCAAAAAATGGGTGACAAGGCAGTAGCCAGGGAAACAATGATAAAAGCCGGGGTCCCGGTTGTCCCTGGCACCGAAGGCGTGATCAGGGATACCGACGAAGCAGTGAAAATTGCCAAGGAAATCGGTTACCCCGTGATAATTAAAGCTTCTGCCGGAGGCGGTGGGAAGGGGATGCGGATTGCCCAGTCCAAGCATGACCTGGTCAAAGCTATCCAAACTGCTCAGTCAGAAGCGGAAGCCGCTTTTGGCAACGGGGAAGTTTATATCGAAAAATACCTGGAGGAACCAAGGCATATAGAATTCCAGGTTTTGGCCGACAATTACGGAAATACCGTCTATCTTGGAGAGCGGGACTGCTCCATTCAGCGGCGAAACCAGAAACTGCTGGAAGAAGCGCCCTCCACTGCGGTAACGCCGGAACTTCGCAAAAAAATGGGTGAGACGGCTGTCAGGGGGGCTAAAGCGGTTAATTACTCCAATGCCGGCACAGTGGAATTTCTTTTAGACAAGCACAACAACTTTTATTTCATGGAAATGAACACCAGGATTCAGGTGGAGCATCCTGTGACAGAACTGGTAACCGGGATTGACCTGATCAAGGAACAGATCCGGCTGGCAGCCGGAGAAAAGCTGGGATACTCCCAAAAAGATATAAAAATTAACGGTTGGGCCATGGAATGCCGGATTAATGCTGAAGACCCCAACCGGAATTTCATGCCTTCCCCAGGGAAAATTACCGGTTATCACGCGCCCGGCGGCATGGGCGTAAGGGTGGACAGCGCCGCATATGAAGGTTACCAAATCCCCCCCTATTACGATTCAATGATTTCGAAACTTATAGTGTGGGGTAAAGACAGGAATGAAGCAATAGTAAGAATGAGAAGGGCCCTGGAGGAATACATGATAGAAGGGATCAAAACCACAATACCCTTCCACTTGAGAATTCTGGACAACGCGTTCTTCCAAAGAGGGGATTTTTATACAAATTTCATCCAGAGAAGACTTGAAGATTGAGAATTTGCATTTAACCACTATTTTGGTATAATATTCATATAGTTGTTACCGAAAAACAGGGAGGTCACCGTATGGAAACTAAGGATAAAATTGAACACCAGAGTTCCGAGCTAGGCAGTATCCGGATTGCGGATGAGGTTGTTGCTATTATTGCCGGCCTGGCAGCTACTGAAATAAAAGGAGTTGCAGGCATGAGCGGCGGTCTCGCCGGTGGAATTGCCGAAATGCTGGGCAGGAAGAATCTCTCTAAAGGGGTAAAGGTTGAAGTCGGGGAAAAAGAAACAGCTGTTGACCTGTTTGTCATTGTTGAATACGGTGTCAGGGTTCCCGATGTGGCGATTCAAATCCAGGAAAACGTCAAGAGAGCAATTGAAAGCATGACGGGACTTATTGTTGTTGAAGTAAATGTTCATATCCAGGGTGTTGTTTTTCCAAACCCTGAACCTAAAGAGGAAGAGCATAGAGTCAGGTGAAATTAGCCCCCTGAGTGTCAGGGGGCTAAATAGGCTTTTATGAAGGGAGTTGAACCGGTTGAAGCTGTTTGACAGGTTCCTGCTTGCACTCTACACACTGGGTGTGATGGCGGCGCTGTTTGCTATAGGGTTGGCTGTTGCCGGGTGGACAACCCCTGTAGAAATGTTCAGGATATCCCTGGTACACTACAATGAGCGGTTGCTGGTCGGCGCGTTGGTAATAGTTTTTCTTATTCTAAGCGTGAGGTTTTTCCTGTGGGCGCTTTCCGGTGAAAAACGTGTTATACAGGCTGTTGTTCATGAAACTGGACTTGGGCATGTGAAAATATCGGTTGAAGCGATAGAAAACCTTGCCTTTCGGGCCGTAAACCAGATTAGGGGTGTGCGGGAGGTGAAGCCCCGGGTGGTCTGCCTCCCGGAAGGTATTCACCTCTTCATCAGGGTGAAATTGTCTCCTGAGACAAACATTCCCCAGACCACGGATGAGATTCAGGCCAGAGTCAGTGATTATGTGTCCGAGGTTGCCGGAATAAGCCTGAAATCGGTAAAAATTCTTGTAGACGGCATCGCCTCGGAAACAAAATCAGGAACACCACGAAAACTGAACTAGGAAGAGGTGTTTTGCTTGTCCAAAGAGACTTGGCAGGACTTTTTTGCTCATAATCTTGGAAAACTGATTGGTACTGCCGTAGGCCTGCTACTGGGATGGATGATTATTGAGTATGGGCTTTTTAAGACTCTTTTTGTAGTGATCCTGGTAATTGCCGGTTACCTGCTGGGAAAACAGGCCGACGAGGGTGAGGAGCCCGGTTCACTGTTTTACAGGATATTTAAGCGTTAGAAAGGAAAAACTAGTTCAATAGGACGGTTCGGAGGAGGTTGGCATGAGCAGAAGGGCGGCCCGTGAATCAGCTTTGCAGGTGCTTTTTCAAATTGATATCGGAAAGATAACTTTTGACACTGCACTGTCTTTCGTTATAGAAGAAAACAAGCTGAATGAGAAACAGGCAGACTTTGTGCGTATGCTGGTCCAGGGGGTCCTGCATAACCTTGAACCGATTAACCAAATCATTAATGAAGTGGCAATTGACTGGCATTTGGACCGGATGGCGGTTGTAGACCGGAATATTTTGCGTATAGCATTATACGAGATATGTCATTCTGAAGAAGTCCCGCCAAATGTGGCGGTAAATGAGGCTATTGAAATGGGTAAGAAATTCAGTACTCCCGAATCAGGGAAATTTATCAATGGGATTCTCGGCCAGGTGCTGGTGAATCTGGAAAAGTACCGGAAGGCAGAGAGTAACGCCGGGGTGTAGCAGATGAAACTTTATCTTGGATTAGATACCAGTTGTTATACGACTTCCCTCGCTTTGGTAGACAGTGAGGGAAATTTATTTTATGAGGCCAGGCGGCTGTTGAACGTTCCGCGGGGTGGCAGGGGGCTGGCTCAAAACGAAGCGGTGTTTCAGCATGTGACCAACCTCCCCGGCCTTTTCGAAAAAGTTGCGATACCGGAGGGCTGCAGGCTGGAAGCGGTCGCTGCCAGCACAAGCCCACGGCCTGTGAAAGGTTCATATATGCCTGTGTTCCGAGTAGGTGAAAGTTATGGCAGGACCATTGCAGCCATGCTGGGAACCCCGTTTATCCGAACCTCTCACCAGGAGGGCCATTTAGCCGCCGGGATGTGGGCGGCCAAAGGACCTCCGGACAGCGAGTTTCTGGCCGTCCACCTGTCGGGCGGGACCACGGAATTACTGCGGGTTGCTAAACAGGGGCGCGGGGAATCCCCCGCTTTTGATGTACGGCTTTTGGGCAGAACTTCGGACCTTCATGCCGGACAGTTTATTGACCGGATAGGAGTAAAACTTGGCCTGCCGTTCCCGGCGGGGCCACACCTGGAGTTACTGGCCGGCAGGGCAAAGAAAAATGTATCAATCCCCTCGTCGGTAAAAGGTTATGAAATAAGTTTTTCCGGACCGGAATCCGCTGCGCTTCGTCTGATTGAACGGGAGATGCCGGGTGAGGAAGTTGCCCGGGCGGTGGAGAAGTGTATTGCCAATTCCCTTGAAAAGTGGCTGAAAAAAGCGGTGGAAGAAACGGGACTGGGCAGTGTGCTGGTGGTGGGAGGAGTTTCTGCAAACAGGTTTATCAGAGAAAGGCTGGCTGCCAGGCTGTCCGGGAGAGTCAAACATATTAGGCTGTATTTTGCTTCCCCGGAACTCAGCAGCGACAACGCCGTAGGAGTTGCACTGATAGGGATGTCCAGGTTTATGCAAAATTGAAACGGGATGGGTATGTTACTGCTCTTGCCTGATAGCGGACTGCGTGTGCGGATGCACGCGTTTTTTTATTTAAAATTAATAGTACTTTTGGGCAGGAATTTAGTAAGCAAATGTCGAAAAATGTCGAACAACTTTTGTACAGTAGTAAAGGGTCAGTTTAAGGGGGTGAAAGTTACCGGAAGTAAGTCTAAAAGTCAGTACCAATTGTTTCTCAGCTGGGGCCCGATTCAATAACAATTAATCAAGGAGCGAAGAAGGATGAAAAATTCAAGGGTTGGTTCCAGAAAAAGAGTTTTGTTTCCGCTTTCTATGATCTGTTTTTTACTGGTTATGCTTGTATCTTCTCCCGTTTTCGCCGATACTGTCGGGCCGGCATTTTCCGGTTTCTTCCCTGATCAGGGCGCGGTAATCAGTTCAGGTAAAATTACTATTTCGCTTACTGCCCAAGACCCCGATAATGTTGACGCCCTCAGTGTCAGCATGAAAGTGGACGGTATGGCCGTTACCCCCATTAAGCAATACGGCTGGATTGACGAATCGACTGATGACTATACTATCCTTAATATTTACTATCCTGCCAGCCTGGGCAATGGAGTTCACAGTGTAGAGGTTTCAGTTAAAGACAGGATCGGAAATGTTTCAACAGCGAGTTGGTCGTTTCAAATTGGAGCGCCTCCCAGGATATCGTTCTTGACTCCTGCCGACGGAGCGGTAGTCACCGACAGGAGACCTTTGATATCCGGCGTAGTGACGGGCAATTCCGCAATAGATGCAGGTTCTTTGACCATGACACTGGACGGAAATCCTGTCCAGACGGGTTTTGACCCGGGGACAGGCAAGGTTTCTTATAGCCCTCCCGCTGACTTGGCCAATGAAACTGTTCATACCGTAACCCTGGCAGCCAGGGACGAGTCCGGCAACCAAAACCAGGTTCAATGGAGCTTCATTGTAAATACATACGGCGAAATGAGTTTCACAGTGGACGACGCTAACTGCCAGAAATGTCACTCCCGGACAACCCATCCCATGAACAACTGTGCCAAATGCCACGGTATTAATCTTGACCCGTATAAACCTGTATACCCGTTGGACAATTGCTATATCTGTCATTACAATTCCAGCAGTAATCCGGCATCATATCACAACGACGGCCTGCCTATATCCGTCAACCCTGGGCATCCTGTTCAGACTACCGACAGTTGTGTCGAATGCCATGCCAAAAATTGGGCTACCGGGATTCCCACGTATCACGGAGTCACAAACACCGCCGAGCGCCACCGGACCGACACCCCTGGTTGTGAAAACTGCCATGCGGTTGCCCTGACCAGGGAGCACCAGCGCAGGACAGACAACGCCGGGAATACCCTCACATGTTATACCTGTCACCTGAGTACCGCTGTACAGGTAACAACAGCCATCAGTACCGGTAATTCGTCGTGTTCCGCATGTCATGACCTGGGGCCCACCGGGGGACATCCTGCACACAACAACGGGCTTGACATTTACTGCCAGACCTGCCATTCAGACTCCATCCTGAGTGAACCCCAGTTTCACAGTACTAACGGATGTGAGGTATGCCACAGTTCCGATGCAATGGATATCGTAAAATATTCTATCAGTACCCAAAATACCAGCTGTTTCTCCTGTCATGAACAGGGCCATAATGTCAATTTTGTCCAGTTGGTTCCTGCAGATATTCCGAAATACCCGGGCTTTAACTGGTCAGTTCCCCAGGATGCCCGGATTTGGGCAGATGAACCATGGTTCAAAGCCGAGTATAACACGGCAGGAGCCAGGATTGTTTTCTCTAACCGCCTGCAGGATGTCGGCGGAACCGAAGTTTATACGTGGTATGACCAGAACATGACTGCCAACGGTTGGAGCCAAACTGAAAGTGCCGTCCAGGGCAGCGACAACTTCTCCATCACTTATACTAAGGGGAACCGGATTGTCACAGTGTACTTTTATGGGGGGGAAAACCGCGATCCTGCGGCCCGGTTTATCGGGTACAGGATAGAAATACTATACAAATAAGGCTTATATTCACCTTTTTTCGGAAAGCGGTTGAAAATATGGAAGCCGGTATGATATACTAAGCACAGGATCAGGCAGCCGGTTTTTGCCGGTGGGCCGGGCTCAAAAGCAGCAGGGTTAAGGCCTGTGGGACCTAAAGGTACCACGGGCTTTTCAGTTAGGGCTGTTGATATGGGAGGAGTCTAGCCGATGGCAACTATTGAAGGGCATATTAAGGAGAAAAGAAGGGTGGCGTTGAGTTCGGTCATTGCCTCGTTTTTTCTGACCATGGGCAAACTGGTGGTCGGATTTCTGACGGGGAGCTTAGGGATAATTTCGGAAGCGGCTCACTCCGCCCTGGATTTTGGCGCCGCGCTTATTACTTATTTTGCCGTTCGGGTTTCCGATAAACCGGCGGACGAGAGGCATCATTACGGGCATGCCAAAATAGAGAATTTTTCCGCCCTGATAGAGTCAATCCTTTTATTTATCACCTGTGCCTGGATCATTAAAGAGGCAGTCAGCAGGCTTCTCTTCAAAGAAGTGCCGGTGGAGATCAACATATGGAGCTTTACGATATTAATAATCTCTATTGCCGTCGACTTTTCCAGGTCAAGAGCATTGTCCCGCGCGGCTAAAAAGTTCAACAGCCAGGCTCTTGAGGCGGATGCCCTTCATTTTACCAGTGACATTTTCAGTTCCCTGGTTGTCATAGCAGGTTTGTTCTTTACAAAATACGGCCTTGCATATGCTGATTCGCTGGCGGCGTTGACTGTTGCCGTTATTGTCATCTTTGCCAGCCTGAAACTGGCCAGGCGGACTGTTGATGTTTTGCTGGATAAAGCCCCCCAGGGGCTTGACGAAAGGATTGCCGGGGAAGTAATGGAAATCCCCGGCGTTGTTGGGGTACATAAGGTCCGGCTGCGCCAGGCCGGCGGGCGTATTCACGGGGACCTGCACGTTGTGATGGACCGCAACATTTCCTTTGTGGACGGCCACAAAATTGCTTCCGTGGTGGAGGAAAAGCTGTCCAAACACGGTGACGATATAGTGCTGCATTTCGAACCTGAGGAAAACTGGGAAGAGGTCAGGGCCAAAATAGAGGAAACGAAGAATAAAGTAAAAAAAATTATGCGGAAAAAGTTTTCGTTGATTAAAGATTATCATGATCTGGAAGTGAATCGAGGTCCGAACGGCACCTCCATCAATATTCATATAGTGGTGCCAAAGGGAAGTTCGGTGCAGGAAGCCAGGCGGTGCTGTGACAACCTGGAGACAGAAATTAAAAAAGAACTGCGGGAGGCCAGCGTTCACTTTAATATAGAACCCTGTGAGGGCGCTTGCCAGGCATGTGAGGAGAGGTGTGAAGATGACGATAACTAGGAGACTGTTGCAGGCGGGGAAGATGACGAAATTTGTCTAAATT
>DDKP01000054.1 GCA_002339745.1 Firmicutes bacterium UBA2595 | reverse complement strand
ATGATTTTTGTCTTTCCCTCCTTAAAATATTGAACCTGACAGAAAGGGAGTATCAAGTGAAACGGGTAGTCATTTACACGGACGGAGCTTGTTCCGGCAACCCGGGTCCGGGGGGATGGGCGGCTGTCCTGAAATTTGGACCTCATGAAAAGGAAATCTCCGGATTTGAACCTGAGACAACAAATAACAGGATGGAATTGACGGCGGCTGTTAAGGCCCTTGAAACGCTGAAGGAGCCCTGTCGTGTTACTTTATACAGTGACAGCGCATATCTGGTCAATTCCTTCCAGCAGGGGTGGCTGACCAAATGGCAATTGAACGGTTGGAAGACCAGCCACAAAGGGCCTGTGGAAAACCAGGACCTTTGGGAAAAGCTGGCTGCTCTTACAGCGAGACACCGGGTGGAATGGGTAAAAGTTAAAGGACATTCCGATAACGAATATAACAACAGGTGCGACCAGTTGGCCAGGGAAGAAATACTAAAAGGGACTAACGGCCTAAATGGTTCCCGCTAATGAATCATACTTTCAATTTTGCGGCGGTCAAAACCGATGACCGTATTACCATCAATAATCAGAGTCGGTACGGCCATACTTCCTGTTTTGGCTACCATTTCCTGCCGGGCTTTAGAGTCTGCAGATACGTCATAGTCAGTGTATTTTACGCCTTTTCGTGAAAGAAACTCTTTCACTTGATGACACGCCGGTCAGGCCGGAGTTGTGTATAATATTATGTTGTCAGCCATGTAAAGTCTCCTTTCGTAAATGTGCTGTGAAATTAAGTCTTAAGTATATCTTATCCGGGGAGCAGGGCTGCTATACGGCTGCAGGCATTGCATATTGCTTCATAAATCTGGTCAAATTATGAAAATGAAGGAAATTCAAAATTTTCGACACATTTGTTGAGATACAGCGAAGGAATTTAAGCAATTATTGTAGAATACTTCTTTTTGCATCTAATTCGTTAAATTTATTAAAATATATCTACCAACACTGCCCGGTCTGACAGGTCCTCTATAACCGGGCAAACACTACAACTAATCGGGAGGAGTGCAAGTTGAAAAACTATCAGACCAGTCAGTTAAGAAACATCGGTGTCGTTGCTCACGGCGGCGCGGGCAAAACCTCTCTGGTGGAAGCAATGCTTTTCAACACAGGAGCCATCAACAGGCTGGGAAGAGTAGAAGACGGAACGACAACGTCAGACTACCATCCGGAAGAAATCAAAAGACAGGTGACCATCCATACTTCGGTTGTCCCTTGCGAGTGGAAGAATACCAAACTCAACATGCTGGACACACCCGGATTCTCTGATTTCATCAGTGATGTTAAAGGTGTTCTCAGGGTAGTTGACGGCGCCCTTTTCATGGTTTGCGCAGTGGCCGGAGTCGAGGTGCAGACAGAAATTATCTGGGATATGGCGACGGAAGCCCAACTTCCCAAAGCCATCTTTGTCAATAAAATGGACCGGGAAAACGCCAACTTTGACAAGGCTCTGGGTGAAATTGAGCAGATGCTGCCGGGGAATTTCGTGCCCATCCAAATTCCCATTGGGGCCGCCGAAACCTTCGGCGGGTACGTTGATGTAATTACCCAAAAGGCTTACACCTTTAAGGTCAACGGGGACATTAGTGAGACTGCCGTGCCGGACGACCTGGCCGCCGTTTTGGAGAGCTACCGGGAAAAGCTGATTGAGGCTTCCGCCGAAATGGATGATGAGGCTCTGGAAAAGTATTTGAACGGCGACGAGCTGTCCGAAACGGAAATTATGAACGGTCTCAGAGCGGGAATCAAGGCGGGGAAAATTACCCCGGTTCTGTGTGGGTCGGCTGTGAAGAATATGGGTGTAAAACAGGCTATGGACTTCCTGGCCGAATTCTACCCGGCTCCGGAGGACAAAGCTGCCGAACCTCTCTCCGCCCTGGTGTTCAAAACCCTGGTAGACCCATTTGTGGGTAAAATGAACTTTGTCAGAATATTCTCCGGAACCCTGAAAGCAGATACCCCTCTCTATAACGCCACCAAGGAGAAGGCTGAAAAAGTCGGGCAGGTCCTTTATGTGAGGGGCAAGAACCAGGAACCGGCAACCCAGGCTCCTTGTGGAGATATCGCGGTTCTGGTGAAACTGCAGGATACCAATACCAATGACACCCTTTGTACCAAGGAAAAACCTGTGAAATTGGATCCCATTGTGTTCCCGGTTCCCACCTATTCGGTGGCCATTGAACCGAAGTCCAAGGGGGACGAAGATAAGCTGGGCAACGCCCTCTCCAGGTCACTGGAAGAAGACCCGGCCCTGAGGGTTGAAAAGAACCTGGAAACCCATGAAACAATTCTTACCGGTATGGGTGAAATGCACCTTGATATCACCCTGGATAAACTGAAAAGAAAATTCGGGGTTGACGTGGTTATGCATGACCCCACCGTACCATATCGTGAGACGATCAGGGCTATGGTGAAAGTCGAAGGCAAGCATAAAAAACAAACCGGCGGTCACGGCCAATACGGCCACTGCTGGCTCAGGCTGGAACCGCTGGCCGACAAGGAGTTCGAGTTTGACGAGGAGATTTTCGGGGGCGCGGTTCCCAAACAGTATATCCCGGCTGTTGAAAAAGGTGTCAGAGAGGCGATGAGTGAGGGAGTCCTGGCCGGATATCCCGTTACCAACGTGAAAGTTGTTTTGTACGACGGTTCCTATCACAGTGTCGACTCTTCCGAGATGGCTTTTAAAATCGCCGCTGCCCAGGCCTTCAAGAAGGGAGCCCTGCAGGCCAAGCCGGTTTTACTTGAACCCATTGCCAACGTGGAGGTAGTGGTGCCGGAGAGTTTTATGGGAGATATAATCAGCGATTTTAACACTAAACGCGGCCGTATTCTGGGAATGGAACCCGGTGGGAAGTATACTACCGTCAAGGCCCAGGTACCGATGTCAGAGATGTACAAATACGCTATTGACCTAAAATCCATTACCCAGGGCAGGGGTTCATTCAAGATGTCCTTCGCCCATTATGAAGAATTGCCAGCCATGCTGGCAGATAAGGTTATTGCCAAGGCTAAGGCGGCCAAAGAAGCCGCCGATAAGTAGAGGTTGTTGAAAAACTTCGTCTAGCGTTGTCAAAAATTTCGCCGGAGTCCTCGACGTACGCTCCAGTACGCCTGCGTCCCCGGCGAAATTTTTTCCGCGCTATACTTGAGTTTGAACAACCTCTTATTAGGCAACTTTTGAGACCTCGACGTACGCTCCAGTACGACTCACCCTCGGCACTCTGGCACCTTGGGTCCAACTATATGGTAATTATTTCTCGGTCTGTGATTTAACTTACAGTTTTGCTTTTGGGCTAAATGGTATAATAAGAGTAAGGGTCAGAGCTTGCTATGGTGAGCGTATTGGTTTATTATAGAAATATCGGCTCATCAGTAAGAATTAATTTTGGAAAACACATTTTTATCCGGAGGTGTATGCTGTATGCCGGCAAAAATGATTGCCGTAGCCGGTAAGGGTGGGACAGGCAAGACTACCTTTACCGCTCTCTTGTTAAAGGAACTGGTCAACACCAAAAAGCCCGCTATCCTGGCTGTTGACGCAGACCCCAATGCCAACTTAAACGAGGCCCTGGGACTACAGGTAGATACAACTATTGCTGAAGCCGTCGATTCCGTTAAAGCCAATGAAGTGCCTGCGGGTATGACTAAAGAGGCTTTTATCGAATGGAAGCTCAGCCAGTCTCTAATTGAAACCAAGCATGTGGACCTGCTGGTAATGGGTGTCCCGCACGGGGCGGGATGCTACTGTTATCCCAATGACTTGCTGCGCAGGCACCTGGGAACTCTCAGGGATAACTACGATTATGTTGTTACTGACAACGAGGCTGGCCTGGAACACCTGAGCCGCCAGGTGGTCCAGGACATCGACTATTTCTTTATTATCAGCGATGCCTCCACGCGGGGGATAAGGTCAGCCGGGAGGGTAAAGGAGATAGTCGGGGGTTTAAAGACCCAGGTCCATAACACGTACCTCGTTGTAACGAAGGCGATGAACGGCATTGATGACCTCATGGATGAAATCAAAGCCACCGGCTTGGAGCTTATCGGGATTGTCCCTTATGACCCGATGGTTGCCGAGTACGATTTGAAGAACAAGCCTTTGTTTGACCTGCCCGAAGATTCCAAGGCAGTCAAAGCGGTCCGGGAGATTATAAAAAAGGTCCAGTTGTACACTTTGAATGGAGGAACTACCTAAAGAAAAAAACAAATGAAATTAGTGGCAGGGGCCGCTTTTTTTTTGTCTGTATTGTAAATAGGATTAAAAGGAAATAATACTGCAGAGATGGTCAAATAGTTTAAGGAGGAAAACTATGAAGAAAGATGATATGAAGAGGGACAGAGATTTTAAAGAACCGATGCCGCCCGAGTTTATTCCCACGGAACTGGGGTCGGCAGTGTTTGCCAGCGTAGACGCAAGCCCCACCGACGAAGAATATCTCATTATGGATGAAAACAGCCGGGATGACGTTGAAGACGGTGCAGGTAACGCAAGAAAAGAAAAAAAATGAACCGGTTAAGGTTCAGGGGATATTAAGAGGTCTGTTTTCATTTGTTCCCAAGAGGGCATTTTTTGAAAAGAATGCGCTGAACTACCCTATGGGAAGACGGGTATTTAATATTCTTAGAGAACTGGGGACAGAGGTAAAGCTGGCGGGTTCTCACAACAGGATAACGGGTATTCCGGGCAAAACGGCCAGGGAAGCATATATGGAAGCCAAGAGGACACTGGTGGTGGGGGTAAGAAAAACCCTTGATTTTCAGCCCTGCAAACCCTCGGCACATTTTCAGCTTCCCCTGGTAACCAGCTGCCCTGGAATGTGTGAATACTGCTATCTCAATACAACCCTGGGAAAAAAGCCTTACGTGCGGGTATATGTCAATGTTGACGAGATACTGGAACAGGCCCGGCAGAACATTGCATCGCGGGTTCCGGAAATAACGGTGTTTGAGGGAGCGGCGACCTCGGACCCTCTGCCCGTAGAACCATTTACCGGGGCACTGGCCAAGACTATTGAATTCTTTGGAGGGCAGGAACACGGGCGGTTCAGGTTTGTCACCAAGTTTACGAACGTGGATTCCCTTCTGGGACTTAAACATCAGGGGCATACCAGGTTCCGTTTCAGTATCAATTCGGCTTCGGTTATTGACCGGTTTGAACGGGGAACACCCCGGCTGATCCGGCGCCTCGAAGCCGCTACCAGGGTCCGGGAGGCGGGATATCCTGTAGGATTTATTATCGCTCCCATCATCACATACACCGGGTGGCAGGAGGAATACAGGGACATGGTTACCCTGCTGGCAGACCGTTTCGGGAGTGGCGCAGGCCTGACACTGGAATTGATAACTCACAGGTTTACCAGGAGAGCCAAGGCAACTATCCTGGGTATTTTCCCGGAAACCCAGCTTCCCATGGAAGAATCTGAACGAAAGTACAAATACGGCCAGTTCGGGTACGGGAAATACGTGTACCGGCCCGAAGATATGGACCAAATCAGATTGTTTTTTTCGGACATTGTTCACGAATACCTTTCCCAGGCCGAAATAGAATATTTCGTTTAAATTCGCAAAACCCAAACAGCCGTACAGCCAATCCTTGCGGCTGTTATTATTTTTCCAGTTTTAACAAAGGAATTTATTGAACTTTGTCGAAATATAGGAAAAAACAGGTAGGCTATAAAATACAGTAGATTGGGAGGGGCAGCAATGAATATAAACAAAAAACTGCTGGCAAGAGTACTGCTGTTAGCCGTGCTGTTTACCGTAGTTTTTCCGGGGCCCGGTTCATTCGCCGCCAACTATCCGTCAATAATAATATCCTCTCCGGCCGATAATTCTATCGTAAATGTAAATTTCGTAAACATTAAGGGGTATGTCACCGACACCTCAACCCTGACCATAAACGGTGGAGGAGTAACCTTTAATGCCTCTGGTTTTTTTTCATATATCGTTCCCAACCTGTTTGAGGGCAGCAATACCATCAGGCTTACTGCAACCGGCCCGAGCGGGCTTAAGACTACAAGGACCATTACTGTTGTTTACCATCCTGACGCAGTGGTTCCAATCTTCACTGTTGGTACTGTTAATTCGGAAGTATATTCCGAAGCCATTACTATTACAGGGTATGTTTACTCTGACCTTTTAGGCCCTATCGATTTTTTAAATGTTTCTGTTAACGGAATATTTCGGGCTGAAGACGAGTTGACCAACGTATCGGGAAACTTTGTGTTCCCAAATATCAGGCTTTCTCCGGGAGACAATATTATTGATATAAATGCATACGACTCTGGGGTTCTTTTAACGAAAACCCTCCATGTAAGGTACAACGACCAGGGGGAAGGAAAACCTAATATATACAACCTTTTGCCTTTGAGCGGAACCACAGTAACAACAGGAACTATAAATGTTACCGGTACTGTCGGGAACACCGTTACTAATGGCCTTAAGATCATCCATGGGAATAATGAATGGACAGTTTCCTTTAATAATTCCGGAAACTTTAGTAAATCTGTTTCTCTTAATTCCGGCTTAAACACTATTAAGGTTCAGGTTACAAATGGAACCGATACCGTTACAAAAACCCTTGACATAACTTATGGCTCCGGCCCCATTATAGTTGTGAATTCTCCGCTGGACCGGCAGATGGTCTACCGGGACACAATCACAGTCACCGGAACAGTGATCAATACCGAGAGCAACAGGCTGTTTATAAACGGGGAAACAGTAAGTTTTAACACGACTGACGGTAGTTTTGCCAAAACCCTTACATTGAAGAGATTCTATAATTTTATTGAAATCCGGGCTTATAATGGCAGCCTCTCAACAGTAAAATTTTTGGAAGTTTGGTATAACGGAAATCCTTCAATAACTGTCACCTCACATGCTTACGGGGTGACTGTGGATGCGGCGGACATCATCCTGGAGGGGAATATTGTTCCGGGGGATTGGTGGGAGATAGAATCGTTTACGATAAATGGAACCGA
>DDKP01000072.1:1461-5447 GCA_002339745.1 Firmicutes bacterium UBA2595 | reverse complement strand
TACGGTCATGCTATACTCGCTTTTGAGCGGTCTAATTTTTTGCAATTCTGATCAATAATCTTTGACAAGTCACTTGCTGTTTTGTAGTATTTAATTAGCAGGCCAATTGCTTTTATTGGAAAAAGGTTACTTAATACTTAATATATATAAAAGGGGGTTAAGGTATGCTGACAAAAGAGACAATAATGGATGCTCTCGGCAACAACCTTGATTCGATTAGGAAATACGGCGTCGACAAGATAGGATTGTTTGGTTCGTACATCAGGGAAGAACAAACGGATGGCAGTGATATTGACTTACTGGTAGAGTTCAGAAATGAAAGGGTTACTTTCGACGATTACATGGGCCTTTTGTTTTATCTGGAAGACCTTTTGGGTAAAAAGGTGGACCTGACAATACCGGAGACCCTTAAGCCTGAACTTAGAGATAAAATACTGGGAAGTGTCAGGTATGTATCATAGAAGCCCCAAGGACTACTTGCTTGACATCATTGAGTGTTCGGAAAAAATCGGACAGTATATTAAGGGCTGCAACTACGAACAGTTCACCAACAATCCTATGCTACAGGACGCGGTCATAAGAAATCTTGAAATAATTGGTGAGGCAGTAAAGAAACTACCCACGGAAATAAAAGAGGCTAATTCAATGGTAGAATGGAAACAAATTGCCAGGATGCGTGATCTGCTGGCCCATGCTTATCACAAAATTTTGCTTTATACAATTTGGGATATTGCAGTAAACAAGGTGCCTGATTTGAAAAAAGAAACAAAAAGAATGCTTGATTAATGATAGGGGGGCGGATTACCGTCCTCTCTTTGTTGATGTAGTAAAAAAGGGGAAGCGTTAGCGCCACTTGGCCTTTTATTAAATCACCTTCCTGGCCAGTTTGTTGGTATCCGGGAGGACTCCGATCATGGACAACGCTTTCCCGGTTCCCAGAGCTACACAGGAAAGGGGGTCGTCCGCAACATAGACCGGAAGGGAAGTTTCCTTGCTGATCAGGGTATCCAGGCCATGGAGCAAAGACCCTCCGCCGGTCATAACTATTCCCTTGTTAATTATGTCCGCCGACAGTTCCGGAGGAGTTTTTTCCAGAACTTCTTTCACGGCCCCTACCACGGCTTCAATCGTCTCCTGCATGGCCTCATAAGTCTGTTCGCTGGTCACGGTAATCGTTTTTGGCAATCCGGATACAAGGTCGCGGCCCCTGATCTCCATAGTGGTGTTTTCAGTCCTGCCCTGCGGGTAAGCCGTACCGATATTTATCTTCAGCTCTTCAGCCGTTCTCTCCCCAATCATCAGATTAAATTCACGGCGGACATACCTGACAATTGCTTCATCAAATTTGTCGCCGCCTACCCTTAAAGAAGCGCTGGCAACAATGCCGCCCAAGGAAAGCACGGCAACGTCCGTGGTCCCTCCCCCAATATCCACAACCATGCTGCCGCTGGGCTCGGAGATCTCCAATCCGGCGCCGAGGGCGGCAGCCAGGGGCTCTTCGATCAGGTGGGCTTGTCTGGCCCCAGCCTGCAAAGCGGCCTGGCGGACGGCCCTTTCCTCCACCCCGGTAACTCCTGAAGGGATGCACACCATTATGCGCGGGCGGAAGAAAAAGCTGCGGCCGCAGGCCTTGGAAATAAAATAACGCAGCATCTTTTCCGTAACATCGTAATCAGCGATTACCCCTTCCCGCAAAGGACGGGTGGCGATTATGTTTCCGGGGGTGCGCCCCAGCATACGCCGGGCGTCTTCACCGAGGGCGATTATTTTGCCCGTGTCTTTATCCATGGCTACAACGGACGGTTCCCGCAGAACAATACCTTTTCCTTTAACATAAACCAGAACAGTGGCTGTCCCCAAGTCTACTCCGATGTCAGCGCCAAACCAAAACATTTATTTTTCCCCTTTCCAGAATTAAACCTAAACCCCAGCCGGAACGGATTAATTTTTATCCAAACTGTCCATAAATTGCTAAAGTCTATAATTCTACACCATAGGGGAAATTCCTCTTTTTTTTATCCTACTCTGCCATTTCCTGATATTTTTTTCGGGTAGCTTCCCCGCCGCGGAGGTGGCGTTCAGCTTTGTTAAACTCAAGGATTTCCTTGATTTTGGCGGCGTATTTCTTGTTAATGCTTGGCAGCCGCTCAGTCATATCTTTATGCACCGTGCTTTTGCTCACTCCGAATACAACGGCGGCCTGCCTGACGGTGGCCTTTGACTCAAGGATATACGAACAGATATCGAGCACCCGTTTCCTAATATAGTCTTGCATGAATTTACCTCCCCCGTTGATTACTAATAAATATATATGCGGGGGAGATGAATAAATGCGAAAAAAAAGCTTGCAGCGCCAATCAATACTTCAATTTTCGTATCCTTACACCGGTGTAATAGTGAGAGATGATCTCCCTGTAATTACTGCCCTCCAGGGCCATTCCGTTGGACCCGTACTGGCACATTCCTACTGCATGGCCTTTACCGATGGACATAAACCGGACCTTATCGCCCGTTACTTTCCACGTTATCAGGGACGAGGTCAAGCCCAGGGCCTGCCTGAATTCCGGGCCTGTCATTTTTTGTCCCAAGACTGTTAACTCCTGAAGCCTGCCCCTGGGACTCCTTTTTACAGGCTGAATAAGAAAATCCTTCTCCGGTCCGGCAGCTGCCGAAACCGGGACCGCATTCCGCAAAACAGATGCCAGATGCGGCCTGTCGAATTCTATGGCATAAACCTGCTCGGCTGCCTTATACTCTCTGTTGCAGTCAACCCCCCTCAGGTAAGGTATTTCATGCGACCAGACATCCTCGGAATCCTCCGTTCCCCTGCCCCCGCAGGAGCTGTGGTAAACAGGGTCAATCAGATTGTTGTTATATGTAATTACCAGCCCCCTTGTGGTTTTCACCGCAGTTTCAATCTTGTCCAGGTAGAAGTAATATTTTAAGCGGCCCCACTTACTTTTCAATTCTTCTTCGTCACACCAGGCCTGGCAGTGTGACGGCTCCGTACATATTTCAGCATCGGGGTGGTCAGGATTTGGTTTGGCGCCGTAATTGAACATCCGCCTTACGGTATAGGTCCTGGCTGCTATTGCCTGGGCCTTCAAGGCCTCCAGGTTAAAATTTGCCGGCATTTCCGCCGCAACCACTCCTACCAGGTATTCTTCCAGCGACATATTCATTATCCGGCCTGTCTTACTGTTCAGTACTCTGACAACCGGCTGGGAAATTTCGGCCTCAGCCGGCAATCTTGAAAAGTCTTTGAGCGCCCACAGGGGAATCCCCAGGATGAATGCAGATATTAGAATAAATAACGCGGCTAAGGATTTTTTCATGCAGCACCTCAGGCAACATTCTTTTTCTATTGATATGTAAAAAACATGGTCCTAGACCATGTTTTTTATTCTTTCTTTACTATATTACGTCACCGGGTGACATTGCATGGTTTTTATCCTTTTTATCTCCGCTCCGAGGGCCGAGAGCTTTTTCTCGATGTATTCATACCCCCGGTCGATATGGTGGACAAGGCTGATTTCCGTTTCTCCTCCGGCAGCCAAGGCGGCAACAATCAGGGCGGCTCCTCCTCTCAGATCAGTGGCCTGTACTTTGGCCCCGCTCAGATTAGAGACTCCCTTGACCACCGCTGTTCGGCCGTCGACACATATATCGGCGCCCATGCGGGTCAGTTCTTCGGTATACATAAACCTGTTTTCGAAAACGGTTTCTGTTATTATACTGGTACCCTTCGCCCGGGTCAGCAGTGACGTTAACTGGGCCTGCATATCAGTGGGAAACCCCGGGTAGGGAAGAGTCATAATGTTTACAGGTTCAATCCGGTCCGGGCCGACTACCCGGATAGTCTGTCCTCCGTTAAAAATCCTGGCGCCGGTTTCTTCCAGCTTGGCAATAACAGGTTTCAGGTGTTCGGTAATAACATTATCGATATAGATGTCCCCGCCGGTTATGGCTGCGGCTACCATGTAAGT
>DDKP01000072.1:0-1045 GCA_002339745.1 Firmicutes bacterium UBA2595 | reverse complement strand
ACTTTCGTTCCGGCGCCAAACACCCTGCCACCCATAGCATTGAGAAAATTTGCCAGGTCAACAATCTCCGGCTCTTCAGCCGCATTCTCTATCCTCGTTACCCCATCGGCCAGAACGGCGGCCATCATGATGTTCTCTGTAGCTCCCACACTGGGAAAATCCAGGTATACCCTGCCGCCTTTCAACCTGTCGTTCACCCTGGCCTCGATGTAGCCGCTGTCCCTGGTAATTTGAGCGCCCAGGCAGGAAAATCCTTTTAAATGCAGGTCAATAGGCCTCGTTCCGATATTGCATCCGCCAGGCAGGCATATCCTGGCCCGGCCAAACCTGGCCAGCAGAGGCCCCATAATAAGAAAAGAGGCTCTCATCCGGCTTACACACTCGTAAGGAGCCTCAAGCTTGTGCAGGCCGACGGCTGTAACAGTGAGAACATCCTCTTCCCAGAGCGTTTCTGCTCCCATGTGGCTGATCAGGTCGACAATGGTTTTAACGTCACTGAGCCGGGGTACCCCTTTAATTCGGCAAGTATCTTCTACCAATAGTGTTGACGCGATGATTGGCAATACAGCGTTTTTAGCGCCACTCACGCGTACTCGCCCCGATAATGGGACTCCACCCCGAATAACCAATTTATCCACTGTTTCTCCCCCCGTGTAAGTCATCCATTTCCTCACAACACTTAGCATTCACTGGTAATAACTGGAGTCCCAAAATACATAAACATTTTATTTTCGACAGGATTATACCTTAAAGCCATTTTTATATTAACCGACTTTCCCCCTGCTGTCAACCGGTGACGGACATCCGTCGTATAGGCAGAAATACTTACCAACTCACCACTTGTAACTGTTTCCAGGCTCTAGGCGCCGGTAAAGTTAAACATCTTACAGAGGATTTCGTTCATTCCGTACGGACTGCACCAGGGCTGCCCCTTCCAGATTCTTATCTGTTCTGTATGCTATTCAGGATACAGCTCCTGCTGCTAGCAACAATACACATATTAAACTGAAGTCAGCCGTACAATTTGAGAGGCAGGTGTGTTCCG
>DDKP01000048.1 GCA_002339745.1 Firmicutes bacterium UBA2595 | reverse complement strand
AGCAGTTGCCAGTGGAGTTGTTGTTCGCTCGTAGGAATATGCCTCCCTCTCAAACTATCTCTCAGCGACTTGTTGCCGCACGGAGGAAATTATCTATCCCGTTTCTTTTAAAACAAACTAGAGTTTATCAATAGCCCTCTTGGGATAGCCTCATTTATCTTATCTCTAATCCTGTCCTACGGTGGTGCCAAGTCCTTTTTTGTAAAAATGGTCTCTCAGGCAGGCGATGGTTCGTTCGGATACCCCAAACTCCCGAGCCATTTCCATGTCTGTCATGTTGGCCCCGATTGATTCCACAAACCTGTCAAAGTCAATACCAACTTCATCTGTCATTTCTTTCAGGTTCGGCCCTGCTTCCCAGGGAACCCGGGACCTTAAAAAGATTTCCATCTCAGGTATACCCCCTGTCATTGCTTTCGTGTTTATATTGCCCGTTTTGGGTCAAAGATAAACACGCCGACCAGGAGGCATTATTTTTTGAAAAGCTTACAACCTGCTTAAAATATCGGGACCGTTTTCGGTAATGGCAACTGTGTGTTCAAACTGGGCAGATAGTGACCCGTCCGCAGTGACAGCGGTCCACCCGTCTTCCAGTATCTTAAGCCTGTACCTGCCCAAATTCACCATGGGTTCAATGGTGATAACCATCCCTTCACAAAGTACAGGACCGGTATGAGGGCTGCCAAAATGGGGGACAGGCGGATCTTCGTGCATATCTTTTCCGATGCCGTGACCCACAAAATCTCTGACTACTGAACACCCCTGGTTCTCAACATAAACCTGTATAGCATGGGAAATGTCACCCACCCTGTTGCCGGGAACAGCCTGCGCAATGCCAATCTCCAGGGCTTTGGCTGTAACATCAATCAACCTGGCGGCTTCCTCTGACACGGAACCGACCGGCACGGTAATTGTAGCATCCCCGCAGTAACCGTTGAACCTCAATCCCGCGTCAATACTGATAATGTCCCCGTTTTTCAGAACTCTTTTCCCCGGAATCCCGTGAACCACCTGATCGTTGACTGATGTACAGATGCACGCAGGAAACCCGGCATATCCCTTAAATGTCGGTACTGCCCCTTTTTTTAAGATAAATTCTTCGGCTATTGCATCCAGTTCGCCGGTGGAAATCCCCGGTTTAACCAAAGAACGGAGTTCTCCGAGGAGTTCAGCCACCAGCCTATTGCTTATCCTCATCATTTCTATTTCTTCCCTGGTCTTGAGTTTTATCAAATTCTTACCCCTTTCCGAATAAAGGAACAAACTTAAACCTGTTTACATCAACCAAACCCTTGTCAGTTAATTTTAACTCGGGAATTACCGGCAGCGATAGGAAGGACATGACCATAAACGGTTCCTCAAGCTTACAGCCCAGTTGAGCGGCCGCCTTTTTCAGTTCAAGCATCTGTTCAACTACCGCCTCGGGATCACTCCCGGACATCAGACCCGCTACCGGAAGCGGCAGGCTGGCCGTAATCATGCCCTGATCTGCGACAGAAATCCCGCCCCCCATTTTGATTATTTCCCGGACAGCCGCTTCCATATCCGCGTCGTCGGTTCCTATGACTATTATATTGTGGCTGTCATGGGCGACAGAAGAAGCGATGGCTCCCCTTGTCAGGCCGAAACCGTGGACAAAGCCCAGGCCGATATTTCCCAAACCCGTGTGTCGTTCCACCACGGCTATTTTCAGGATGTCTTTTGCAGTGTCTGCCACAGCCAGGTCATCTTTAACCCGAGATTTGGCATACATTTTCCTGGTAACGATTTGCCCCGGCACAATTTCAATGACTTTGACAGTGTCTTCACGGGCCCTGATTTCAAACGGTCTATCCGGCAAACTGACATTCATACTGGTCATGACAGGAAAATTTTCAACCGGCCATTCTTTTTCCGGTTTGCCTACCCTGGCCACTACTACGCCTTTTTTATAAACCCGGTGAGGTTTAAACCCGGTCAGGTCCTCCAGTACCACGATATCTGCCTGGTAACCTGGGGCTATTGCTCCCACATCTCTAAGCCCAAAGTACTGGGCCGGGTTAATTGTAACCATCTTTACAGCGGTAACAGGGTCAAGGCCAAGTTCAACCGCTTTTTTCAGGTTGAGATTGAGATGTCCGTCCAGAAGGTCTTCCGGATGCATATCGTCAGTCACTATCATAAACCTGGCAGAATTCAGGCTATTTACAGCAGGCAGGATTGCCGCTAAGTTCTTGGCTGTTGAGCCTTCCCGGATCATGATGTACATACCGGCACGGAGCTTTTCGATGGCTTCCATGGCTGAAGTACATTCATGGTCAGATCTTATCCCGGCGGCAATATAGGCATTCAAACCTTTTCCGGTCAGGCCGGGAGCATGCCCGTCAATCGGTTTTCCAATAGCAGCTTCCAGCTTTCCCAGGGTATCGGGGTTTCCATTAACAACGCCGGGAAAATTCATCATTTCCGCCAAACCTATGACTTCACTATACTTAAGGAGTTCAGATATTTCAATCGTTCCTAAAGATGCTCCCGCAGTCTCCATATCGGTGGCAGGTACACATGAAGGGGCCATGAATTTTATGTCCACAGGCCCTAACTCGGCGCTGGCCACCATGAGCCTTATACCATCAAGTCCCAGGACATTGGCAATCTCATGGGGATCAGTAACAACCGTTGTGGTCCCCCATCTGATCACCACCCGGCCAAAATTATGCGGTAGCAGCATAGAACTTTCTATATGTACATGACCGTCAATGAAGCCCGGAGCGACGTACTTCTCCTCCAGATCGTGTTCGATAAACCCTGCATAATCCCCCAAACCCACTATATATCCGTTGTATACAGCTATATTCGTAACTTCAATACTTCCGGAAAAAACGTTGATTACCCTGGCGTTTTTAAGTACCAGGTCAGCCATTCTCTCTCCCCTGGCCACTGACAGTAGATCTTCTGTCAGCATATTCCATCCCTCCTTACTCTCTTATATATTTCTTCCATTGAATGAGTAAATCCCCTGCTGATGTAACATAAATTTCTAGAAAGATTAAGGGTGGTTTTTGTTTTTACCACCCTGCCGCGTCCATTTTACTTTAACAGATACTGGTTGATAATGTGAACCGGTGTTCCGGCCACGAAACGCTCTACCAGCAAAAAAAGCGCCGTCAGGTCATCCAGTTGACCGAAAAGCGGTATCCAATCCGGAAAGATGTCGTAAGGAAAAAGGAAATACGCCAGGGCCCCACCGAGAAACAACAGCTTTCTCGACCAGTGTATCCTCTTGTCCCAGGCGAGATTCCAAACTAAAGGTACTGACTTTGGCAGGTTTAACAGCATCATCAGTCTTCGCATGACTTCCCTGTCCAGCCAAGCCACTTTTATCTCCTCCCATCGTTAGCCACTCTTGTCAGTCAAAACCATTACTGACACTGTAATTTAAGATGGTTTGTATCATTAAGCAAGCAGACGATAGCCCTGTCGTTGCCGTAGAATTCGATAATGTTGAGAGACACATTGTCCTGTCTTATTTTCCAGTATTCATTAAGGTTCATTCCCAAAACGGTGGCCACGGCTATCCTGATGATGCCGCCGTGGGCCACTACCAGCACATTCCCCCCCGGATTTTCATCCAGAACACGGTTTAGACCGGCCCAGCACCTGTCGGCCACTTCACCCAAGGACTCGCCGCCGGGTATTTTTGTTTCCCTCGGGTTACTGCGCCAGCCCTTCATTATATCATGAAACTGCTCATCAATCTCCCTGTACGTCAGACCCTCCCACAAGCCAAAGTTAGTTTCCCGGAGTTCGGGAAGGGCCATGACCTCCAACTGATGAAAACTGGTTATTATTTGGGCTGTCTGCATTGCTCTTGACAGGTCGCTGGCATATGCCGAGTCAAACTTTTCAGTGGAAAGTCTTAACGCAATTTTCCTGGCCTGGGCGATTCCTTCATCACTGAGCGGAATGTCCCTGTGCCCCTGGTACTTCAGGTTTTTATTCCAATCCGTTTCACCGTGCCTTACCAGGTAAAGCCTGGTTACTTTATCCATTAACTACTCCCTCCAATATGAAGAAAGGCCTCTATCAGCTTTTCATTTTCTTCTCTTTTCCTTACAGCGACCCTGATAAATACCGGCCTCAGGTTTTTGTAGGAACTGCAGTCCCGCACCAGGATACGGCCTTCACCGAGTATCCGGCAGACTTCGGTAGAATTAAGACCGGTGTCCTCGACATTTACAAAAATATAGTTAACGGACGGTTTATACGGTCTAAAGCCCTTGACAGTCCGAATCCTGCCGTAAAGGTGGTCTTTTTCCCTCGACACGTATTCCACGGTCGATTTTATATATAATTTGTCACCAAGTGATGCCGCTCCTGCCAGCTGGGCAAAGCAGTTGACATTCCAGGGGTCCTTGATCCGGTTTAGTTGACAGACCACTCCCGGACTACCTATACCCAGGCCCAGCCTCAAGCCTGGAATTGCGAAAAACTTGGTCAGGGAGTACACCACAAACAGATTGTGATAACGAGGCACCAGGTCAGCAACAGAGTACCGGTAACGGTCAGTCACAAAATCCATGAAGGCCTCGTCAACTATTACGGTTTTACCCAGTTTTCCCGCCTTCTCGATAATTTCCTGCAGGTCCTCCCGCGACACCAGACAACCGGTTGGATTGTTGGGATTGCAGAAAAACAGCACATCACATTTTTCCCATTGCCTGTAAACTTCCTCTTTATCAACAACAAAGCCCTCCCCCTCTTGGAGGAGAAGGTCTTTTACCTCTCCGCCGTTGATTTTGACAGCGATTTCGTATTCGTTAAATGTCGGCGCCGGGATCAATGCCCTGCGCGGCTTTAACAGTTTCACCAGCAGGTAAATTATTTCAATGGCCCCGTTTCCCGCCATAATCATCTCTTCAGGCAAACCTGTGTATTCCGCGGCGGCATTTACCAGTACTTTGGCTGCGGGGTCAGGATAACGGGTAATCACTTCTATATTTGATACTATGGCCTCAACGGCTCTGGGAGAAGGTCCCAATGGGTTGATGTTGGCGCTGAAGTCCAGGAATTCCGCTTCCTTCAGCCCGTACTTTTCCGCAGCCTCCCGTATGTTTCCTCCATGTATGCGTCTAATTTCTGCCAAGCCATCTCCCCCGCTCTCTCCAGTAATACTTCCACTCCTCCGTCCAACATACAGGTCTTCAAGACGTTTCTGAAACCCCTGTCATATAACATTCTCATGGCGTTACCGGCCAAATTCCGGCATGATTCAAAGAGGAGACCCACAACAGTACCGCTGTGAGCCACGTTTACACCGGTTCCTCCTGTCTTTCGGCAGATTTCATATAGCTCTTCCAGCTCAGGCTTATATAGAATATGCTGGTTGGCAAAAGCGCTTTCCGTTGCCGCCTCTCCAATCAGCTGTGTGTCCCTGGAAACCAAACCCCTTTCCAGTTTCTCGAGGGCAGAGATAATCCTGTGTTCCTTCAACCGGTTCATTTTGTCCAGTTCCAGGTTTGCGTTAAATAAAACGGTATCCACTTCACCTCCCAAGTCAACTATGACTATGTCCAGTTCGGGCGCTTTACCCAGGACCCTGGCCACCTTTCCCTGAACATGGTCAAACATTGTTATCCCCTCAAACATTATTCCGTCCGTTGGTTCAATTGACAGTGCTATTTCGGCAATCTCAGCCGGAGTAATGAATGTCCCCAAAGCAGCGGCTGTGGCGGCGCAGGCCGCGGTAATATCCGCGGTGCTGCTGGCCATTCCCTTTCCGTGCGGGATCGATGAAGATACTATCACAGCGGCTCCCATTTCTGTCCTGTCCAAGAATTTTAGAGTCATATCCAGCGCGCGCCGAACCTTTGGCATGTTTTTGTCAACCTGTATAGTTCCGGTCGTGTTTAGTTTAACTTTGACCACGGAATAAATTTCTACCGGGCAGGTAACCAAAAAATTACACTGTCCGATTTTACCCTGCACCAGTTCCCCGCATGTACCGGTTGCTCTCGCAATTCCCTGCATATTAATACCTACCTCTACTTTAATTTAACAGATACCGAGTATAACCCAAGTAAACTGCAACCAGTCCCAAAACTTCGCTAATCTCTTCTACAGCCCCGTAAATGTCCCCGGTTAAACCGCCCAAAGTACGGCTTACACTCTTCAGCCACCAGTGAATCAGAAGAGCCGGGACCAGAAAGACCAGGGCTCCTTCACGTAATGTCATAACAAGTGTAATGGCCATTACCGCTGTTGCCAGGGTAAATTCCCGGTTTCCGGTGCAATCGGAGTATGGATTGCCTAAACCCTGTAATCTCAGGTAGGGGAAAAACCTGATGGCATAAACCATGCTCCACCGTGCAAACACAGGAACTGCCAACAGCCAGCCGACTGTATTTGTTTTTAAAAGCTCAGTGTAAAAAACCAATTTAAGCAGGAGTTGGCAGGCCAGAGCCAGAGCGCCAAACGCCCCTATGCGGCTGTCTTTCATGATTTCCAGCTTACGTTCCCGGTCACGTCCGCTGAACAAACCGTCCATGGTATCCATGAACCCGTCGATATGTAAACCTCCGGTAAGAAATACCCCTGTAATTATTAAGAAAACGGCAGTAATCAGGGGAGGAAAGAATACAAGTCCTATCTCTCTTACAGCGAGCAGAAACAGGCCGATAACCAGGCCGACAACAGGAAAAAAAGCGGAGCCCCGGCCGCATTTCTGATAGTCGAATTCCGGGTTGGCAATCTGGATACGGGTTAAAAACTGCAGGGCAAATACAAAGCTAGACCACATAGATATACCTCAATACTCTATTCCGCGGCGGCTGGAAACACCTTTTTTGAAGGGGTGTTTAGCTGCTTTCATCTCGGTAACCAGGTCTGCCAGTTCGCAAATTTCCTCAGGTATTCCGCGTCCTGTGAGAACTAGTTCCATGTTTGGAGGCTTTATTTTGATTAAATCTATGACCTGCTTTACGGTTACCAGCTTGTATCGTAAAGCATTCCCTATCTCATCGAGAATTAAGATATCACATGCATTACCCTTCATAAAATCTAGGGCTTCCTGTAATCCCAGCTGGGCATGTTCCAGGTCTTCTTTCTGAGGCCCCCTGTCCTTGACAAAACAGTCCCCGCAGCCGGTGCATTTCTTGTAACCCTGCCTTATCAGTGATGCAATCTTACATCCGCGGCCAAACTGGCTGATTGTAAAAAGCGGGGCCAGTTTGTTGGCCACTGACAGCTCTCCGGCATAACACCGGCCCTTCATAAACTGGATCATGTGGACCCTAAACCCGTGCCCTACGGCCCGGACCGCCAGTCCCAGGGCAGCTGTCGTCTTGCCCTTACCCTCACCCGTGTAAACCTGGACCAGGCCAAACTCTTTTATAATATGCATGTTCCCACTTCCTTATATATATGTAACAGCCCGCCGGTTTACTACCTTCACCCGCATTGCCGCGCGCTTGATAAATGCTGCCGGCAAAACTCAACAAACCGCTGGGCCAGACCCGGGTCAGCTGAAAAGTGCAGATGCGCATAGGAGGCCAGGATATTGTCCCTGGCATACCCGTCCAAAACTGTTTCCCGGTACCTGTTTCGGGTTAGCCGAAAAGCATAGCTTATATCATTTGAGTCCGGTTCAAGCCGCGAATAGTGAAACTCGTGGCCTCTTGCCTTTTCCCCGGCCGGCATCAATATGTTATCGGACAATGATTCAGCCACCACGTAGCCCATTCCTACCAGCTTCTTTTCCATTATGCATCTTCCAGGCACCAGGCCCACCATGGGGAAATCCTTGCCCTGGAAATCTACGATACCCCTTGCCAGGTACATAAGCCCGCCGCATTCCGCAAAAACAGGCATCCCTGCTAAGCCCGCTTCTCTAATTTGTCCAGCCATGGAATGATTGGCTGAAAGCTGTTCAATAAACATTTCAGGGAATCCGCCGCCAATATAAATGCCGCCAATTTCATCGGGAAGAGCCCTGTCATGTAAAGGGCTGAATGGGATCAGTTCCGCCCCCTGCTTTTCCAACGCCTCCAGACCATCCTGGTAGTAAAATGAAAACGCCTCGTCAAAAGCTATACCTATCCTGACCTTGCCTGACCCGGATTGATGCTGTGCCTGAATATCTCCCCTCATAGTCATGGAAGGGTCCCTTTCTAATGCCGGGGTTAAATTTTGAGCCCCGCGAGCAATCTCCATCAGCAGGTTTATATCTATCCCTTCCCTGACCTCGCTTGACAGAGAGTTGACTATTTCGGGGAGTTCCCCTCCTTCTATTGTTGGCACCAGGCCGAGATGCCTGGACGGCAGTTCCAGTCTGGCGTTTTTTCTTACATATCCCACCACAGGTATATCGCAGTAATATTCTATAGCTTCTTTCACCATCTTGAGATGGCGTTCACTGCCTATCCTGTTTAAAATAACACCCGCGATATTTAAATCCGGGTCAAAGGCCTTGTATCCCAGGACCATGGCCGCGGCGCTCCGGGCCATAGACTTAACGTCAACTATAAGTATCACCGGGCATTTAAGCAGTTTGGCAATATGGGCCGAACTCCCTTTTTCCGCCGTCCCGGATGAACCGTCATAAACCCCCATTACTCCCTCAATCAAAGCTATATCCGACCCGGCTGCAGAAACAATGAAAAGCCGGTAAACGTTATCTTCGCCCAGAATCCAGGCATCCAGGTTGCGCGACTTGCTGCCCGTTACCATGGTATGATAGGTAGGGTCAATATAGTCAGGACCTACCTTGTAGGGTTGGACCTTATACCCGGCCCGTGCCAGGGATGCCATTACAGCAGTCGTAATAGTAGTTTTACCAACCCCGCTGTGAGTTCCGGCAATCATTATCCTGGGAATTTTTAAATCCTGTTCGCCCATCGTGTTTTCATCCTTAAAATGCTTATTAAACCGGAACCTGGCCCAGCAGCGCTGAAACCCCGAGGAACACCAGGCTTCCCAGTACCACCATCAGTCCTGAAGTCACGTGCATTATCCTGACGGTTTCAACAATGTGCTGTTTATCCAGGTTTTTTTCGGGGTCGCCCATGTAAGCCCGGTGATATTCAACTCCGCCGTAATAGTTTACTCCGCCCAGTCTCACACCCAGCGCCCCCGCCACGGCCGCTTCCGGTATGCCGCTGTTAGGACTCGGATGTTTGGCGGCATCCCTCAATACTATACGTACAGCCCTCCTCACCGGCCGGCCGGTGAGGAGAAAGGTCAAAACCAGCAGCAGCCCGGTCAGTCTGGCAGGTAAAAAGTTGCATATATCGTCCAGCCTGGCCGAAGCCCAACCAAACTCACGGTACTTCTCGTTCCTGTATCCGACCATGGAGTCCAGGGTGTTAACCGCTTTGTAAGCCATGGCCAGGGGGACGCCGCCGATGAAGGCAAAAAACAGGGGAGCTATTATGCCATCGACAATATTTTCTGCTACTGTCTCCACCGTTGCCCGTGTTATCTCGCTTTCATCCAGGCTGTGTGTATCCCGGCCTACAATCTTGCCGACTTTACTGCGGGCGCCCGCTACATCCCCCGAATTGAGCAGGCTGTATATTTCTATGGCGGCGTCGCTAAGCCCTTTCACCGCAATGGTTGTACTGAGAAACCAGATATTCGCCAGCAGCGCCAGCCAGAAATTCAGTTTCTGGAGTCCCTCCGTCACAGCCCACATAACAAAATATGTCGCCCCTACCGTGACCACGGTGAGGATGATTCCTGAAACCCGCAAGCCTATGAATGGAGCAACCGAATTACGCAGGTGTCTTTCCAGGAAGTCGATTCCTTTTCCGATTATGACTACGGGATGAGGGATCTGTCTTGGGTCTCCAATGACCAGGTCCAGAAGATAAGCAGCGGCCACCTGAAACATTTTTTAGCAAGCCCCCAACTTCTGGTCTTGTTTCCCCCGGGGTCCAAGATTCATTATTTCATATAAGCTTTCCATATCCATGCTGTTCCTGACTACATCTGCGAGTTTGTTGAAGTCCTTTTCCCGCTGTTCAAACACAGTCTGCACGTTACTGACCTCGAGCGGCCCCCAGCCTTTCTTCTCCCTGATTACGTCCAATACGCGCCTGCGGAAAGCATCATTATCAAATATTCCATGAATATAAGTACCAAATACCCTGCCGTCGGGGCGTACAGCCCCATCAAGGATATTAACTTCCTTGGTTGAGCGCTCGACTATCCTGAAGGCGGGAATAACCCCTTCACCAATTTCGGACCGGCCCATGTGTATTTCGTAGCCCTTCACCAGTTGGCCTTGCATCCCGTTAAAGAACGGCCCTGAACCAATTACCTTAGCCTGAACCTGGGTTGTTATCTTGTCCGGATAGAAGGTTGTGGTCATATCCAGAAGTCCCAAACCTTTCACGCTGTCAATCTCGGATTCGGTGTGTAGCGGGTCATGCAGTTCCCTCCCGAGAATTTGGAAACCTCCGCATATACCAATAATGGGTATGCCTCTTTTTTCCTGTTCGATAATGAGGGAAGCAAGTCCTGTTTTTTCCAGGTATGTTATGTCATGAATAGTATTTTTACTGCCAGGGATGATAATCAAGTCGGGATTGCCGAGTTTATTCGCCTTGCCTACATACCTCAGTTGGACATCAGGCTCATCTTCAAGGGGGTCAAAATCAGTGAAATTGGAAATATGGGGCAGGTTAATGACCACCACATCCAACTTGTTTTCTACCGTTTTCATTCCAGCCTTGAGTGTTTCTTCCGGAATGGTGTCTTCCTCCTGGATCCTGAACCCCTGAAAATACGGGACTATTCCCAGAACCGGGACACCCGTCTTTTTCTCCAGAAATTCCACTGCAGGATGGAACAGTTTGACATCACCGCGGAATTTATTGATTATTATACCGGCCACCCGGGCCCTGTCAGCAGGTTCCAGAAGTTCCAGGGTACCCACAACTGAGGCCAGGGCGCCCCCTTTGTCGATATCAGCTACCAGCAGCACCGGACAGTCTGCCATCCTGGCTATTCTCATATTGACTATTTCCGTTGCCTGCAGGTTTACTTCCGCAGGGCTGCCTGCTCCTTCTATAACAATGATTTCATGTTCCGACTTCAATTTGTTCAATGCGTCTTCTACTACGCCCAGGACCCGGGTGTTATATTTTTCATGATACTCCTTGGCTGACATGTTGCCCACAGGCCTGCCCAGGACAATAACCTGGGAAGTTGCCTGCCCGGTCGGTTTAAGCAGTACCGGGTTCATAAGCACGCTGGGAGCCAGGCCGGCGGCTTCAGCCTGTACAACCTGGGCCCGGCCCATCTCTCCCCCGTCCCTGGTAACATAAGAATTGAGGGCCATATTCTGCGATTTAAAAGGCGCTACCTTGTACCCGTCCTGCAAAAATATCCGGCAAAGAGCAGCCACCAGCACACTCTTTCCAACGTGTGATCCGGTTCCCTGCAGCATAATGCATCTGGTCTTCATAAATCTTTGCTCCTTCCTCTTTTGAGATCTATAGGGTATCCGGCAACAACCAGGTAAGCCTCGTCAGCCAGGCCGGCGATTATCTGGTTAGCCCGGCCCACAAGTTCCTGGTACTGCCGACCGAGGAAATTATCTGACACCAGTGTCATCCCAACCTCATTTGATACAATTACCACATGGGCCTTCGCCTCTTTGGCTGCCTTAGCCAGCGAGGTTATTTCCTCTAAAATCTCCCCTTGGTATTCTTTTTTGAATTGTCCTCCCTTTTCCCTTTCTTTTTTGAACATCAGGTTGCTCAAAAGGAACGTCAGGCAGTCCAGCAGTATTACATCGGATTGGGAGCCGTGTTTGATAATCTCATCCGTGGTATTCACGGGTTCCTCTACCGTTGTCCACGTGGCAGGTCTTCTTTTCCGGTGAAGTTCTATCCGGTCCAGCATTTCCTCGTCCAGGGCCTGTGCCGTGGCTATATAAGTTACATTTTGACCAAGATCGGTAGTAATCTTTTCTGCAAATGTACTTTTACCGCTCCTGATACCGCCGGTAATAAAAATCAATTTTCCACTCATTGACTGCAGCTCCTAAATATTAAGTCCCCAGTACTGACGACTGAGGACATGGTATTATCAAAAGGCGTTTGGCCGGATGATTCAACCATAATCCTTTACTCGCGAAGGACTGATGGTTAACCTCCGGGCCGGTATCCTGGCTCCCAGATCAACACGCTTCTTACGCCTTCCCCCAAAAGGTGGCATCATGTAAGGCGTTCCCTGGCTACAGTGGCGGAGACCGCTCAGGCTTTTCCTGATTCCCGTTTTATTGCACCCGGAAGGTTTTTTCAATTGTTTATTATTCTAATTTTACTACAAACGGTCCGGTATGTAAATCCTAGGGAACAATAAAATTATTCATGAGAAATTTCACATCTCCCTGAACTTGTGATATACTGAATAAAACCGTTCCGGGGCACAAACGGAGTGAATAGCGAGGTGGACAGGTCTTGGTCAAAATAATCAGAAGATGCCGGCAGTTATTCAGAGCGCTTTTTGCGAAAATGGAACCCAAAGACCATGCAGTTGTTGACCGTTATCTGAATGAAATTGAAAAACTGCTTTTTTACAGGATGCAGCCCGCGGTCCAGAAGCACTGCGTTAATGTGGCTGAAACAGTCTCTGTCATAGCCGGCGCGCGGCCCGACCTGGACCACAGCCTTCTCATGAAAGCAGCTCTACTGCACGATATAGGCAAGTCCGGCCTAAAGATCTCACTGACGGACCGCATCTGGTACGTGCTGGTAAGGAAATTTTCCTCAGGTTTAGCCCAAAAACTGGCCAGACCTGGAAAAAGCCCGTTGATGTCCCGGCTGCGCAACGCCTTCTACATCCACCTAAATCATGGGAAAATCGGGGCCTCCATGGCCCAAAATGCCGGGCTCAGCGAGGAACTGGTTTTTTTTGTGCGCAATCATCACAACACAAACCTGATTTCCGGCTCGGAAGAACTGGAAATACTAATCCGCGCTGATGAACTAAATTAAATGCAGCGCACTTAAGGTTTTTCACAATTTCTGCTTTATTTTTTTTAAAAGGTCATCTATCAGGTGCGGCAGGGGCTCGGATTTATGCCCCGCCAGTTCAAAGCCGCCTCGTGTCACGGGAAGAAGAATCTTAGGCGCCGGACTGCTGGAAACTGCTTCTGCCATTCTCGGTGTGACCTCACCAAGCATGGCGTTTGCCATGACAATGCTAATGGGTCCTGTTATTAAATCAACCCTGGTGGTATTAAAAACAACGGCATTTTCGCCGGAAGCCCCTTCGTTGGCTCCCGCCTTCAACATAGCTGCTGTTGCCAGGGCATTGGTGCCAAGCGCGATAATTTCCACTTCCTCGGGAAGTTCCTGTCTGAGTTTTTCTACAATATACTTACCTATTCCGCCGCCCTGGCCGTCAATTACAGCAATCTTCATGATATCTCCTCTTCTGGTTACAGTTTACGCAATTATTCGACAATCTCACTGGTATTTCCTTTATTTTACCGAGATCAACCCTCTCGCTTGCGTTAGGGGGCCTGCCAAACACCTTTTTAACATATCCGCGGCAACTGCTCTCCAACCAGCATATCTACTATCCTGCGGCCTCCTATTCCCGTTGACAGGACTACTTTACCGGGATGGTCGGCCACCACTTCGCCAATGATGGCGCTGTCCACCCCGTAGGGGTGTTTTTTCATGGCCGCCAGTACCCTGTCCGCAGATTGGGCGGGAACTACTGCCAGGAGTTTTCCCTCGTTGGCTACATAAAGGGGGTCATAACCAAGTATCTCGCAGGCAGCCAGCACTTGATCCCGTACCGGGATCATATCCTCCCGGAGGACGACACCCACATTGCTCTGGGAAGCGATTTCGTTCAGGGTTGTAGCTACTCCTCCCCTGGTAGGGTCCCTCAGTACATGAATATCTGTGCTCACTTCCAACATCGCCTTCACCAGCCCGTTAAGGGGCGCGCAGTCGCTGACAACCTTTTCGGTAAACGAAAAACCGTGGCGCTCAGCCATTACAGCGATTCCATGGTCCCCGATAAACCCGTTGATAATAACTTTATCTCCCGGCTGGGCCAGACTGCCCGATATGCTGACCCCTTCCGGCACAACCCCAATACCTGAAGTGTTGATGAAAATCCGGTCCGCTGATCCTCTTTCGACAACCTTTGTATCACCGCAGACGATTTTAACACCTGCTTCGTCAGCAGTTTTTCTCATTGATTCCACAACAGCCTTCAACTGGTCGATCGGCAGTCCCTCTTCGATAATAAAACCGGCGCTCAGGTACAGCGGTTCCGCGCCGCCCATAGCCAGGTCGTTGACAGTGCCGCATACCGCCAGTTTTCCTATGTCTCCTCCTTCAAAGAACGGCGGGCTGACAACGAATGAATCGGTTGTGAAGGCAAGCCTCACGCCGGAAGCGAACACCTCGGCCCTGTCATCGAGTTTATTGAGGGCGTCGTTATCAAATACTGGCAGAAACAGTTCCCTGACCAGTTGATGGGACAGCCTGCCACCGCTTCCGTGAGCAAGCAGTATATTCTTCTCTGTCAAATTGTTCAGCCCCTTTTCCCGTATTTATAATAGGCGGCACAGGTTCCCTCCACAGATACCATGCAGGGTCCCACGGGTTGTTCCGGCAGGCACGCCTTCCCGTACAGCCCGCACTGGAGGGGTGTAATGAGTCCTCGTAAAACTTCACCGCACCTGCAGCCTGGGTGTTCCCGGCTCTCAGCCACTTCAATACCGAATTTTTTAACTGCATCATATTTCTGATACTCTTCCCTGATTCTGAGTCCCGTTCCGGGAATTGTTCCGATTCCCCGCCACAAGGCATCGCCCGGCTCGAAAACAGTAAAAAGAACTTTCATGGCGTGAGGGTTCCCCTCCGGCGGCACACCCCTGCTGTACTGTATCTCAACCCGGGCCGTACCCGACTCAACCTGTTTAACCAGCATCAATATTCCCTGCAGTATGTCAACCGGTTCAAATCCTATAATAACCGCAGGAATGCCAAAATCTTGGGCGATGAACTCATACGGCTTAATCCCTATCAGGGCGCTTACATGTCCCGGGAGGATGAACCCGTTAATCCCGACCTCATTGTTTTCCAACAGTGCCCTGATAGCTTGTGGGATAAGCTTTTGAGCGCCCAGCACGGAAAAGTTTTTCAGGCCCTCCCGTTCGGCCCGCAGTACCGCAGCCGCAATCGTCGGAGAAGTTGTCTCGAACCCGATGCCAAAAAACACAACTTCTTTTTCGGGGTTGTTAACAGCAATATCGACGGCATCCATGGTAGAATAAACAATCCTGATATCCGCTCCCAGCGCCTTTTCCGCCGCCAGGCTGGATTTTGATCCCGGGACCTTCATCATGTCGCCAAAAGTCGCCAGAATAACCTCTGGCAGGCGGCAGAGCGCAACGGCTTCATCTATATGCCGGTTAGGGGTAACGCACACCGGACACCCTGGGCCTGATATCAAAGTGATATTATCAGGCAGTATCTCCCTGATGCCGTGCCTGAAAATCGACACCGTGTGGGTCCCGCACACCTCCATAAATTTGACCGGTTTCTTTGAAATCTTTTTTATTTTTTCCAAAATTTCTCCGGCCAACCTACTGTCTCTGTATTCCTTAAGAAACTTCATGTTCCATTAACTCCTTAAACAGCTCCAGCGTTTTTAAGGCTTCTTTCTCATCAATAACCTGGATGGCAAACCCGGCGTGGACCAGGACGTAATCGTTCAATTTAGCCTCCGGCGCCAGGTCCAGGCTTACCCTGCGGATCACACCGGCTATTTCCACTTCTGCCAGGTTGTCTTCGATGCTAACGATTTTGCCTGGTATAGCTAAACACATCCCAATTTCCTCCTTTCATCGGCTATGACCGCCTGTCCGAGAGAAATTCCCCCGTCATTGGCCGGTACCTGCCGGTGAATAAATACCTCAAAATTATTTTCTTCCAGGTCCCGGTGGACCATGTCCATCAAGAACATGTTTTGAAACACTCCCCCGCTCAGGCATATACGGTTCTCACCGTACCGCTCCCTTGCCATCCGGCAGACCTGGACAATGATATCCTTGACAGTATGATGAAATTTACTGGCTACAGTCATCTGTTCAGCTTTATCCTCAATATCGGCCATTAGTTCATCGATTATCGGACCGGTATCAATCTCCCAGACCATATCATTATCTTTGATAACATAACTATATATTATGTTAACCTTTTCCCTTGCCCTACGGGCTATCTGCTCCATTTCAACGGCAGCCTGTCCCTCATAATTTACGTAATCCCTAACTCCTATCAATGCTGCCACAGCATCAAACAGTCTTCCCATACTGGATGTTAGCGGGCAATTAATCTTCTTCTCCATCATGTCGTCCAGCGCACCCATGAGCATTTCGCTTTTCCCCGCCAGGAACCCTGCTCCTTTTTGCTTTTTCCAATCCCGCCCGTACCGGGAATACAGGTAACCCGCCGCCATCCGCCACGGTTCCCTGATAGCCCTGGCGCCCCCCGGCATTGGCACGTATTTTAAATGGCCCACTCTCTTAAAATCCTTCAGGGAAGCATATAAGAACTCGCCGCCCCAAATTGATCCGTCAGGCCCGAAACCGGTCCCGTCAAATGCAACTCCCAGGACCTGCCCTTCTAGCCCGTTCTCTGCCATACAGCTGGCTATATGGGCATGGTGATGCTGGACACCTGTTTTCTTAATCCCAGGAAGGTCAAGGGCATACTTCGTAGAGAGGTATTCGGGATGGTAGTCGTAAGCCACCAGGTCCGGCTCCACGTGAAAAAGCTTCTTGTACATGACTACTTCCCGCTCAAACGCCTCCAGAGTTTCCAGGTTTTCCAAGTCTCCGATATGATGGCTGACAAAAGCATATCTTCCTTTAGTCAG
>DDKP01000148.1 GCA_002339745.1 Firmicutes bacterium UBA2595 | reverse complement strand
GGTTCATAATCTGGCCACTGACCACTGATTACTTCTTTACAGATTCCTGATCAACTCATCCGCAAACTCGGAGCATTTTACTTCCCGCGCTCCATCCATCAGCCTGGCAAAGTCGTAGGTGACAACCTTGCTGGCAATAGTTTTTTCCATGGACCTGTAAATTAGGTCTGCGGCTTCAAGCCAGCCGAGGTATTCAAGCATCAGGACGCCGGAGAGCAATACTGACCCGGGATTAACCTTGTCCTGGCCGGCGTACTTGGGTGCGGTGCCATGGGTTGCTTCGAAAACGGCATTCCCGGTGATATAGTTTATATTGGCGCCTGGAGCAATACCAATCCCACCGACCTGTGCCGCCAGCGCATCTGAAATATAGTCCCCGTTCAGGTTAAGGGTAGCAATTACATCATACTCGGCAGGACGGGTAAGAATCTGCTGCAGGAACGCATCAGCTATGACATCCTTTACAATCACTTTGCCCTCCGCTTCCGCCTTTTTCTGAGCCTCATCCGCGGCCTGGCTCCCCTGTTCGGCCTTGATCCTGTCATACTGGGCCCAAGTGAAAACCCTGTCACCAAACTCTTCTTCGGCCAAATCATAACCCCAGTTCTTGAAGGCGCCCTCAGTGAATTTCATGATATTTCCTTTATGGACCAGGGTCACACTTTTCCGGTTATGTTTGAGGGCATATTCCACAGCAGCCCTGACCAACCGCCTGGTTCCCTCTTTGGATACAGGTTTTATTCCAATTCCGGAAGTTTCCGGGAACCGGATTTTCCTGACACCCATTTCCTCCACCAGGAACCTTATTACCTTTTTCACCTCTTCACTTCCCTCTGACCATTCGATGCCGGCATAAATATCCTCAGAATTTTCCCGGAAAATAACCATATCAACCAGTTCCGGGTTTTTAACAGGAGAAGGAACGCCGTCAAAATACCTGACCGGCCTCAGGCAGACGTAGAGGTCCAATTCCTGCCTGAGGGCAACATTTAAGGAGCGGATGCCCCCACCCACCGGAGTGGTCAGGGGTCCCTTGATGGCCACTATGTATTCTTTAATTGCTTTCAGGGTATCAGCCGGTAGCCACTCGCCAAAAACGTTAAATGCCTTCTCCCCCGCGTACACCTCGTACCAGGCTATCTTCCTTTTTCCGCCATATGCCTTGGCCACGGCCTTGTCCAATACCCGGTGCGCCGCCGCCCATATATCGGGACCTGTCCCGTCACCTTCAATGAACGGTATAATGGGGTTGTCGGGAACATTTAATTTTCCGTCCCGAACGGTAATCCTTTCTCCTTCTGCCGGCATGTCATATTTTTCGAACAAAGTCATGTCTTTCACCTCTTCTGTGTTTTTATCGTATATAAACCGGAATTTATAAAAATAAAGGGCGTTACGCCCTCATTTCATTACCATTTAACCCACTTAATTTTACCACGACTTGATAAGTTTTTCAACGCCTTATTGAACTCTCTTATTGAACTCTCCTGCCAAATACATCTTCGTAAATATAGACCAACTCCTTGTCGAAAAGGGACCGTTTAAGACCGACGGCAGAGGAACGGATTTTCTTTAACAGCTGGCTGGCCTCTTCCTCATTGAGGTTAATGCCGTATTCGGAAAATTTAACCATCAGCGCCTTGGTGCCGGAATGCTTCCCAATCACAATCTGCCTTTCCAGCCCTACTTCCTCAGGAGTAAATACCTCGTAGGTCTTTGGATTCTTGATGGCGCCGTCGGCGTGGATACCAGACTCATGGGCAAACATATTCGACCCCACTATAGCTTTCCATGCCGGAAGCTCGCGCCCGGAAGCCAGGGAGACATATTCGGCCAACTGCCTGAACATCTCAGTCTTAAAGCCAAGGTCTATTCCTTCGATATGCTTAAGCGCCATGACGACTTCTTCAAGAGCCGCATTGCCGGCCCGCTCTCCTAAGCCGATTACGGTAACTCCCACATGCGTGGCTCCCGCATTCAAACCGGCCAAAGCATTGGCAGTAGCCATCCCGAAATCGTTGTGAGTATGCATTTCAATATCGAGGCCCACCCGTTCACGGAGAGTCTTCACCCGCTCATATGTAGAAAATGGTTCGAGGATACCTACGGTATCGCAGTAGCGCAACCTGTTGGCCCCTGCTTCCTTGGCAATGGTGCCAAACTGCACCAGGAAATCCATATCGCTCCTGGAAGCGTCTTCCGCATTAACAGATATATACAAACCTTCTTTTTTAGCATACTCGACTGCTTTGACCATGCTTTCCAGAACCCATTCACGGGTGGTCTGGAGTTTGTGCTCAATATGTATGTCTGATGTTGAAATTGAAATAGCAACTGCATCTACACCACAATCGATACTGTGTTGGATATCGGATATAACCGCCCTGTTCCATCCCATAATGCTGGCCTTTAAACCCAATCTGGCAATTTCTTTGACGGCTCTTTTCTCGTCACCACCCATTACCGGGATTCCGGCTTCTATCTGGTGTACCCCCACTTCGTCCAGCAGCCGGGCAATCCGGACCTTCTCTTTATTGGCAAATACAACTCCGGCCGTTTGCTCCCCGTCCCTGAGCGTTGTGTCAACAATTGTAATATTCCGACTTAACATTACAGCCCTCACATCCTTCGCAAGCTTAAAACAATTGGTCTGGTTTAGAGAGAGCCAGACAATTGTATTTTAACATAAAAACTAAAATTTGAGAAGGCAAAAATTCACATTGGTAAAAGGTGTTGCCGTTCGAATCTTTACCCCAACAAAAAATTGGCCCCTTTTGCAAGGAGCCAATATATCATATTGGCCTAAAATGTTATATCTAATCTTTCCATAACATTCTGTATTTTGTTAAATACTGAGGTTTTTTCAGAGCCAGCAAAAAGCAGCCCTACGGCCCTGTTATTCCTGTCGAGAACCAGGGCGCCGCTATCCCCGCCCTGGGACATCGGAGTAGCAATTATCTGGTCATGAAACTCTGCTTCTTCCCCATCGCCCATATCCACCTGAACTGTAACGTCAACGGCCTGAACCGCACCATTAGTTACACCCGTTGTCCGCCCGCTTTTTACTACCGGCATTCCAATCTGGGCTTCGGTGACTCCTCTGACTTCACCCAATTCCATAATGTTGGGGTTGAGCTTCTTCCCATCCAATGGTTTTGCGACAGCCGCGTCAATGGTGTTGGGCCCTTCCGCCTGCCTCATGACTTTTACAACGTAAGCAGGCGCCATCATCCGGCACAGTACGTTGGCCCAGAATTCAGCGGCCGCAGCCTTGGGGCAGGCCGATCGGGAGTAAATTTTTTGCACCGGTGCAAATTTGTATAACCTTGCAATCATGTCCTGGTCCAATACACCGCCATCATGCGGCCCGGGCAAAAGAATAGGGTCTCCTATCCTAGCCCGGTTGTCCCTGCCGTTGGTCGAGTTGGCAAGAACATGATTGTTGGAAAGTATAAGAGGTTCCCCCGATTGACGGTCTTTGACTACAGCTCCGAAAGTCCCGGCACTGATTTTATAATGCCCGATGCTCACTCCCGGCTGGGCCGGTACGCCCCTTTCCGTCCTGCTCAAAAGCTTTAAATCTCCTACTTCAATAACATCCGTAACAACCCCGTCCAGGTCCTTCGGGACAATGTGGTGAGCTTCAAGCTCGTGTTCCGGCTGTTTGTGCCTGACCAGCACCACAACTCCCAGTTTAGGAGCGCCGGTCGATACCGCGGCTGACTCTTTGTATCCTATTCCAACCCCGACAACGTTTTTTAAGGAAAGTAACCTTCTTTTATGTTTTGTAAGAGCGGATTGTATTTTCTCCATCTAAACCCTCCTCTCCGCTGGTGTAAGAGTCACTACATTATATGCGCGGGGTTTCTTTAGGTGAAACAGCGGAAAGGAAAAGGAAAGCAAAAATGGCTGTCTCTAAGAGGCCTGTTGACAAAAGAGCTTTA
>DDKP01000149.1:1346-9839 GCA_002339745.1 Firmicutes bacterium UBA2595 | reverse complement strand
ATGCACTCGGGATGAGAAACCCGCTGGTTAGCGGTAATATAGTTGAGAACCGGCACATCCATTGGACATACTTCTTCACACTTACGGCACCTGCTGCAGGACAGGTGGTTTTTCTCGACCTTTATGACACTCCTGGGGGAAGTAATCGTCATCAGGGCGCCAGCAGGACACAGGTATTTACAAAAAGCCCTCCGGTCCCCCAGGAAAAATGCCAGCAGTATTCCTGAAGCATAGATGACAGCATTTTCAGCCAGAAGCCACCGGAACTGGGCCTCCGGATTCTGAAAACCCTGTCCTCCGGCAAAGAGAAAAAATGGAATCCCAAGAACGAAAACCAGCACTATGTATTTATACATAAAGTACTTTTCAGGCAGCTTTTTCGACGGGTTTCTCACAGGCAGGATATCAAAGACTGCAGCGTTCCAGCAGGCCCAGCCGCAAAATGAACGCCCGATCAACAGGGGTCCGAAAAACTTGGCAATGGACACATGAAGGACCGCTCCCGCAAATACCCCCGCAAAAAGATTGAACACCACCTGGCTCAACTGAAGGTTGGTTTTTCTTAAAATAAACTGAATACCCCAATAATACAGGGCAAATATAAAAAGTAAGGCTAAACGGGCTGGTATAACTGGTTTTCTCCTTTTGACCGGCCTTTTCATATCCTTACCTTCTTCCACTTCATTCTTTATTCACATTTCACGTTGAATGGAAATCTTACTTGGATGATTCCAGGTGCCTTGCGGCTTCCTTCAGCATTTCCCTGACAGGCAGCTGGTACGGGCACCTGGCTTCACATTCGCCGCATTGCATGCACTCTGATGCTTTGACTTTCAATGGGCGGTACCTGTCAACTGCCCAATCCTCCAGCCCGTACCTGGTCCAATAACCATCCAGCAGGAATACCATCGGAATATCAATTCCTTTCGGGCACGGCTGACAGTACTCGCACCGGCGGCAGAAGGTACTCCCCAGGACAGACACTTCAGCCGTCAGGGCAGCCTTTTCCTCATCATTCAAAGGCGCCGGGTTTTGCCCGGCAGTCACATTCTCTTTAACCTGGGTAACCTCATCCATACCCGGAATTACCGTGCTGAATCCTTGCTCCAGGATGAACCGCAGGGTAAGGACTTTGTTTTTAAGAGCTCCTCCGGCAAAAGGTTTCATGGCAATGGTCCCAAGGTTCAATTCCCTGGCTAGGGGTAATAGCTCCTTCTCGGCGGAAGTTTCTATCGGGTTAAAAGGAAACTGAACCGTGTCAAATTCCCCGGTTTGGACTGCCTTTACCAACACAGAGGGGATATGCCCGGTAATACCGATAAACCTCACCAGGCCGCGTTGCTGTGCTTCCCTGAGAGCCGCCACAGCGCCGTCAGGGGCGAGAACGCGGTTAAGTGTGGCCTCGTCTTTTACGTTATGGAGCTGATACAGGTCTATGCAGTCCACCTTTAGACTCTGCAGGCTCTTTTCAATATCCCTGGCCATTTCATCCTTTGACCTGGCCATCGTTTTTGTCGCTATAATAATTTTGTCCCCATGCTTAACCAGGACTTCAGCAAGCTTGGCCTCACTGTCTGTGTATGCCCTGGCCGTATCAATAAAGTTAATGCCCAGACGGACAGCTGTTTCAGTAACCTCTTTAGCCTGCGCAAAGCTGACCCGCTGGATAGGAATGCCGCCCATCCCTACGGCCGAAACTTTAAGACCCGTCCTCCCAAGTATACGCCTTTCCACAAGGTTCACCTCCTACTGTGAGTTGTTATTCCATGTTACCACATTAACTCCTGCCCGTCAAAATAAAAAAACTGCCTTGCGGACAAACTAAAAAAAATGTCATTTTTGATTTGGAGGAACAGAAATGGAAGAAAAACAATCGAGAGAAATCAAAGAAGAGGCAGTGAAAAAGGCTACGCGGGGAATAGTCCCGGCCAATACCGGCGCCGAACGGGAGCAATACCGGGTTTCAGGTTATACACCTGCGGGTGACAGGATTACACCCTACGAGGCGGACGAAGACCTCGGGGAAAAAGGGAATATCCAAGAATAGATAGGGGCTAACTGGTTTAGTCCCTAAATGACCACATCTTCCGGGGGGCGGGGAGGTTCATCCGTTACTACCGGCCTGTTGGCTGACTCAATACCCTTGTAAAGAATATAGATAGCCAGGCTCCATTTTACTACCTGGAAGTAAGGGAGGTCGGGATAAACAAGATTTTTAACCATTTCCAGCAGCCAGGGAAAGGTTAATGCATAAACTGCCATATTCCACAGGTTGTTGTAGACCATCCGGCCTTTCATCATACTGTTTATAAATAAGCCTGCAAGGGCCAGGATCACTGTAGTAACCAAAGCCCAAATCAAGCCAAAAACATAGCCAAAAAAAGCCAGGGCTACAAAAACCCATTTCACCATCGGCGCCAGTTCAATCAGCTTTTGTTTATCCAAAGAAAGGCCCTTTAAATCAGCAAATTTGATAATCCTCAGTTGGGGATTCTCTTTTATGATTATTTTGTCCTTAAAAATAAAAACCCCGTCGACATACTGGTCCAGGAATGACTCATCAGTCTTCCCGGTTGTGTCTATCACCAGGACCGCGCTGTTCCCTTCCCCCATTATAACCGGCTGCTGTCCTTCCACCGTCAATTCACCGTTTTTCAGACTGAATTCCGGAAGATCATACCGGACTGTGGTGATAATATTGCTGTACCCTGTTTTTAATTCTCCGGCAAATCTTAGGCCGCCGATAAGAAAAACCAGGGAAAAGATAATAAAAAAATATTTAAAAGTTTTTGTCTTCCTTTGAAAAGCAAACTCGCGGTAACTATCGTAATCCAGAAAACTCTGTTTAAGTTGAGTGAAAAAACCCACTTTTAAAGCTCCTTTCAAATATTTTTTTACTTCATGTTTGTGCCTTTGGATTGGATTTTTCTCCAGTAAATTTTTTACCGTGATTCCCTTCCAGTTTGTTTTTCACTTACTTCAGTTGATGCTCCTCCCGCCGAAAAAAACTCCGGTTCACTTCAATTATAGACTTCTGCACCCGGTAAGTCCAGTTATTCTGTTTGTCAACTGCTAGTGGATAATACCAGTTTGATATGGGAATCTATATAAAAAAAGAGTTTTAAGGGGGTTACTTAAGTGTTTGTCCGGGCTATTTTTGCAGGAATAATCGGAAGCATTCTTCAAACTGTATTCAGTTACCTTCTGTTTTTACTTGGCATAGCAAAAACGCATTACCTGCTTATAGCTGGCGAATTTTTTCTGAACAGTAAAGCTCTCCACACCTTTGCCGGTTACATAGTCGGCTTCGTCGCGGACATCACTGCTGGCGGCTTTTTTGCCCTGGTCTTTGTATATTTCCTATCAATTACCGGAAAGGACTACTGGATTTTAAAGGCGATAGGTTACACAGGTTTTGTATGGGTAGTCGGAATCGGTCTATTGGACCGAGCTCTGAAAATCGCACCTGTGTTGCATCAAGATGCCGTCACAAACCTGGCCTTGTTGGGATCAGATTTGGTATATTCGTTCACAATGGCCTACTTGGTAGTCAAATGGGGAACACTTCCAACGAAAATTTTAAAATCATAACACTTCAATGCAAAACAGAAAAAATAATGTTCAACCATTGAGGTATTTCAACATGTAGCCCCGATAGCTCCGGTTTTTGAAAAAATCTTCTGCCGCGCCGACACCGGCTTGAAAAAGCTCTTCTATCTTATCGCGGGAAATGTGAAAATCAGTCGACCTTACTCCTTGGGTCGGAATTGGAATTGTCCTGGCAAAGGCTTTTTCTTCAATAAACCTGTTGTCATGAGCCTCTATCATTGTGCTGAAAAGCGCCTTTAACATGGAAAAAGGACCATGAATGTCGTTCTCCCTGCCAGTATCCGGCCCCACCAGTTTGAAACCAATAGTCGGTAAGCCTTCGGTACCTGTGCCTTTGTCGAAGAGCCAGACCGGAAAGTTGCTGAGTACGCCCCCGTCGACGATGTAACTAATCCTGTGCCTGTTGTCTTCATCCTTGTAAACCAGTTTAACCGGCCGGAAGAAAAAAGGAATGCTGATGCTCATCCTGATGGCCTTGGCCACCTCCAAGTAGTCAGGATCTATACCGTATCTCGCAATATCCTGGGGCAGCACCAGCATCGTTCCTGTGGATATATCAGAGGCAACCACTCTCAGGCGGTAGCGTCCTTTAGGGTTCCTGGCGTTCCTGTGTACCACAAGGTCTCCGAACTGCTCAACACCTTTTTCTTTCAGGGCTTCCCTTACCCATTCTTCGATATAGTCCCCCTTAAACAGTCCCAGCTTGAATTTCAAATGCCAAAACGGCCCAATTAACGGGATCTGCCCGAGCACATCAGTATCTTCGAACTGCCTGTAGTCAATATTAAAAACCAGGTCTTTGATTTCCTCGGCCGTATACCCTGCGGCAATCAAGGAAGCTACTACGGCCCCGGCTGAAGTTCCCGCTACATACACCCAGTCAAAATACCGGCTGGCAACAGTTAGAGCGCCGGCTATTCCGATTCCCTTGACACCCCCGCCTTCGAACACGGCATTTGCTCTCTTTTTAAACTTGAGTATTTTTTTCATAATATATTCCTCCCGTATATAGTATTCCGGGACGTGAAGTTCGGGAACGCTAACTCAGGCCGTTACGCGGGGAAGAAAAAAACGGTCAAAAGACCGTTGATATTCCGTTTTATGCAACGTTAGCTTAATGCTTCCGTTAGGGCGGATTTTTTATCTTTTTCCAATTCTATAAACAGGCCGACAGCCTCGGCCAGCACAGTTCCTTCCGAATCACGGACACTGCTTTTGGCCTCATAGAAATTCCTTTTCTGCCCGGTAACGGAGCCTTCCACAAAAAGCCGGGTTCCAACCGAAACCGGCCGTTTAAACTTGGTTTCCAGCTTGACCGTCACGGTAACTGCCCCCGTATGACCATTAATCGCCTTCCACATGACCTCATCCAGCACGGCGCAGAGTATTCCTCCGTGAACTAAACCCTTAAAACCCTGAAACTTTTCCTCCGCGGTGAACGAAGTCCGCGCGCCGGTTTCGGTGAGTTCAAAATCCAGTTTAAGGCCAATATTCGAATCCCTGCCGCAAACAAAACAATACCTGTACTCAAGTATTTTCTTCATCATCAACCCCCTCAAGTTATTTCATGCGCCCGAACAAAGCCAATCAAAATGACTGTATTTCCTTTAATATCAATCTAATATTCTCTTCATGCATTTTGAGCATCGAGCCCTCGATGGGTTCGTTTCTATATTTTATTCCCTTTAATACCTCTGTGATTTCCTTCTCCTGCAGGCCCTGGAAGCAAAGGTCCTGGGCATTTTCCAGCAAGTTGGCCAGGTACTCCTTGTCATTGTTAATTCGTTCGAAGATTTCCTCTCTTCCCTTGGCCAGTTCCCCGTGACCGGGAACAACAATCTCTATTTGGAAGTCCCTGACTATTTTCTCCGCCAACTCAAGAGTTCTGCTGTAAGCGCCGGAATCAAAATAAATAAAAGGGAACTCCAGGTCAGACAGGTAATCTCCGGCAAATAATACCCTTTTTGCGGTACTCACTATAAAAATGCTGTCAGCCGTATGACCGGGGGCATGGAAAAGCGCCAGTTCGTCTCCCTTTAGTGGCACGCGAAAATCGGAAGCGAACGTTAAATCCAGCTCGGGAAAAAGAAATGGAGTCTTCCGGTTAATATAATATGTCTGGTCTATCTCTCTCGCCTGCAGGACCTGGGCTTCCCTGTCACAACGGGCCATCTCCCCGTGTCCCAGCAGCTTGGCCCCTTTGAAGTACTGATACCCAACAATATGGTCGAAATCCGAATGGGTAAATATTATGTACTTGTTAAAACTCTTCCTGCGGCTGACAAAATCTTCGATAACCTGAATCTCAACGGGAAAATAGCAGGGGTCAATTATAATGTTCGCAGCCTCGTTGAGAATTACGCAGGAATTGGTCTGCCAGATACAACTTTGAAAAATGTAAGTATCCTGGGCAATTTGATAGGGCACAGCATCACCTTCTCATCAAACTATACTTAATATTATTCATCACGCATGAGATTAATCCTGCAGCCCAATGTCGTATAACAGCCCAAAAAACAACCCCACGGATGCAGGGTTATAAGAAAAGATAAAACTTAAATTTGTTACCGGGGGCTTTCTCCTTTGTTCTCTGTCCCTTCCGGCAGTTCGTCCGGTTCCTCGACGGCAGCGGTAGATTCGACAAAATACGGGGCAATCTCGGCCTGACCGCTCAGTTCTTCATTGAGCCGGTAGAGATAAGACCCGTTGTACGTCTTTTCTTCATCCTTTGACATAATTACGTACTCCTCCTTGCCGGTTTTTCCATATCATGTGCCGATCCGTCATGGAATATGCAGAATATAGTAATATTCCCCTTTCAACACTGCACAACCCGGTTATATGTGATGCCAGTCGTTATAAACCTGACCCCTCTTGCGCATAATTATAAATCTCCTTAGCGTAGGCTGAATCTACAGACCGCCATTTGTTACCGTAAAGACTCATCTGTTCTTCCCATAACCTCCCACAGCCGGGGCACAATAAGAGTAATGTGTTTTCAGGGCGCTGCATGGCCAGGGCCTTCCACTTCCCTCTCGGGGCGCCGCAGAGGCAGTCGTCACGGCTCCAACCGGCGCCGCGCTCCCAGATGTTCATACTGCGGGTGTTTCGTTTTATCGTGAGTTTAAGCTTACGGTTATAAATCAGGAGTAACCAAATAATTATAAAGAGTACGCTAAAAATAATTGTTTCGCTCATCCAATCACCCCGGTTGTCCCGTCAGGTATCGATTATGGTTCTACTTGTAAGACACCAGAGCCACTCCGGCAATGATTACCGCAACCCCCAACCACCTGGTAGGAGGGACGATTTCCTTAAAAATAAGCCAGGCGGCGATAACTCCGAGAACGTAAGCGGTACTCTGCAATGGATAAGCAAAGCTCAGGTCCGCCCGTGATAAGACAACAAACCAAACGACCGTGGCTACGACATACAGGGCCAGGCCGGCCAGGATTAAGGGCGAAAAAATGACCCGGGTCATGTTCTCCACAGAAATGCCCCCTGCACGTTCAAGGCCCATTTTCCAGAGAATTTGGCCTGAAGTAAGCAAAACAACATTAAACAGGATCAGCAGTACTGTCTTCAATTGTTTTCCCCCCGTCAACCCGTTTATTGAGGTCTTCTATCTTTTTATTCAGAATACCTAATTCCTGAGCCAGTCTGACATTCTGGGTATGTAATTTGGAAATAATTACCGAGTAATGCAGGATGAGCGCAAAAGAAAAAAGAATGCCCACTATAAACAATAAAGATGGGGCATATACTATTCCCAACCGGGAGGCCACCCGCTCCAGCAGGTCCCGCCACAGCGCAAAAACAATCATTATCACGGATATAAATATCCATAACAGAGAATATTGTTCCTTCAGCCTTTTACTGCGTACAAACTCGAGAACGACTACCAGAAACATAAGGCTGAACAGGGCGGAAAAAAAGAAAATATCAACCTTCAACGCCGCTTAAGCCTCCTTTTTAGGGGCCCTGAGCAGATTCATGAAAACGGCCAGCAGCACCTTGATCATGTAATACACGGATTTTAATGGTGTAATTGAAGATTCGCCGTACTCCCGTGGAGCCATAGTGACAGGGATTTCCTTAATGCTGAACCCGTTTCTGTTAAGCAAAACCAGGGCTTCCACTTCTGGGTAGTCGGTTGGATAATTTTCAGCAAAGAATTCAATTACCCGCCTGTTAACAGCCCGATAACCGCTGGTCGTATCTTTAAAAGTCTGGCCAGTGATAAAAGATACCACCCATGAAAAAACCAGTATCCCCATTTTTCGGGCAAGGGAAGCCTTATAGCCGGTTGTCTCCACGAACCGTGATCCAAGGACCATATCCGCTTTTTCCCGCAGGACCGGGTCAATAATCTTCATCAGGTCATCCGGGTTATGCTGCCCGTCAGCATCAACCTGGACCGCCACGTCATAACCTTTCTTAAATGCATACAGGTATCCTGTTTGGACGGCTCCGCCTATACCCAAGTTGAAGGGCAAATTAATCACATTGGCCCCCGCTTTCTCTGCCACCGCCGAAGTCGCGTCCTGTGACCCGTCGTTGACTACCAGAACATCGATGCCGGGGAACTTTCGCACTCTGGCTATCACGCCCGGCAGGCTGCGTTCCTCATTGTAAGCAGGTATTATAACCAGTATTTTGTTGTTTTGGATAACCGTCTTATCCCGATGTTTCATCCCGACTCCCCGCAAATACCATTGTTGGTTGGAAACTAAAAACTCTAGCCATATTATACACCACAATTGATAAACAAGCTATAACCTAACATAATCTTGCCGTTAGTACCATATTTTATACAAAAAAAAGGGACTGCCCCATTATCTAATCTCCGGATCATCTGGTCTGCCGGAAATAAGCATAAGTCAT
>DDKP01000149.1:0-1009 GCA_002339745.1 Firmicutes bacterium UBA2595 | reverse complement strand
TTATGGGACACTCCCTACCTGATAAGTTCTTTCATTAAAAAGTCATGTAACTGTTCAAACAGCAGACCGACCACGAACCATGCCGGAGCATAGTCAAGCCGGATCAAACCTGCCACTGAATAGGCAGAATCCGAATAGTCCCACGGGACAGTTCCTACCGTCGCTTCAATCAGCAGACCGGTCACGAATTCTATACTGAAGATAACCCCTGTCCAGATCATCCCCCGGATATACCAGACAAAGCGCCTTATTCTGTTATGAACCGGTTCCAGGAAAACCGCCAGACCGTAAATCGGAAACATCCACAGGTAACTCACGCCCTGTAGCCTCAAATCTCCCCGGACCAATGAACCAAACCCGGTCCATACTATCTCCATTATCCAGCCCGCCAAGCCGTAGAGTAAAAACCGGTATTTCATGCAATTATTGTTGGCCCGAGGTGTCCCAATTATAACCGGAAGTATATGGTACAAGGGTTCAGTGGCCTACAGCAGGTATACAGCCGCTTTCCAGCAAGATCTTTTCTCCCTCTGGCCCATTAACAAAATTGATAAAGTCTACTGCCACCTTGCCAGGATTAGCTTTGGTTACAAAGGCTAGTTCTTTGAGGTAAGGGTACTTCCCTTGTACCGCCATTTCAAAAGATGGATTAACACCATTGAGCTTAAGAGGACGAATTTCCAGCTTTTCGGTCTGGATAGCCCCCATGTCGGTCCAGCCTATACTGTTTTCTATAGAAGCAATGCTCTCATTCATTGCCTGATCAGTTCGCAGTAAAATTGCGTCAGGTCTCTCCTTTAAATCTTGGAAGCCCTTGATCAGCCGGTTCCAAATCAGTCTTGAGGAATCAGTCTTCTCCCTGGTGAGGACAATAATCTCCCGGTCAGGTCCACCTACTTGTTTCCAGTTAGTGATTTTTCCGCTGTAGATTTTGCTCAACTGCTCGTGTGTCAGGTTATCAATGGTCAAATTTGGATTTACGGCAAAGACTATGATTATTCTTGCATAA
>DDKP01000014.1:5150-6478 GCA_002339745.1 Firmicutes bacterium UBA2595 | reverse complement strand
TCCACGATTCTTTCCGCATCCACCACCCTGGCCAATTCCTTCTGGGGCCGCAGGGAGAGGTTTACTCGCCCGTCAGCCCTGACAAAGGTTACCCGGGCCTCTACCATCATCCCTGTCCGTAACAGCTGGGTCTGCTCGCTGGAATGTATAAAACCGATATAGTTTTCATCTGTTACAATAAAGGCCCCGTTTTCCGTAACATTATAGACTTTTCCGCGCAGCATGTCACCTCTTCTAACATTAACGGCCGGCCTGGCATTCTTTAATATCTCGTTTGTAGCCGGTATTTCTCCCAAATTTAGCCCCGTTCTTCGCCCCATCCTTCTTCACTCCTTTCAATAAACTAGCTGGAGCATAGTCCCACTCTCCACTAAATTCAAAAAGGTGGTCACAGATGTACCACCTTGGCGTCACCCCACAGATGTTCGAGGTTATAAAATAAACGGTCATTTTCCTGAAAAACGTGTACAACTACCGAACCGTAGTCCAACAACACCCAGCGCCCGTCCTTGAAGCCTTCTATCCTCAGTTTCCGGATCCCCTTTTCCTCCAGCTTGGTCTCGATATTTTCGGCTATGGCTTTGACCTGGGTGGAAGACAGCCCGCTACAGATGACAAAATAGTCACAAACTACCGAGATATCATGAATGTCAAGGATGACAACATCTTTTGCTTTTTTATCTTCAGCCGCTTCGGCTGCAAAGACAGCAACCTTTTCTGGCGATAAGGTCAAATTTATTTCCCTCCCGGATTTTTTTATTTAACATATTTTATGTTGATTTACTGTTATTTAACCATATTCGCCTTAAATTCGCAAATTCCTTCTATCCAACGGGTTGAGCCCCGCCCAGCAGTTCGTTCCTGGCCTCAATACTATCCGGGTGAATTAACCGGCCCCTGTCAAGGACATAGCGGAGAGTATTGTCAAGGCCGGCCACCACAGCCCTGTCCAAATCTTGCCAAGCCAGTTCCCTGAGCTGCTGAACGCCGGGGAAATCCCGGCCCGGTTCAATCATATCCGCTATAAAAATGATCTTGTCCAGAACTGTCATTTTCCGGCGCCCCGTAGTATGAAACCTGATGGCATCGAGAATTTCGCCGTCACGGACGCCGTAACTCTCAGCGGCAATATATGCCGCCAGCTTCCCGTGCAGCAAGTCCGGGACCGCTTTTTCCACTTCGTCTGCGGCAATCCCGTATTGTTGGCACAACTGCCGGATGCGGTCACTGCCGAATTCCCTGGCAATATCGTGAAGCAGGGCAGCTGTTTCGGCCTTTTCCCTGTCTGCTCCATACAGCTCTGCCAGTTTGACGGCTGTTTCCACCAC
>DDKP01000014.1:0-4740 GCA_002339745.1 Firmicutes bacterium UBA2595 | reverse complement strand
TCATGGTTACCACTCCTGGGCTTTTTCTGTCTTTCCACTACTTCCACTATTACTTCGACACGCATAAAATAAAACCTCCCTGTCTCCTGGGGAGGCTTTACGGATTCTATTCGGGAGCTTCTTCTCCGGCTCTGGGTTTCGCTTCATTCACAGTCAGAACCCTGCCCTGAAATTCGGCTCCGTTCATCGCTTCAATCATCCTGTCGGCGTCCTCGTCACTGACCTCCACAAACCCGAACCCCCTGGAACGGCCGGTTTCCCGGTCGGTGATTATCCGGCTTCCTACCACCTCTCCATGTGCCCTGAAGGCTTCCTCGAGCTCCTCCCGCTTGGTTCCCCACGGAAGATTGCCCACATATAAAGTACGGACCACCTTCCCCATCACCTCTCTTTCGACTACTGCATTGGCTGCTGCCCAGTATATAAAGACACCCTAGGTTCCATCAGAAACCCGGGTGCCCACTTAACAGACAGCTGTCTGGATAAACTGCTGGATACCGGAACCTATTAAATGTGGAAGCTATGTCATTCATTGAATCTAGTAGTATTATGTTCAAAAGTATCCTTTCTATTCAGCATAACTTTTGGGAATAATTATCACTGTACCAGGGGAGCCAACTCTGGCATCCTTTTCCTATTGTCTCATATACAGTTTATGTACTTCGATATAGTTTTCTACGTTCTCCGGGAGAAGGTACCTGATCGGTTCCCCGCGTCCAATCCGGTCCCGTATCTCAGTGGACGAGATGAGTATTCCGCTGGTCTGATAAATATGAATCCTGTTTCTCTGTTCGGCTGTCAGCCCGTCCATGACCCGGTTCATCTGGTCAAAGGAGTAGGCCGGCCGCGTCACGGCAATGAACTGGCACAACTCAAAAATCCGGCCGACATCCTTCCACGTAAGGATATCCAGAATAGCGTCGGCGCCGGTGATAAAGAAAAACTCCTCCCTGCCGCCGCCTTCACTGTGCAGCAGCTCCAACGTATCCACTGCAAATGTTGGACCTTCCCGGTCAACTTCCACCGTAGAAACCTCGAAAAAGGGGTTGGACTCAACAGCCAGCCTGGTCATCTGCACCCGGTGGACTGCATCCAGGACATTAACTCTTCTCTTGTGGACCGGCCGCCCGGAGGGAATAAAAAGTACCTTAGCAAGCCCGAACCTGTACCTGGCACACTCGGCTATGAATAAATGGCCATAATGGATGGGATCAAAAGTCCCGCCCATTATTCCTATCCTGTGTTTTTTCAGAATGCTCATAATAATTTCCACCCACAGAGGGCTCTGTCTCTGTGTTATTCCCTTATTTGGCCGTCGCCCAAAATAATATATTTGATGGTGGTCAGTTCCGGCAGACCCATGGGTCCCCTGGCGTGGAGCTTCTGGGTGCTGATCCCTATTTCTGCGCCGAAACCGAACTGGTACCCGTCTGTAAACCTGGTGGACGCGTTAACGTAAACTGCTGCCGCGTCGACTTCCTGCAGGAACTGCCGGGCTTTGTTGTAATTGGTGGTGATGATGGCCTCCGAATGCTTGGTGCCGTACTTGTAAATATGGTTCATGGCGTCATCGATATCATTCACAACCTTAACAGCCAGGATCAGGTCAAGAAACTCCGCATAGTAGTCATCCTCGGTGGCGTCCTGCACCCAGTTAACCAGCGCCTTGGTTTCCGGGCATCCCCTTATTTCCACCCCGTAATCGTTTTTCAGTGTCCCCAGCAGGCCAGGGAGTAAATCGGCAGCCACATCCCTGTGAACCAGTAAAGTCTCCATAGCGTTGCAGACTCCCGGGCGCTGGGTTTTGGCATTAATGACAATCTTCTCAGCCATCTTCAGTTCGGCCTCGTTGTCCACATATACGTGGCAGTTGCCCACACCGGTCTCAATTACAGGCACCGTGGCGTTTTTCAAAACAGTCTGGATAAGGCCTGCTCCACCCCGGGGAATCAGTATATCCAGATATTCATTAAGCTTAAGGAGAATATTGACCGCCTCGCGGTCGGTAGTCTCAATCAGCTGGATTGCTCCATCAGGTATTCCGGCCCTCACTGCCGCTTCCGAAATAATCTTGGTAATAGCCTTATTCGAATTGACAGCCTCGGACCCACCCCTCAGGACCACAGTGTTTCCGGTCTTCAGGCACAGCCCGACGGCATCTACTGTTACGTTGGGCCTGGCTTCGTATATGATACCTATTACCCCGATTGGGACCCTCATTTTTCCCACCTGCAGCCCGTTGGGCCTTCTCCACATTGAAATTACTTCGCCCACCGGGTCAGGCAGCATGGCAATCGCTTTCAAGCCTTCCGCCATTTCATCTATCCGCCTCTCGGTCAAAAGCAGACGGTCAAGCAGGGCCGAAGAAAGCCTCCGTTCCCTGCCTTTGGCCATGTCTATCTTATTTGCTTCCACAATTTCATCGGCCCTTTCCAGGAGTTCCTCGGCCATGATCAGCAGAGCCTGGTTTTTCACGGAAGTAGATAGGGCCCCCATGAGCCTGGAAGCTTCCTTGGCCTTGGCAGCTTTACTTATCACTTCATCTTTAACCAACTTTATCTCCCCCTAAATGCTCAACACAAAATTATTTCGATGGATTACTTCATCAAAGTCCTTATGGCCCAACAGTTTTTCAATGTCTTTGGTCTTCTTTCCTTTAATCTTGAGTATTTCCCTTGAAGGATAGTTGACGATTCCCCGGCCGACTTCCCGGTCATTGCAGAAGACCCCTACCGTGTTCCCTACATCAAACTCCCCTTCAACCCCCAGTATTCCTGTGGGCAGCAGGCTCTTGCCTTTTTCAATGAGAGCCTTCTGGGCGCCTTCATCAATAAAAATTTTGCCCTGCACGTTAGACCCGAATGCTATCCAGCGCTTTTTACTGTGTAGCTTGTATTCCTTCGGCAGGAAAAGAGTGCCTAACTGCTCCCCGCCTAGTATCCGGTTGATAACCTTCCGGTCTCTGCCATGGGCAATGACCATCGGGAACCCGGAGTTAATGGCTATCCTGGCAGCCTGGAGCTTTGTGGCCATCCCGCCGGTGCCCAACAGGGAACTGCATCCTCCGGCGTGCTTCTCCAACTCGGAATCTATATCGCTTACTACTGGGATTAGTGTTGCGTCTTTATCGGTGGTCGGGTCACCGGTATAGAGCCCGTCTATGTCTGAAAGCATTATCAGAAGCTCCGCGTCCACGAGGCTGGCCACCAAGGCTGAGAGGTTATCATTGTCACCGAATTTTATCTCATCTACCGCAATGGTGTCGTTTTCATTGATAATCGGGATTGCTTCCATCTGCAGGAGTGCATTAATAGCGTTCCTGGCATTGAGGAATCTCTTCCGGTCCATGATGTCTTCCCTAGTCAGCAAAATCTGGGCCACTACCACTCCATACTCTGAAAAAAGCTTTTCATACATGTGCATCAGGAGGCCCTGGCCAATGGCGGCCGTTGCCTGCTTTTCCGGTATTGTTCTGGGTTTGCTCCCCAGTCCCAGCCTGCCGATTCCTGCTCCGACAGCCCCGGAAGTCACCAGGATAACCTCTTTACCCCTGTTGCGCAGGTCAGCCAGTTCCCGGACCAATAGTTCCATCTGGTTTATGTTCAGTTTCCCGTTGGGGTAACTTATGGTGGTAGACCCGACTTTTACGGTCAGGCGTTTGATATTCTCAAAATTGCGCAGCACTTTTACATCCGTATCCACTTCAATCCCTCTATTCAAGCAGGTAATATTATGGCAATCGTTTAATACTCTTACCTTCACCAGTTCCCTGGCTTCCAGCGCGTCGTCAGCATGATTATTAAAGTTTATTATAGCATAAGTCAGGTGTAGGGGGTAGTGAATCGTGGGTTATTGGTTTTCCATTCACTCAAAAAATTCAAATTCAAGGTTGCCTATTCTCACAGTATCCCCGGTTTTTGCGCCCTGGCCCCTCAGTTCATCTTCAACCCCCATAACCTTTAATATCCTCAAAAAACGCTTGACCGCATCCTCATTGGACAGGTCGGTCATGGCGTAAAGCCTTTCAATTTCCTTTCCCCCAACAACAAAAACCTCGCCTTCCCTGAGCACGGAAAAACGGGGAGCGGCTGCGACTCTGGTAACCTTCTCCTCTTCCTGCACAACCGGTTCGGCCGGGCCAGCTGTGGTCAGGACCTCTGCCACCCTGAACAGCAGAGAGTCGATGCCTTCGCCTGTAACAGCAGAAATGGGGAATATCTCATGGGAATCACCGAATTCAGCTTTAAACCTCTTTAAATTATCCTCCGCATCAGGTAGGTCCATCTTGTTGGCAGCTGCAACCTGAGGACGTCTGGCCAGTTTCGGGTTGTATGCCTTAAGCTCCCTGTTTACTGTCCGGAAGTCCTCAAGCGGGTCGCGCCCTTCCGGCCCGGCCATGTCAACCACGTGAATGAGAACTCTGGTCCGTTCTATGTGACGCAGGAATTCATGCCCCAGCCCGGCGCCCTGGTGCGCTCCTTCGATAAGCCCCGGGATATCGGCCACGACAAAACTGCTGCCGTCCGGCATTCTTACGACTCCCAGGTTGGGAACCAGGGTGGTGAAGGGGTAATCGGCTACCTTCGGTTTGGCCGCGGAAATCCGTGAGATAAGAGTTGATTTCCCCGCATTGGGAAAACCCACCAGGCCTACATCAGCTAGGAGCTTCAGCTCCATCTCAATCCATCTTTCCTCTCCCGGCTCGCCCTTTTCCGCCAGACGGGGAGCTTTGTTCGCCGC
>DDKP01000029.1:10740-13411 GCA_002339745.1 Firmicutes bacterium UBA2595 | reverse complement strand
AAACAGACTAAACAGGGATTGAGAAGTCCCTGTTTTTTGTTGGACTGGTAATACCCCGCCGGTTTATGGAAACGGGTCAGTATGCTATAATATACTAAACATTTTCGGAGGAGAAGTCAAAATGTCCTTTTCCAATAATACTAAAAATGAACTGGCCCGGGTAATGGCCAAAAAGCAATGCTGCCAGATGGCTGAACTGGCTGCCATGGTTAAAATGGACGGAATGATCCAGATCAGCGGGCAGCACAAAATGTCCCTGCACCTGTTAACCGAGACCGCAGCGGTTGCCCGCAAGGCCTTTACTTACTTAAAAAACCTGTTTGGGGTGAACAGCGATATCTTGATTAAGAAAAAGACCAAGCTAAAGAAGAACAATATTTACCTCGTAAGGCTGGCCCCCCAGTTAAAGGTGGCTGAGGTGCTCCGGACGGTTGGGATGATAGACGATGACAATCAGCTTCTCGATGAGATAAGACCGGAGTTACTTAAGAAAGACTGTTGCCGACGGGCATACCTGCGTGGGGTGTTTCTGGGAGGCGGGTCGGTAAGTGACCCGGAAGGCGACTATCATCTGGAGGTTCTTGTCAGTGATGAAAACTATAGCCAGTCCATTTGTAAGCTGATGAAGCGCTATGGGCTGGCGGCCAAAGTAAACAGGAGAAAAAGCTGGGAGGCAGTCTACCTTAAGGGCAGTGAAGACATTATCAAGCTTCTCAATTTGATGGGGGCTCATAGCGCCCTCCTGAACTTTGAGAATGCCAGGGTTTACAAAGATGTGAGGAACCAGGTCAACCGGCTGGTTAACTGTGAAACCGCAAACCTTAACAAGACGGTAAACGCCGCTATGAAACAGGCGGAGGATATCAGGCTGATCGATGAGTCAGTCGGGCTGTGGAAACTGCCAGAAAATTTAAAGTCGGTAGCCGAACTCCGCCTGCGGCATCCGGATATAAGCTTGAAAGAACTGGGCGAAATGCTGGAGCCGCCGATAGGAAAATCGGGAGTTAATCACAGGATACGCAGAATCCAGAGAATAGCAGAAAAAATAAGAGAGAGCTGTAAAAAAACTGATTTAGAAAGAACGAAGGCATAAGGACATATTTTGCTTGAATAACTTATATTAACAGCCAAAAAAAAGCAGGAAAACGCGGCTTTCCAAAGAAGGAATATAGTATTATCAAACCGGGGAGTGGCACTTATGCGGTTGGGGTTCGGGATTACCCAGGAACAAACTCAAAAACTGATGATGACCCCTGAACTTAGGCTGGCGATAAAGATTCTCCAGTTGTCAACCCTTGAGCTGAAAGAATATATAGAGGAACAGTTGGTGGAAAACCCTGTGCTGGAAATAGTGGAAGAGTCCCCCGAGGTCGAGAATGATTCTTCTCCGGAAACACAAAAAACAAAAGAAACCGAAAAATTTGACATTGACTGGGAGCAATACTTTGACGATATCGGCGACGTAGACGTAAAGGACAAATCGGTTGCCAGCGGTCAAGAGGGGCCAAAATACGAAAGCTACGTTGCCGAAGTTCCTACACTGCATGACTACCTTATGTTCCAACTGGGGCTGGCGGGGTTGAATAAAGAGGAAAGAACGGTGGGAGAATTTATTATTGGGAATATAGATTACAATGGGTACCTGCACTGTTCGGTTGGGGAGGCAGCAGCCCAATGCGGTATATCACCGGCGGTAGTGAAAAAAGTACTCAAAACCGTCCAGGGCTTTGATCCTCCTGGGGTAGGGGCAAGGGACCTGAGCGAATGTCTGCTGCTCCAGTATGATCAACTGGAACTCAACAACGAACTGTTGAAAGAAATTATCAACAACCATCTTGAAGAAATTGCCGAGGGCAAGGTTATAAAAGTGGCCAAAAAACTGGGTGTTTCTTTGAAAGAGATGCAGGAGGCCGTTGACAGCCTAAGGCTTCTGGAGCCTAAGCCTGGCCGGAGATTTTCCCATATCGATGATACGAGATATATTGTTCCTGATATCGTGATTGAAAAGGTTGAAGGTGAATATATTGTACTGGTAAACGACGTTTCCATACCGAGGTTAACTATTAATCCGTTCTATAAGGAAGTGGTCAGGGGTACGTTTGAGGATCCGGAGGGCCGCAAGTTTTTGGAGGCCAAACTGAACTCGGCGGCCTGGCTGATGAAGAGTATTGAACAGAGAAGACTGACCTTGTATAAGGTGGCAAGGCGCATCGTTGATTTCCAGAGAGACTTCTTTGAGTCGGGAATTAAATTCCTGAAACCCATGAATCTTAAGCAGGTGGCCGACACCATCGGTGTGCATGAATCCACGGTAAGCAGGGCCACTGCCGGTAAATACATGCAGACCCCGCGAGGTCTCTTTGAAATGAAGTTTTTCTTCTCCAGCGGCATTTCCAATACTCACGGTTCTTCTACATCCGCTGAGGCGGTCAAAAAAATTATCAGGGAACTGGTGGACAGCGAAGACCCCAAAAAGCCGCTCAGCGACCAGAAGATAGCCGATATCCTGAATAATAGGGGAATTGATATTTCCAGGCGTACTGTGGCGAAGTACAGGGATGAGATTGGAATACTTCCCACTTCCAGGAGGAGAAGATACTAAATCACTTTAAGAAAAATTTGGATTATTGAGAGGAATTTGATAGGATGATGAAGAATAATATATCCAGGT
>DDKP01000029.1:686-10310 GCA_002339745.1 Firmicutes bacterium UBA2595 | reverse complement strand
GAATGAGAGATATTATTACCCTGCAGCAAAAGATAGCTCCCGAGTTAATAGAACTGTTGGAAAGAAGATATACTATACTGCGATATGTATCACATTCGCAGCCTGTAGGGAGGCGGTTACTGGCTAACACTCTTAAGTTGGGAGAACGGGTTGTCCGCACAGAACTGGATTTTCTAAAGGATCACGGGCTTCTTGAAGGTAATCCGACAGGGGTTAGGCTGACAGACGAGGGGGAATACCTTGTCCACCAGCTTTCCGACTTCATTAAGCACCTGCGGGGAATCAATGACATGGAAACATGGCTAAAGGAACGTTTGGGGCTGCGAGACGTGGTTGTGGTACCCGGTAATTCCGACGAGGAAGAAATGGTAAAAAAGGAGCTTGGCAGGGCTGCAGCCAAGTATCTCCTGGATGTTATAAGGAGCGGAAGCGTGATTGCCGTTACCGGCGGGACGACGGTAGGTGAGGTTGCCAACGCGGTTATTTCCTCCAATTACCCTCACAATGTCCTGGTGGTCCCGGCCCGCGGGGGGCTTGGTGAAGACGTGGAGATCCAGGCCAACACGATTGCGGCCAAAATAGCCAAAAAGCTTATGGCTTCTTACAGGCTTCTGCATGTACCGGACAACATCGGCGAAGAAGCTGTCAGATCATTGAGCAGGGATCCCCATATCAGGGAGATTACCAGGACTATTAAGTCTGCCGATATACTGATTCACGGGATAGGAAATGCTGAAGAGCTTTCAGTCAGCAGGGGGGACTCGCACGAAGAAACCAGACAGCTTATTAAGGCCGGGGCCGTGGGGGAAGCTTTTGGCCATTATTTTGCCAAAGACGGTACAATTGTCAAAACCATACACAGTCTTGGTATAAGGCTCAGCGACCTGAAAAACATCGATCATGTAATTGGCGTGGCGGGAGGAAAAAGAAAAGCCGGCGCTATACTGGCTGTGGTTTCAAACCGGCATGAAACCGTCCTGGTTACGGATGAAGGAGCCGGAAGGGCCATTCTTGAGCAGATGGACTCAGGGCACTAGATATGTAAAGGGCAACCATCAATCTTATACAAAAATTTAAATAAGGGAGGAATTATCGGTGAGTGTGAAAGTTGGAATAAACGGTTTTGGACGGATTGGGAGGCTGGTATTCAGAGCGGCATTGAACAATCCTGACATTGAGATTGTGGCGGTTAATGACCTGACAGACGCGAAAACACTGGCCCACCTGCTGAAGTATGATTCCGTGCACGGGATCCTTGACGCCGACGTTAAAGCGGCGGATGGCACAATTATTGTGAATGGAAAGGAAGTTAAAGTTACTGCTATTACCGACCCGGCAGGTCTGCCGTGGAAGGAGGAAGGCGTTCAGGTGGCGGTTGAGTCTACCGGCCGTTTCACTAAACGCGCGGATGCCGCCAAACACCTCGAGGCGGGCGCGAAAAAAGTGATTATTTCGGCGCCCGGTAAAGAAGAGGACATTACCATAGTACTGGGGGTAAACGAAGAAAAGTATGACCCGGCTAACCACCATGTTATTTCAAATGCTTCTTGTACTACCAACTGTCTTGCTCCTGTAGCCAAGGTTGTCCATGAAAACTTCGGTATTGTCAAAGGGCTGATGACCACGGTCCATGCTTATACCAACGACCAGCAGATCCTCGACCTGCCCCACAAAGACCTCCGGAGGGCCAGGGCAGCCGGCATGTCTATTATCCCCACGACAACAGGCGCCGCCAAGGCTGTGGCGCTGGTCCTGCCCGAACTTAAGGGGAAGTTGAACGGTTTTGCAATGCGTGTGCCAACTCCTAATGTTTCCGTGGTCGACTTGGTTGTTAACCTGGAAAAGTCTGCTGCGGCAGAAGAGATAAATGCTGCTCTGAAAACTGCTGCTGAGGGAGGGCTCAAGGGTATCCTCCAGTACTGTGAAGAACCGCTGGTATCCAAGGACTTCAACGGAAACAGCCACTCTTCCATTGTCGATGCCCCTTCCACAATGGTGATTGAGGGTAACATGGCCAAAGTGATAGCATGGTATGACAATGAGTGGGGGTATTCCAACCGGGTTGTTGACCTGATAACCTTCATTGTCGGTAAGGGATTGTAATTTTGGAAACCGGGGTGTGAAATAAAGTTATGAACATTGATTCCGTTAAGGATGTGGATATTAATGGCAAGCGGGTGTTTCTCAGGGTTGACTTTAATGTGCCAATTAATGAAAATAGGATAATCACTGATGATAATAAGATAAGGTCCTCTTTGCCGACGATTGAGTACCTGGCTGCCCGGGGAGCAAAAGTCATCGTGGCCTCACACTTGGGACGTCCCAAAGGACAGGTCAACGAAAAATACTCCTTAGCCCCGGTGGCCGCTAGGCTGGGTGAAATTCTGGGCAAGGAAGTTATTTTTGTCCCTGACTGTGTTGGTGAAGAGACTAAAAAAGTGGTTGGAGGTTTGAAACCCGGAGATGTTGCCCTTTTGGAAAATCTCAGGTTCCACCCGGAGGAAGAAAAAAACGATCCCGCTTTTTCCCGGGAACTTGCTTCCCTGGCGGATATCTACGTGAATGACGCATTCGGGACGGCTCACAGGGCGCATGCTTCCACTGCCGGTGTACCCAGGCTGCTGCCGTCAGCGGCTGGGTTGCTAATGGAAAAAGAAATAGAATATTTGAGCAAGGTTGTTACGAATCCTGTTAAACCGTTTGTGGCGATCATCGGTGGAGCAAAGGTTTCTGATAAGATCGGTGTTATTGAAAACCTTCTCGAGAAGGTCGATACCCTGATTCTTGGAGGAGGCATGGCCAATACATTCTTAAAAGCCCAGGGGTATGAAATGGGCAACTCCCTGGTGGAGGAAGACAAAGTTGACTTGGCCGGGGAAACCCTGAAAAAGGCCGCGGGAAGGGGAGTGACACTGCTTCTCCCGTCAGATTTGGTAGTGACAGAGGCTGTTTCACCTGAATCTGCCCACAAGGTGGTGGCCAAAGATCAGGTGCCCGCAGGCTGGGCTGCGGTGGACATCGGCCCCGAGAGTGCGAAGATGTTTTCGGAAGCGATTAAACAGGCCAATACAATAGTATGGAACGGTCCTATGGGGGTATTTGAGATGGAGCCTTTTGCCAGGGGTACCGAAGCAGTAGCCAGAGCTGTTGCCGAATCGAACGCAACCTCGGTTGTAGGCGGGGGAGAGTCTGCTGCTGCAGTGAAGAAGGTGGGTGTCGCCGGAAAAATAAGCCATATTTCTACCGGCGGAGGCGCATCTCTTGAGTTCCTGGAAGGGAAAGAACTGCCCGGAATTAAGGCGCTGATGAGATAGTGAGGTGAGGGTAGTGCGCAAGCCCATAATTGCGGGAAACTGGAAAATGTATAAAACGGTGGAGGAAGCTATTGCCCTGGTAAGGGAGCTGGCTCTCCAGGTTGAAGATGTGACGGATACAGAAATAGTTGTCTGCCCGCCGTTTACGGCTCTTGATGCGGTGATTGAAGCAGTTGAGGGAACGAATATAGCCGTCGGCGCTCAGAACATGCACTGGGAGGCCCAGGGAGCCTTTACGGGAGAAGTTTCCCCGTTCATGTTGAAGGAAATGGGCTGCAGGTATGTAGTTCTTGGCCATTCGGAACGCCGCCAGTATTTCGGGGAAACCGATGAAAATGTAAACAGGAAAGTAAAGGCCGCGTTTTCATACGGCCTCAGGCCAATTGTGTGTGTTGGTGAGAGGCTTGATGAGAGGGAACAGGGAATTACTGAACAGGTGGTAAAGACCCAGGTTGAAAGAGCGTTGGCCGGCCTGGAGAACAGCCGGGCGGTTGACCTGGTAGTGGCATATGAACCGGTCTGGGCCATTGGGACGGGAAAAACCGCCTCCGACGAAGATGCCCAGCAGGTCATAGGTTTTATCAGGGATTTGATTGCCGGCATGTATGGCAGTGAACTTGCGGAACAGGTCCGAATCCAGTACGGCGGGAGTGTTAAACCGGACAACATTTCCGGGCTTATGAACCAGAAAGACATCGATGGAGCTCTTGTTGGCGGGGCCAGCCTGGATGCCGGGAGTTTCGCCGGTATCATCAAGTATAGAGGCCGGTGATAAGTGAATGATGGGTAGTGACTGGCTGCCAGTGGCCAGTGACAAGTAACCAAATGACAAGTAACGAGTGACCATAAATAGGACTGGCGCCTGGCAACTAACACCTGGATTCTTATAGGAGGTAGTAATGTGGCGGCTGACGGTAAACCGTTGATGCTGATAATTCTTGATGGATGGGGAATACGACAGGAGACAGATGGCAATGCAGTCGCCAAGGCTAATGCTCCCTACTACAGGAGCTTGCTCGATAAGTATCCCCATACCCAATTGGGCGCCAGCGGAGAAGATGTAGGCCTTCCTGACGGCCAGATGGGCAATTCGGAAGTGGGACACCTGAACATGGGAGCCGGCCGCATAGTTTACCAGGAGTTCACCCGCATTTCCAAGGCTATCAGGGAAGGAGACTTTTTTCGTAATGAGACGCTTCTGGCGGCTATCGAAAATGTTAAATTAAAAAGGTCGTCTCTTCACCTGATCGGGCTTTTGTCTGACGGCGGGGTGCACAGTCATATCACCCATCTTTATGCCTTGCTGGATCTGGCAAAGGCCCATGACCTGGAAAATGTCTATGTCCATGCCCTGCTGGACGGAAGGGACGTACCTCCGGCCAACGCCCGGGAGTACATAGACTCCCTGGAAAACAAGTTCCGGGAACTTGGTCTTGGGGCTATTGCGACTGTCATGGGCAGGTATTATGCTATGGACCGTGACAGGAGATGGGATAGGGTTGAAAAGGCATATAACGCTATGGTTTTTGGCGAGGGGTTGAAAGCGACCCTGGCTTCGGGGGCTGTTGCCAAGTCTTATGAAATCGGGGAAACTGATGAATTTGTTCAACCAACGGTAATAATAAAAGAAACCGGGGAGCCGGTAGCTGTCATTCGGGACGGGGATTCCGTAATATTCTACAATTTTCGGCCCGACAGGGCCCGGGAAATCACCAGGGCCTTTGTGGATGACGACTTTTCGGGGTTTAAACGGAAAGAGGGTTTCCCCAAGGTCTTCTATGTCTGTATGACTCAGTATGATAAGACCATTGAAGCTCCCGTGGCCTTCAAACCTCAGGTTCTCGTAAATACCTTGGGAGAATACCTGAGCGGGAGGGGAATTAGGCAGCTCAGAATTGCCGAGACCGAAAAGTACGCCCACGTCACTTTTTTCTTTAACGGCGGCGTGGAGCCGCCTAACCACGGCGAAGAGAGGATTCTCATTCCTTCGCCGAAGGTGGCCACTTACGACCTTAAGCCGGAGATGAGTGCTTATGAGGTTACGGAAGCGGTACTGAAGGAAATTGAGTCTGATAAATTTGATGTAATTATCCTGAATTTTGCCAACCCGGACATGGTCGGTCATACCGGTGTGATGGAAGCGGCTGTCAAGGCAGTTGAAGCCATTGACGACTGTTTATCAAGGATAATAGAGCGGGTCAAGGAGAAAACAGGGATTGTATTGGTGACAGCTGATCACGGGAATGTGGAACAGATGACAGATCCGGATACCGGGCAGCCTCAAACCGCACATACTGTTAACCCCGTACCGTTTATTTACATCAATGACCGGCACAGGAATGCCCGGCTGCAGCCTGGCCGGCTGGAGGATATTGCTCCTACCATACTGAAACTTTTCGGAATGGAAATACCCCCGGAAATGACTGGTAAGTCGTTAATCAGTTGACTTTTGCCGGTAAACTGCGGCCGGTTACCAGTCGACGATATATACGGAAACGGAAAATAAATAAAGTCAAACAATTTGAATCGGAGGTTATGAGAAATGACTATTATCGGTGAAGTTTATGCCCGCGAAATCCTGGATTCACGGGGTAACCCGACTATTGAAGTTGACGTGCTGCTGGAAGATGGGACGATAGGAAGGGCAGCCGTACCGTCGGGCGCCTCAACCGGCGCTTATGAAGCCGTGGAACTCCGGGACGGAGACAAGGAGCGTTACTTGGGCAGAGGGGTCCTGCAGGCGGTTGAGAATGTTAACACCGTCATTGCTCCCGAGGTCATTGGTTTAGATGCCCTGGACCAGGTAGGCCTGGATCGGACGATGATTGACCTGGATGGAACGCCCAACAAAGGACGCCTGGGGGCAAACGCAATCCTGGGTGTCTCCATGGCTGTGGCCAAGGCAGCTGCCAATGCGCTGGGAATGCCTCTGTATAAGTACCTGGGGGGGATAAATTCCACACAGCTTCCGGTCCCTATGATGAATATTTTAAACGGAGGCAAGCATGCCGATAATAATGTGGATATCCAAGAGTTTATGGTCATGCCGGTAGGAGCGCCCAACTTTGCCGAAGCTCTGAGAATGGGCGCCGAGATTTTCCACAGCCTCAAATCTGTCCTGAAAGGAAAAGGCTTAAATACAGCCGTTGGCGACGAAGGAGGCTTTGCCCCTATCCTGCAGTCAAATGAAGAGGCCTTGGCCGTTATCATGGAGGCTGTAGCCAAGGCCGGGTATAACCCCGGTGATGACATCATGCTGGCCCTGGACGTTGCTGCTACTGAACTCTACCGGGACGGCAGGTACGTCCTGGAAGGAGAGGGCAAAATCAAGACTTCTGATGAAATGATTGATTTTTATGAGTCTTTACTGGAGAAGTATCCGATTATTTCCATTGAAGATGGTCTTTCCGAGGATGATTGGGAAGGATGGCAGAAACTGACCTCCCGCCTGGGCAAAAAAATACAGCTGGTAGGGGACGACCTTTTTGTCACCAACACTGAAAGGTTAAGCCGGGGAATAGAAACGGGCACGGCCAACTCCATCCTTATTAAAGTCAACCAGATCGGCACCCTCACCGAGACCTTCAATGCCATCGAAATGGCCAAGCGGGCGGGCTATACCTCTGTGATTTCTCATCGTTCAGGGGAAACCGAGGATGCCACCATTGCCGATATCGCTGTGGCCGTGAATGCGGGACAGATCAAAACCGGCGCGCCTTCCAGGACAGACAGGGTAGCCAAGTACAACCAGCTGCTGAGGATCGAGGAAGAACTGGGTGACATTGCACAGTATAACGGCATAAAAGCCTTCTACAACATAAAAAAATAGTCATATAACAGGTCTGCCCTCTATAGAGTATTAGGGGGTGGACTTGTTCCTGTCAAAAGTTTTTGAATCTTCTCTATATTACCTCGAATTTTATTGTATTTTTGTCCACCCTGTGGTATAATTGACCATCATGGGTTATCCTGGTTAGGGGGGTGATTAATTATATATTCCTGGTATTTCTATACTGACCAGGAGCCTTTATGATGTCAGGGACAACAGAGAGAGAGTCCCGAAAAACTGAAAAATTAATTAGGAAGAGGAGAGTGAGAGTGTCTAATGAGTTTCAGTGAACCTACTATTGCTTTGGCCTGGATTTCCTTGGGTGCAGGGGTTCTTTCATTAATTGTTGCCTTCCTGTTCCTCAGCAGCGTCCTGAAAGAGGATATGGGAACACCCCGGATGAAGGAACTGTCAGATGCCATCTTTGAGGGCGCCATGGCGTTTCTCAACCGCCAGTACAAGACCTTGGCTCCAATCGTTGCAATCATCTTTATAGTATTATTCTTCGTTCCTGTCGAATTATTTACTCATGGGGATCCGGAAGCTGCTTCCCAAGTTGAGGGGTTAACAGGAAGACTGGCATTACCTGTTTCTTTCCTGGTTGGCGCCGTTGCGTCTGCTTTCGCCGGTTATGCCGGAATGGTCAGTACGACCAAGTCCAACGCCCGGACTACCAATGCAGCCCGGACAGGTATCCGTAAAGCTTTGACCATTTCATTCCGCGGCGGCGCTGTAATGGGTCTGTCGGTTGCCGGATTAGGTTTGGCCGGTGTTTCCGGTCTTTACCTGGCCTTCAAAATTCCCGCGGTTATTAACAGTTTCGCTTTTGGCGCCAGCGCCGTTGCTCTTTTTGCTCGGATTGGCGGGGGCATCTACACCAAAGCCGCTGACGTAGGAGCGGACCTGGTCGGTAAAGTTGAAGCAGGCATTCCCGAAGATGACCCGCGGAACCCTGCCGTTATTGCAGACAATGTTGGTGACAACGTTGGCGACACCGCCGGCATGGGCGCCGACTTGTTCGAATCCTACGCTGCTACTGCTATTGCTGCAATGGTTATCGGCGGCAGCGTGCTGAAAGATTACGGGCTTCAGCTTCAGGGTGTGCTGTTCCCCCTGATGATTGGCGCTATCGGAATAATTGCTTCCATCATAGCTACTCAGTTTGTGAGGATGCCCAGCGAGGAGTCCAACCCGCAGGCCGCTCTCAATTACGGTCTCTGGGGAACCAACATCATTACAGCTATTGTGGGCTTCATACTGGCTAAAGCTATGTTTGGTGACATTGCCGTAGGGATTTTTGTGGGTATCGTCATGGGTTTGGTAACAAACGTAGCTATTGGTTACATAACTGAACTTTATACTTCTTATCATATGCGCCCGGCCCAGGAAATTGCTGAAGCTTCCCAGACCGGACCTGCCACAAATATCATTAAAGGTCTTGCAGTTGGTTTAAAGTCAACTGTTTACCCGATTCTTGTTATCGTTGTGGCTATCTGGGCTGCTTATTTCTTTGCCGAGAACGCCCTGGAAGGCCTAGGTATCTATGGTATTGCCATGGCTGCCATGGGTATGCTCTCGACTGCAGGTATGGTAGTAGCTATTGACTCATTTGGACCTGTTGCCGACAATGCCGGCGGTATTGCCGAAATGGCCGAACTGGGACCGGAGGTCCGGAAGAACACTGACAAGCTGGATGCCGTTGGGAATACTACTGCGGCTGTGGCAAAAGGTTTTGCTATCGGTTCCGCCGCATTAACAGCCCTTGCCCTGTTCACAGCTTATGCCGAATCGGCAGGATTAGCCGGAACAGGTATCGACATCCTTAACCCCATAGTTATTATCGGTCTTTTCATAGGCGCAACCGTACCCTTCCTGGTGGCTTCCTTTGCTATGGAGGCTGTCGGTAAGGCCGCGTTTGATATGATTGCCGAAGTACGCCGCCAGTTCCGTGAAATACCCGGCCTGATGGAAGGCAATGCAAGACCTGACTATGCCCGTTGCGTTGATATCAGTACCCGTGCTGCTATTAGGCAGATGGTTGCTCCCGGTCTCGTGGCTATCGGGACTCCGATTCTGGTCGGATTTATCCTTGGGCCTTTAGCTTTGGGCGCTGTTCTAGCCGGCGGTACTGCTTCCGGCGTACTGTTAGCCCTGTTTATGGCTAATGCCGGCGGCGCCTGGGACAATGCCAAAAAATATATTGAAACCGGACAACTGGGCGGGAAAGGCAGTGATAACCATAAGGCTGCCGTTGTTGGGGATACAGTAGGCGACCCCTTTAAGGATACAGCCGGACCTGCCATGAACCCGTTGATCAAGGTTATGGGTACAATATCCCTTATCCTTGCTCCACTGGTAGCCGAATACAGTTTCTTCGGTAACCTTTTCTAAGTTATAATTTAGTTAGTGATCTATTCAGAGGGTGCTGGTAATCCAGCGCCCTCTGCTTTTTGGGAAAGCAAAATTCTAAAATAGTTGCAA
>DDKP01000029.1:0-357 GCA_002339745.1 Firmicutes bacterium UBA2595 | reverse complement strand
GTTGCAATTAAACAACAAAGGGATTATAATAATGGTGTATTAGTGCACTAATACAGTGAGAGGAAGTGAAAACGGTGTGGTTTCATGCCGACCCGTCTAGCGGTGTTCCTATCTACATGCAGATAATCAACCAGGTTAAACGTGCCACTGCCAGCGGCCTGCTGAAAGCCGGGGACCAGATGCCGTCAGTCCGCGAGCTGGCCATGGAACTGACCGTTAACCCCAATACAATAGCCAAGGCCTATCAGGAATTGGAGCGGGAAGGGATAATAAAGACTGTTCGGGGTATTGGGACATTTGTAGCTGAAAAGGAAGTCAAATTAGTGCGCGAAGAACGGGTCAAAGTCCTGACCTCAG
>DDKP01000037.1 GCA_002339745.1 Firmicutes bacterium UBA2595 | reverse complement strand
ATAAAATCAGCCTCCTTAGCTTTCATTTAATTTGTTTTCTTCCCTCGGATGTTTTAAGTATAGCCCAGGCAGAAGAGAAAAACTGTAAGATAAATCACAACTTGATGTGAAATTTGTTTTTATTAAGAATAGCTGATATAAAAAGTTCTGGGGGATAGCCAACAGGTAAAAAGGGCCTTTTAGGAGAATTATATACTAGAAGAATTATTTTTGTAATAATATTTATCAGGATAGGTGGATAATATATGCCCAACCCGGATTGGGGCCAACTTAAAGAAAAAATTAAGGAATACGCCGGCTCCATCGGAATTGACAAGATTGGGTTTACGGATGCCCAATCGTTGTTTGACCACCTTCCCCGGCTTCTTCGGCGGAGGAACAAAAAATACAGGTATGCCCTTGACGAGGGTGATCCGGAAAAGAGGGTTAACCCGTTACTCCATATGAAAGACGCCAAATCCATAATTTCGGTGGCGGTTTCCTATCCATGCCATGATCCTGCCGTCCACCGGAATGGAGAGGCCAGGGGACGGTTCAGTTTTATCTCCAGGGGGAAGGACTATCACGCCGTAGTGATGGACAGGTTACAGAAACTGAAAGAATTTATCCTGTCCTGGGCGCCGCAAGCAAAGACCGTAGCTATGGCGGATAAAGAAGAAATCCTGGAAAAAGCCATTGCTGTCAGGGCCGGTCTCGGCTGGTTCGGGAAGCATACCCTGCTGGTGACTCCCGAGTATGGATCCTGGGTGTGCCTGGGAGAACTTATTACAGACATTCCTTTTCCTCCGGATCAGCCTTTTGCAGGGGACTGCGGAAGGTGCCGGCAGTGCCTGGAAGCTTGTCCCACAAAAGCCCTGGATAATGATAACAACCTGGACCCGGACCGGTGCCTGGGAGGTTTGACCCAAAGCAAAGAACTGTTTGAGCCAGAATTAAGGACACTGATGGGAACCACTCTCTACGGGTGTGATATATGCCAGGTAGTCTGCCCACACAACAAACAGGTTCAGCCGGCCGCACACCATGAGTTTAGACATGGTTATGAGGAGGCGTATCCCCTGTTATCAGATCTAATTTCCATGACAAACGCCGAATTTAAAAAGAGGTTCGGGCATACTTCCGGGGCCTGGAGAGGAAGAACGCCTGTACAGAGAAATGCTGTCATTGCTGCTGGCAACCTCAAAGATACGGGTTCTGTCCCGGCGATCATAGATATCATGATTTCAGACAGTCGTCCCGTCATGAGAGCGGTTTCAGCGTGGGCGCTGGGGAAAATCGGTGACATGGAAGGAATTAAAGCTCTCAGGCTGGCACTTAAAAATGAAGAAGATCCCATGGTTGTTAAAGAAATAAAAAGAAGCCTTCTCGAAATTGACGGTTAGAGTACAGGCAAAAAGGTCAAATGTCTTCCGGAGTGAAGGAATTCATCTGACCTTTTCTCGTATTTACCCTTTAGCCATTTTGGTATAAATGACCTCGACCATCTTCTTGATTTCCTTGACATCGTGATGTATCTCTTCCAGCATCTTGTGGTGTTTCATCATCATATCCTTCATTTGTTCCATTCCCGGCATGACGGGAGGAGGATATTCCGGCGGCATCGGCATGGTTGGCATGGGCGGCGCGGGTATTGCAGGCGGATAAATCATCGGGCAGTACGCCGCCGGGTGCATCCCTCCACAATACGGGCATATACCTTTGTACATATGACCTCTATAATACATTATCAACCCTCCTTTACAGTCGACATAATTGATTTTCCTATATTTTATTTTATTAACAACTGCCGGTAATTGGTGATAGAATCGGCAAATTTTTTTATTATCTCAACAGACAGGAATTCGTGGAACGTATAGTGATATGAATTATGGAAATAATAGGATTTAGCTTAAGGGATGCCAGTGGAATTTGGGAGGAAAATATTATGTACAAAATCGGTGTTATAGGGATTGTAGTGGAGAACAGGGCAGAAAGGGCAGATGATGTCCAAAACATCATCACCCGTTACGGGGATGCAGTTATCTCCCGGATGGGTGTGCCCAGCTTTGACCGTTACACGGGTATTATCACCGTAGCGATGGAAGCCGACCGGAAGAAAATTTCCGACTTTGTACACGAACTGGAAGCAGTGGACGGGGTTTCGGCTAATTACTGCCTTGTTTAAAGCAGCCGTCGAACCCACTATAAGAAACAAGTCTTATCCTTGGAGGATTATGGTGACAGATTTTCTGGTGCATTCCGATACTGCAAATTTCGAACAGGACGTAGTCAGAAGCCGTCTGCCGGTGGCCGTCAACTTTTATTCCGACGAATGTCCGCCCTGTGAGGCGTTAACGCCTATATTCGACCGGCTGGCCGAAAAATACCAGGGTCATTTAAAATTCGTCAAGATATACCGGCAGCAAAACAGGGAGCTGGCAGATAGGCTGGGAGTAAATAGCAGCCCGACAGTACTCTTTTACAAAGAGGGGGAAGAAGTCTGCCAACGCCTAACAGGCTATATTAAGAAAACCGAATTGAGGAGCCTTATTGATCAGGTTTTGGATGGCGCATGCCCCAAAACAGAACGCCGCCGTTACGACTGTGACGCTCTTGTTTTGGGCGGCGGGCCGGCAGGACTTACTTCGGCCATATATCTGGCCAGGGCCAAACTGAAGACTGTTGTTATTGACGAAGGGCTTCCCGGCGGGCAGGTAGCCACTACATTTCATGTTTCCAATTATCCCGGCACTAACGGCATAGTCAGGGGTGTAGACCTCATCGGGAATATGGTTGAACAGGCCATGTCTTTTGGGGCCACAATAGACAGCCTAAAAGAAATACAGAAAGTTGATCTGACCAAAGACATCAAATACGTCCAAACCGAAGACAGCGACTATTACGCCAAGTGTGTGGTTATCTGCACCGGGGCCGAACCAAGGAGGCTACCCGCCGAAGGTGAACGGGAGTACCGGGGCAGGGGAGTACACTACTGTGCCACCTGTGACGGGGCCATGTACCAGGACAGAAAACTGGTGGTAGTGGGAGGGGGCAACTCAGCCGTGGAAGAAGCCGTGTACCTTACCAGGTTTGCCGCGCATGTTACTGTTATCCACCAGTTGGATCATTTTCAGGCCTCGGAAGTAGCCCAGGATGAGCTTTTTAAAAATCCGAATATAGATGTTATCTGGGATGCGGAGGTGCGGAAAGTGGAAGGGGAGGCCACCGTCAGGAACGTTGTGATTGAAAATCTCAAGAGCAAGGAAACCGGCAAAATACCTACGGACGGTGTTTTTGTCTACATAGGCATGCAGCCCCGCACCGGTTTTTTGGGGGACCAGGTCCGGCTAAATGAATGGGGTTATATAATGACGGATCAGGACCTTAAGACCAGCATCGACGGCGTTTTCGCGGCAGGGGACGTGCGTGACAAGAAAGTAAGGCAGATCGCGACAGCTGTCGGCGACGGAGCCATAGCGGGATTTATGGCTGAAAAATATGTCGCCGAAAGGAATTTTCACCCTCCAAGATGAATTGACAGCTTGGGGGTTTTGTTTAAAATATATACATACCCAGAAGGGGTATGCGGGCTGTTCAAAAGCGACGTGCAGCTTATGCTGTACCGCTTTTGAACAGCCCGTATTTTGAGAGGAGAATTTATATGAATCAGAGCAAAACGCAACTTGGCGCCGTGTCAGTACTTTATTTTTCGGTATGCGCGGACAGGTATGAAATATTTTACATTTAAATGCCGGAAGGTATTTTGAAACTTACAGGGAATATAATCATTGGAAGTGTCCAAAATTTAGACAATTTTTAATTTGTTTCGGTTAGGAAGTGATGAACCGATGGCAGTAGTTAAGACCAAAAAGGATCTGTGCAAGGCATGCTACTCCTGTATCCGGGATTGCCCGGTCAAGGCAGTCAAGGT
>DDKP01000152.1:6897-13926 GCA_002339745.1 Firmicutes bacterium UBA2595 | reverse complement strand
CCTCTACCGGCTGAGGATGATATTCAAAAGATGCCTTCTGCCGGATTTTCCCTTCCAGGAAGAAATATGGAATTATTTATGCAGTTGCCTGCGCAACGCCGGGTCTTTTCTGCTGGACAGAGAATACTACCTGGCTTCCCGGGAAATAATCGATTCCCTGGCCGGCATGGGCCGCATTGCGGCGCTGAAAGGACTGCCGACGGCCAATACCCAGTCATCTCTGCGGGTACTGGAAAACAAGGCCAGGGAGAAAAACCAGAAACAGCTGGCATCAACTGCTAAAAATGCCCGTTTTAACCTGGAGACTTAACCCGGAGGGTTACTGATGTTTGACTCACAGTCCTACCTTCGTGTCCTGACATCCATCTGTGCCGCTCTGACCACCCTTCTGGGTTCGGTGGGAATATTCGTTTCTCTGACAGTCCAGAGAAGGGTCGAAAGGCTCCAGGACATTCTTGAGGAGTTCCTTGACCTTTCATATAACGGGGATGTTAATATAACCGGCAGGATGTATAAGCTGATTGAAAAATACCAGATGCATTACCTGTTTCCCGATACTCCCGGACGCATGATAGTCCACTATATCAACTTCACCATTGTTGTAGTAGTCATATCCTGGGTCACTATCCTGGGCGTAGGGTTCAGATGGTCCGGGCCGGCAGCCATGCTTGCGTACCTGATCCCGATCTTGCTGGCCTTGGGTATCCTTATATTTTACCGTTACCTGTTAAAAAACGCTATTTATCCGTTTGGAAATAACCTGATGAGCCCTCTTATCCCGCCCCCGGTTCAGCTCAGGAATGTTTCTTTCCTTTCACGTTATGTCAATGTATCCGTAAAATCCATTATGCGGCAGGCCCGTTTAAGACTGATAATAAAGGCGGATGCCGGGGATCGGGCTAAGGTGATATTAAAAGAGGAACTGTCTTTCGATGACTACTTTTATTATCTAATAATTGCGATGGACAGCAATCCGGTATTTGTTTCCTTCGGTGATCTCAAAATAGACTTTGGCAATGAACCAATTACCGGTAAACCCATTCCGGTGGCCAAAAATGTAAGCATCCCGCTGGGGTACATTACATTGGACAAATTATCCGGGGAGCAGTACGAGGCAAGATTCCTAATCTTTCCCCGCGGCGAAAAACACCCCCTGGAGTATATATTCAACCTGCAGAAACAGGGCGATATCATCGTCATGTCGGGAGACCCGGAAATCTCTGTAAACTATATGTTTACTTACCGAATAGCAAATGAAAGATTCCAGATTATTGAAGAAAACGCTGAAATACCGTTCTTCAGGGAACTGGTGGGACCAACAGTGACGGATAAAAAGCGGTTTGCCTGCACTCATCCGTTCACTATCGATAATATCACGGAATGTAAAGAAGAAATCTATGTTGACTGAGGCGTTTAAAAACTATTGAATGCTTTTGCCGGCTATGAGAAGAATTAAAAGCATAAATGTATTCCATGTGCTGTGGGCAACTATGGAGGTTACCAGCGAATGGGTCTTTTCGTAAAAGTAAGCCAGTATTATTCCAAGCGCAGTGATTGGGAACAGCCTGTAGAGATCGAGGTGAAGGACTCCAAAAAACAGGGCAGACATGACCATTCCCGGCAGGGAGCCAAACCTGGCCTTTAAAGCAGGAAAGACCATCCCCCGGAAATAAAGTTCTTCACTTACCGGCGCCAGGACCGAGATAGCAATAAAAGGGAGCAGCAAATCCCGCCCGGTTTTAAACCCGCCAAGTAGACGCTCCACATCCTGGGGCGGTGGGGGTCCAAAAACAAACGATATAAATATGGTGATAATCCAGATAATAATACCTGAGAACAGTCCACCGAGAAGACCGATCCATATGTTTCTGCGGGAGTGGTCCCACACCAACCCCAGGTCAGCTCCGGTGGCTCCTCTGCGGCGGGTCAGCAGGAGAACTGCCGAAATTATTATGGTGGCCTGAACAACAGTTCCCAAAAATAAAGCCAGAGTGGCCGGGTCATTACCTGTTACAACCAGGGCGGAGATCACCCGCCTGAATGTATCCCTGAAAACCCTGGAAACCAGGATCATCCCCAGCAGTATCCCCATTACAGCGGCTATATCCCACTGTGTCCATTTGGGTTGGCCTGGCGGGACGGAAAAGCTGCCAGTTTGCATTTATGATACCCCACCCTTTAGATAAATAATTTAATATCTTTATTCTACTCATAATATTTTATTACCTCTATAAATTGTAAAGTTACCGGCTTTCCCGAAATATATCTAGTGTACCGCTCCCTTAAGACTGCTGTACTTCTCCAGGTACTTTTCCACAGCCAGGACAAAGGTAGAATGCGACCATGTCAGGGGAGCAACTGACAACCCCTCTCCGGTGTATGGGTGAACCTGTTCGGGAAGAGCGCCGCCGGGAAGGGCGTATTTGACGGCCCATTCGATAAGATGTCTGCCCTGGGCCAACTCAGTCAGATTGGCTGCAGCTTCAATATACCACTCGGCTAACCAGAGTGTACAGATAATCCAGGGGTTACCGGGTATACATTCAATATCATCGCTTTTTTTACAGTAATAATCATCTGAATAGCGGGCAAGTCCGCCTACTTCACTTTTAACCCATAGGTTTTCCCTGACATCATTCATGGTAGCCGTTACCCGCGGGTCTCCGGCAGGAAAAGCCCCAAACTCGAATAGCCCGTAAAGGCTGCTGTCCAGGGTGAAATCTTTTTCGTAGCCCCCATCCTTAAGAGGATAAACCCCTCTCAAAAACCTATCCAACTGCGGGCAGTAAAGAAACCGTTCCATCGCATCACGCACTTCTTGAGCCGCGGTACCATATTTGCGGCAGGCTGGTTCATCCTTTAGGAGAGAAGCAAACGATGTGGCTGCCGTTAAAGCGCCGTAAACAGCCGAACAGGTAAATGTGAAGATACCCCTCCGCTCTTCCCAGAGGTCATAACTGGGCAGGGGCAGTTTGGTCACAGGATCCCTGTAAGCAATCAGGAAGTCAGCCGCCCTGATAATCAGGGGCTGATAGAGAGACTCTATAAACTCTATATCCCTGTATAGGTCGTAGTGGACCCCCAGGGCAAACAAGACCAGGGCAGTTTCGTCTTCCTGGATGGGCAACAGGGCCTTCTCATTCTGTATCCACGGGTGCCAGCTGGAGCCCAGAGTCCCGTCGGTGTTATATCTCTGATAAAAATAACCGCCTTCTGAAATTATGCGGGCACAGAACTCAAAAAATTTGGCCGATATCTCCGGATACCCGGCCAAATCAAGGGAATAGGCCACCAACGCCCCATCCCGGGGCCACATATAATTGTAATGGTCGGGATATGACAGTATCACATCGGAATCCGTAGCAGCAAGAATGGCCCCGTTATTGTCGATCTGAGTTCTGATGACCAGCAGGCTCCTGTGGAACATTTCCGAAACTTCCTCGGGGAGGTCGTAAAAGTCCCTTTCTTTTTTGTGGAGCCAGGCGGACCAGTAGGCCTCAATTTCTTCAAACAACCTTTCTGTTCCCCGTTCAAGCACGAAATCGTTGCCCTGCCTGACTTCCGCCAGGCTTTTTCCGGCAATGATCCAGTAATATAGGGAAACGGTCGCCTGCCCATCCAGGACCGCACGGAAACTGACCACACTGTCAACGGGCCCATGAGCGATGGGGTTCTTCTCCAAAATTCCGTCCTCTGCATCTTTCCAGGTGCCTTCAGCGCCACCGAACCTTTTGAGTCCAACCGAATGCTGGAATAATCCTTCTTCGCCGATTCTCCCGTTGATTAAAAAGTACCTGTCCCGCTTATAATGGCAGACACATTGGCTGGTAGAGTCAAACACCGCGGTATCGCCTACAATCGATTCATTTATGGAAAAATCGTGGGAAAAAAATATCCGGAATTCTCTTTTTTGGCTGTCCAGATTTGTGATGTCCACTTTCTTCAAAAACATACTGGTCCGGAAATGTACGGCATCGTGAATCCTTAAAGCGACGCCGATGTCGTGGTTAACTGCTTCGGACTGGCCGATCATGGTGCTCTTTTTATACCCTAGTTTTCTCTGCCAGCGATTGTCATCAACCCATGAAAACCTCCCGTTAACCCAAACACCTAGTTTATTGCGGTGCCCGCGGATGTGATTGGTTAAACCTACCTGGGGATAGTAAAAATCTCTCATATTCAGTTCCCGGTCAAAATTTACCAGCATTGAACCATTTCCCAGAACAATCTCTCTTGGCATCCACTTCTTCCCCATTCCGGTTTCAAAAGGTTACTGCGGAACCGAAATTTCCTACATTATTCAATCATGACATAGGGTATTGCCTAAATAAATTTTCAATTCCGAGATATAATAAAAAAGTCAATAACATTATTCCACAAAGCCCGGTGAAATAACCGCACGGGATTTAGGTCTTCCCCACGGGGAAAAGGAGGAGGGGTTGGTGAATAATTTGGATACTGTGGGGTTAATACTGCTGTTCGGCGCTGCCATCCTCGGCGGAGTTCTTTACTTTGTTTTGGACAAGAATAAGAAATCTGTTAAGGCGCTTCCATCTCCCACCATGCCTCGGGAAAACGAAAGGTTTGAATCTGCCGGGGAACTGTTTCCCAGGATAGAGTTTCCTCCGGAGCCCCGGCATGAATTTATTCCTGAACTGCCGGCGGGTTATCATGATGATAAAATAACAATAATGGCCAGGGATCCCGAATGGATATATGCTTACTGGGATATCAGCGAGGAAAAACAAAGTTTGCTTAAACATAATTACGGCCGCCGGTGGGAAAACTCCCTACCGGTCATGAGGGTTTACGATGTTACCGGGCTCGAGTATTTTAACGGGCTTAATGCCAATAGTTTTTACGACGTAATAATCAATGATTTTGCCAGGAGCTGGTATCTGCATGTAGGGGTACCCAACAGGACTTATTGTGTGGACCTGGGCAGAATACTGAATGACGGCACATACGTAGTCGTGGCAAGGTCAAACTACACATTTACACCGCGCAACAGCATTTCAGATAAGAGCGACCCGGAGTGGTTGATGATATCGGAAAATGAACGTAAATTATATGGTAGGATCGGATTCAACGCTCCGAGTTCGCCGGAGCTTTTTCAACGGGAGAAACCATAACACAAATGAAGGGAATGATTAAATGCCGCAAGGATACCTGGCCATAGTCCTGCACTCCCATCTACCTTATGTTCGGCACCCCGAACATGAGTTTTTTTTGGAAGAAAGATGGTTCTTTGAAGCAATGACCGAATGTTATATACCTTTAATTCACATATTTGAAGCGCTGGTTAAGGACGGGGTGGATTTCCGGATAACGATGTCCATAACTCCTCCGCTGATGTCGATGATGACCGATGAGCTGCTGCAGCAGAGATATTCCCAACATATCACCAGGCTCATCGAACTGGCCGAAAAAGAAGAGGAACGGACCAGGTGGGAACCAAAATTCCACCGTTTGGCCCGTATGTACAAGAAATTGTTTATCAATGCCAGCAGGACGTTTCATGACCGGTACCATCGCAATGTATTAAATGCCTTCAAGAAGTTGCAGGATTACGGTGTACTGGAAATCATCACCTCCGGAGCTACCCATGGATACTTTCCCCTGCTGGGTATCAGGCGGGAAAGCATCAGGGCCCAGGTAGGGGTGGCTGTGGACCTGTACACGAAACTCATGGGGAAAAAACCCAGGGGTATCTGGCTTCCGGAATGTGGTTATAACCCAGGTGACGACTTTATCCTGGAAGAATTCGGCTTAAAGTACTTTTTTGTTGACACACATGGGATAATGCATGCCGAAACCAGGCCGAAATACGGTGTTTTTGCGCCTGTTTACTGTCCTTCGGGCGTTGCCGCCTTCGGCCGCGATACGGAAACATCAAAACAGGTATGGAGTGTAAATGAGGGTTACCCGGGGGATTTTGATTATAGAGAATACTACCGGGATATCGGGTGGGACCTGGACTATGACTATATCAAGCCGTATATTCACCCGAACGGCCAGAGGATCAATACGGGAATTAAGTATTACCGCATCACCGGAAAAACTAATCACAAGCAGCCCTACAACCCTGACCACGCCCTGGAAAAAGCAGCAATCCACGCGGGTAATTTCATGTTTAACAGGGAAAAACAGGTGGAATTTCTGGCCGGCATCATGGACCGGAAACCCCTCATCGTTTCCCCGTATGATGCCGAGCTTTTTGGTCACTGGTGGTTTGAAGGCCCGCAGTTTCTAAACTATTTGATCAGGAAAATCGCTTGCGACCAGAAAACAATAAAATTAGTAACCCCCAGTGAATACCTGGCTGAATACCCGGTCAACCAGATGACTGTCCCCAGCGCATCGAGCTGGGGTTATAAAGGGTACCACGAGGTCTGGCTGGAAGGGAGCAATGACTGGATATACCCGCACCTCCACAAAGCCAGTGAACGGATGACCCAGTTGGCATCAATGTTCCCGCAGGCCCAAGGGGACCTGTTGCGCGCCCTGAAGCAGGCTGCCCGGGAACTCCTGCTGGCTCAGAGCAGTGACTGGGCCTTTATCATGAAAACCGGGACCATGGCGGATTATGCCAGGAAAAGAACCAAACTGCATATCCACCGTTTTAACGGGCTATATGAAGACATTAAATGGAACAAAATTAACCCCTCTTGGCTGGCGGAACTGGAATATAAAGACAATATCTTTCCGGATATAGACTACACTTATTTCCTCCCCTGTAAGAGCAAGACGGCTGTTTAAACCGGAAAAGTAAATTTTTTTTCGCACAATTGAAGGAAAGGGCGGGGTATGTTCTCTGCCCTTTCTCTAATTCTTTAGCTGATTAATTCTCTCAAGATAAAAATCCGCCAGGCTTTCCGCAAATTCATGGGAAAAACCCTCTGAAAACACATGGTACCTCGGCTCTTCGGCATCCGGCAAGACCAGAGCCCACCCGTTTTCATGATAAATTTTGATTCCGTCTATCAGTTCCACCTTTCTTCCCCGGTTCTCTTCAATGAGTTCCCTCAT
>DDKP01000152.1:0-6500 GCA_002339745.1 Firmicutes bacterium UBA2595 | reverse complement strand
TCGGGTATTTCGGAAACAACCTGGCTCAAAGACTTGTTCTTTTCAGCCATATATTCCAGTATCATAACCAGGGTGGATAAGGCGTCAAAAGCCAGTATCGATTGATTTAGCCGCCCCTGGGCCCCGGTAATTTCCGGCTTGCTTGCTTCTTCCAGGAATGCTGAAGCCGAGGTCTTGGTCCTGACCACCCTCCCGTTCCTGGACATGGCAAGGCGTTCAACTACCCCGCTGGCGGTCACCGGCGCCGCTACCACGGGGCGGCTGGATTTTTCCAGGATAATCAGGGACATCAGGGCCTCAAACAAGTCCTTATTAATTACGTTACCCAGTTCGTCTATGAGCACAACCCGTTCTCCATTGTTGTCCAAAACAGCCCCGATACTGGCTCCCGACCCGGTGACTTCACCCGCCAGGGATTCTGCAATGGAGAACGGTTCCCTAGGCCCATCAGGTTCTGAACCAATACCGCAATTGATCAACTCACATCCCAGCCTGTTGAAAATTTCGGGAACTACCGCCTGCATACATTCTCCGGTGAAGTACGTAACGACTCTGTAACGGCGGTCTCTTATTACATCTGTACTGACATTTTTTAAAACGCTGCGGATGTAAGATTCTGTAAGGCCAGGCATATATAATATCTCGCCCGTATGCTCTTTGGAACTCCGTTGGAAATCGTCCCGCTCAAACTGGTTTTCAATCTTTCTCTCCATATCCCGGCCAATTACAGAGCCGCTGCCTGTAAAAAAGTTGAGATGAAGGATATCCGGATCTTTGGAAGAGGATTTAATGTGGATTCCTCCCTTCACCCCCAAGGCTCTGACGGCATGCCGGTGGACAGGTGTTACCAGGCTCCCGCCGTCGAATACGGATATGCCTGCCGACATCAGTCCCGATTGAACGGCCATTTTTATCATCTGGCTGGAACAGGAATGATCAGAACTGACAAGTATCTTCGAACCAGGACCAGTAACATTGCCGAAAACGGCCCCGAGTTTAGCGGCACACTCGGGAGTCAGGTTTACATTGACCTTACCCGATATGCCATCAGCGCCAAAAAGACTGCGGCACGCCCTGGCTCCCCAGACCAGGTGGGTGTCTAAAACAGTTCCTTTCTCCACTGTTTTGTTGGGCCAGACTTTAACATCCGGCCTTACTTTGGCTTCCTCTTCCAGGACTCCTCCGTCACCGATGACAGCTCCTTCAAAGACCATGGCCCGGTCCTTGACCATTGCTTTACTGCAAATCACTGCGCCCCTGATCTCAGACCGCCTGCCTATGTAAGCTCCGTTCCACAGGATGGACTTTTTCAGGGAAGCGCCTTCATCAATCCTGCAACTGCTGCCGATGACCGTATATGGACCTACCACGGCATCCCGGCCAATGTAGCAGTTGTCCCCGATGACAGCGGGGCCTTTAATTTGGGCTCCGGGGTGAACCTGGCAGTTTTCCCCGAAATAGACCCGGTCCTCCCCAGGGAGCCCTCTGATTTGTATAGAAACCCGCCCTTCCATGGCCTGATACTGCGCATCCAGGTACTGATTAAGGTTGCCGATGTCGCACCAGTACCCCCGCAGGCTGATACCAAACAGGGGTTTTTTTTCTTTCAAAAGAAAAGGGAAAAGGTCCTTGCTGAAGTCAAACTTTTGTCCTGGCGGCACATAATCAAGCGCCTCCGGTTCCAGGACATAAATTCCCGTGTTAACGGTATCACTAAAAACCTCCCCCCAGCCGGGTTTCTCCAGAAATTGTCGTATCTCGCCAGTTTTCTCGGTGATAACCACCCCGTATTCAAGGGGAATTTCAACGGGAGTGAGGATTAGGGTGGCGATGGCCCCTTTTTCCCGGTGAAAATTTATCGCTTCAGTAAGGTTAAAGTCAGTAAGACCATCCCCACTGATTACAATGAACGTATCCTCAAGAAACCCTAGTGCATTTTTAACACTGCCTGCGGTTCCCAGGGGGGTTTCTTCAATAAAATACTGAATGTTGACAGCGTGATCAGAACCATCACGGAAATAGTTGCTAATTTCCCAGGGCATATACTGCAGTGTTACCCCTATGTCAGTAATCCCGTGTTTCTTTAAGAGCTCTACGGTATACTCCATCACCGGCTTGTTGAGAACAGGGACCATCGGTTTAGGCCGGTCACAGGTAAGCGGCCTCAGGCGAGTACCTTCGCCTCCGGCCATGATAACAGCCTGTATCATAAAACAGTCTCCTTTCAGTGAGCACGCAGGGTGCGCTGGCCCCAAAAGTTAATACCAAAACTCCTGATTTTTTCGTACAGGGCAGATATCGGGTGAGAAGCCATCCACGTATCGGTATGCCAGTCCGCCCTGCGGGACTGCCGGAGAACATTCTCGTAAACAGCCAGAGTCCTGTCTGCCACCGCTAACCAGTTGTACCTGTTTTTTACCTTCTCGTAGCCATTGAGCCTCAGGCGCTCGGCTAGCCGGGGGCTGTCCAGTACTGCTATAATATTGTCTGCCAAAGAGTCCGGCGAATCGACATAGCACTTCAACCCGTCGGAGCCGTGTTCGACAATTTCACTGAGGCCGCCGGTATCAGTTACAACCACCGGAGTTTTGGCCGCCATGGCCTCCAGGGCCACAATCCCAAACGGTTCATACAGGCTTGGAAAAACAGCGACGCTGCTCTGCTGGTACAACCGGTTTCTTGTCAGGTCATCAATATAACCGGCAAAATAGACGCGATGCTCCAATCCAAGCGCCCTCGTCCTGGCCCGCAGGTGTTCTTCATAAGGGCCCGTACCCGCGATAATAAACCTGGCCTCAGGAAACCTGGTCAAGATTTTGGGAGCAGCTTCCAATAGAACTTGCACGCCCTTTTCCCTTACCAGCCGTCCGATAAAAAAAACATATTTTTCATCAACCGGTTTCGGCGCCCTTAGCGCCGGTGAAAAGTCCTCCACATTTACACCGTTAGGCACAACCGTTATTTTGTCACCGGGAAGCTGAAAGAAGCCTCTGAGTTCATGTTCCATAAATAAGCTGCAGACTATCACCTTCCAGGCCTCGAACGTCAGCCACCATTCCACGTCGCTGATATACCGCTGGTTATCATTGTGCAGCCCGTTGTTGCGGCCGTATTCCGTGGCATGGATTGTGGCCACCAGCGGTAACCGGAAGGAATGTTTTATCGCCCGCCCGGCATAAGCAGCCAGCCAGTCGTGGGTATGGATAATATCCACCCCTTTAAGGGAATTTATCAAGGTAACCGCATATTCCAGCATGCTGAAATTTAAATGCAGAATCCATGTTCGGAAATCAGGAGCCGGCAAACTGTATGGGGCGACCCTGTGGACTTTGACTCCATCCCGGTCCTCATAGGGAATTATATCATTACCGCCAACCGTAATAACATGCACCTCCGCCCCGTGTTTGGCCAGAGCCTTGGAGAGGTGATTGACATGCTGGGCAAGACCGCCCACATTTTTGGGAGGGTACTCCCACGACAGCATCAGTATCCTCATGTTTTACCTCCTCGTGGTTTCTCTCCGCTTATTTTCCCTTGGCATACCGCTGTTTATTCCCGCCTGTTTTAAAGTTGGAAAGAGAAAAATAACAGGGACTAAATACCACTGGTGAAGTCGCAGATAGACGAAGGAACCCTGAAAACCGGGATGGTAGTTAGCCCCTGTTTTTATTTAACAACAAACCTAACGGTCCTTTGAGTCCGATCGGTTTAATACATCTTGCCGTGGTGGATTTCGTAACTCCAGTTATGGCCGGAGTTATTGTCCCAGTTGTAGGCATTGTCCCGGAAGCATAAGTTCAGCCTGGTGGGGTCTTTTACCTCAAAAGTCTGTTCCCAACCCCGGCCGGTCCGCTTCATTTTTAATTCCCTGACGTCATGCCATTTTTCATGGGGGCCGTACCCCATGTGCAGGTATATTTCTTCCGCGCCGGAATTATGGAGAAGACCTTCATAAACAACGGTAATGTGATCGCCTAAGGTGATTGGAGTTGGATAAACATTAACTCCCCCGACATTTTCAATACCCAGCGAACTGCTGTGACCTCTATCGTTATAATCCAGCTGTTCCATAATACATCCCCCTTATAATCTAGTGGTTTCTCTTATGATTATTATTCATACCCCTTCAGCTTTTTATTTCTGGAAAATCCTACATATCCGGTCGGGTGACAGCCTTTCTTTCCACCATTGGCTCAGTAAAAGTGCCGAAGAACAAAAAAGGCGGCCAGCAGCCGCTCAGGATTTTGACAGCTCAACAATGGACTTGACAATATTGTCAACACTGACAATGTTGTACTGGGAATCTATACGGTAGCCTCCCGCCAGCAGCCTGTCCCTGGCCTTGTTGGAATCTGTAATTATCCTGTTAATAAAGCTTTGGGCGCTGAGATTATTTGCGTTGGGCTCAAGAACCATCAGGTTGTTTCCCGCCATTTCGCACCCTTTGTACAATATCAGCCCGAGAAGCTTATCCATCTCTTCAATGACTACGGCGCTGTGATAAAGCTGGACAAGGCTTTCCGACTGAGGATAAAACGTTTTGTAAATATCGTAGGCCTCTTTCTTTCTCCCTGAAAGGTAAAGCCCCCAGGCATACACATCGGTAACGTCCTTGTTTCTGGCATTGGAATTGTAAAGCTCGGCCGCCAGTTTGAGTCCCTCTGAAAAACTGCCTGTTTCAATGAGTACCTGGGCCAGTTGCAGCTTTTTCCCGGGCTCGGAAGGATTAATATTGAAGTGCGCCCTAGCGGTGCGGACATACTTGTCTTTTTCTTCTTTTGCTAGCCCTTCCAGGTGGTTTTTATAATCGTACGCCTCGGTAAGAACCTCATACAGCTTCTCTTTGGTGGATTCCAGGCCGTAAACGTCATAAGCAGCATCGTTTACGGTTGCCGGCGCTTTTTTGCTGTCGACGGTATAATCGACGGCCAGGGAATACGCCGACTCTCCGACCGAGATAGCGTTGTTCCAGTTGCCGGCTTTGATTTTCTCCACCATCTTATCTACCATATCATTAATTTCCTTGGCAACTTCTTCCCTGGTTTTGTTCTCTGCTTTTGTTTCCCGGTATGTCTTATCAACCACATTTTCTTTTTTATTCGTAAATAGTTTGGCAGGAATATACTTGGAAACATTGAAGGAACAGCCGCTCATCATTGTCAGTCCTGTAAAGACCGCAACAGCCCAAACCAGTCTTTTTTTCATTAATGTACCCTCCTTGTATAATCGGCTAATTCATCGGGACAGTTAAAATATAAAAAATCCCTATTATCATAAGACAATAGGGCGTTTTTCCATATGTGCAGCCTGGCAATCATAGCAGAAACGGCCTTAGACCCATAGCTTTGTGTCCTTACCTTTCGATAAGTTTACCCTTTACTTATGATATTATTTTAAATTAGGTAGTTCGACAAAATATTCCAAGTTCCTGCAGAGGTTTAATAAAATTTAAGAGAAAATTACAGGTTGTCCGGAGATGGAACCTGATTCTCTCCGGCGCTCTGCTCAGCCGTAAAATACCGGTTAAGCAGCGCAAGGTTTTCCTCAGCGGTTTTAGCTGAAGATATCCTGAAAATTTTGCCTGCATCCTGGCCGGCTTTATTCAGTCCAGGTTCATTGGTATACAGGTATTTGTAACCGATATCCAACAATACAGTTTTGACCGTTTCGTTGTAAGAACCGTAAGGAAAAGCAAAATCAACGGGGTCAAATCCAAGTCCCTGCAGGACATAGTATGAGAGAGCAATATCATTCCAAATACGGGCTTTGTAGTCGGCCTCCGATTCTGTGTAACCGGAGCTAACAATTCGTGTGGTGTAAAATGAACCTGCCCCGAGATAACCGGGGAGTTTTCTGTGCCCATCGTGGCTGTGGCTGCCAACGGTCCATAGGCCCTCATAAACAAAGTCCCCGACCTGTTCCCTGGTCAAATGAGGTCGGTGTGGCTCAGGCCGCGGGTAATCCGTAAACCACTTGGTAACAGCAAAAACAACGGCGGGTATTTTATATTTCTTGGCCAGGGGATAAGCCAACAGGCAGTTGTCCTCGTACCCGTCGTCAAATGTAAAAAGGACAGCCCTGTCAGGAACGCCGTGTTTCCCGTCAATAAAATTATGAAATTGTTCAAGGGTGATGGGGTTGTATCCGTTCCGAACCAGTATTTGGAAAGTTTTCTCCAGTTCCTGTACTGAAATCACGACCGGATTTGGGTCATACCCTGAATATACTGAATGAAACGTCAAAACAGCTACTCTCTGGTCGGGAGATATTTCGATTTCCTGAGCCCCGGAAACATTAAAAAATCCGGTAGCTGCCACCGTTAAGAGTATTAAACCTGTTATAACAAGAAACCTGTGGGAATTAAGCCTTAAACTCATACTACTATTTGCTCCTAGCCAGTTCTTTTATCCAAATGGCCTGCGTTTCTATTTTTTGGTACCAGGCTCGTAGTATGATTATACTATAAATCACGGAATTGAATCAATAAGAAAGAAGTATCA
>DDKP01000108.1 GCA_002339745.1 Firmicutes bacterium UBA2595 | reverse complement strand
TGACGGTGTTCTGGTGGCTGGCAAGAATATCGGGGTCTTGGGCGGTTCTGTAACTATAGAGTACAACTGGGATACAACCGGCTATGAAAACGGAAGCCCTCATGAGATCAAAATCAGGGCTTACACCGCTGCCGGGCAGGTACGGTCGGAAGGTCGCGTGAGAGTTACGATTCAAAAAATCCTCTGAAAACCCTGTAAAAAATAACAAAGCTTGCGTATACTATATATTAAAGAAGTTTTTCATAAACAAGATTTGGTTTAGCCAATGCTCTGGTTGTGGCTCCACCCACTAAAGCAGAAGCTAAACCGTTAGAGGGTATGCCTGTGTGCATACCCTTTTTTAAATGGGGGACGAAATTTACTTAGACAGAATAAGTAACAAAATAAATCAGTTTTCGCCAAAAAACGACAAAACCTATATTGACAAGCTTTTGTCCAAATGTTACCATAAGAGTGTAAATTTATAATAAAATTTCTATTCGGGGCAAACTTGTTGAAAGACAGGGACGCAAAACCTCGGGTCTAAGGTGTTTCACTATGATAGCCGGGTTGCTGGAATTGTTGTTGCATCGTCTTACCTGTTGTCTGGTGAATAACAGGTTTTTTTACGGGACAGGCCCAAAGGACAAATGAATCTCTAGAAAAAGCAAGACACGGAAGTGAGAAGGTACAAAGGAAGTTCGCTTACTTAGCAAGAGTGTCTTCTGTCATTGTCGACGAAGTGTTATTTCCTGCGGTCACACTTTGTTTTTTTATCCTTTTAGAGTATTTATTTACAAAATTACTGAAAAAATTTTACCTTTTTTAAGAAGGACTAATTTGCTTAACCCAAGAATACTGTAAAATGAACATTTTATTTTCTGTCAACATGGATGTCAAGGTTCTTATCGGATGACTGCAGCATATAATGAATTTGTATTGTGTTTATTAATAAGGGAGGACTCACAATGATTATCACAGTACCCGAATACGGTTTTCCTGCCAGATATAATGAAAATTACCTGGTCCTGCTGGTGAGGGACCCCCATTGCATCTTCTCTTACTGGGAATTCTCCGACGAGCAAATGGGCCTGGTAGCCAAGGAGTTTGACTGTGAATGGGGTGAGGTGCCTCTTATAATGAGGGTATATGACCTGACAGGATTGAACTTTGCAGGCGATAATGCGCACAGTTATTTTGACATTGCCTTGCATCCCCTGGCTAACAACTTTTATATCAAAGAAGTGAATTCAAACCATTCTTATTGTGCCGACCTGGGAGTTGTTACCCCCGAAGGCCGTTTTGTTACACTGCTCAGGTCAAACGTGGTGCAGACTCCGCGGGATAGTCTGGCCGACGGCTCAGGGGTCCTGATGGCAGATCTTTTGGACAGGTTAACGGGGAGGACGGCGGAGGTGGGTGAACAGACCGCGACCGAAACATTCAGCAGTTCCAGTGTCTATATGCACACTAACAACAACGTCAGTGGTAAACCAAACGAGGATTAAAAGCGACGAGCCGTAAAAGGAGAGGAAATTAATGGCAAAAGGCTATTTGGCTTTGGTACTGCACGCTCATTTGCCGTACGTAAGGCATCCTGAAAAGGAAAATTACCTGGAGGAAAACTGGTTTTTCGAGGCTTTAACCGAAACCTACATACCACTGGTGAAGGTTATTAACAATCTGCTCAATGACGGCGTGGATTTCAGGATCACCGTATCCTTGTCCCCGCCGTTGATTTCGATGTTGGCAGACGGTCTGCTTTTGCACCGCTACCAGAACCGCCTGAACAAGCTCATTGACCTGGCCAGTAAGGAGATATTACGGACTAAGGATACCGAATTCCATAACCTGGCCCTGATGTACCTCAATAAGTTTGAGGAAATGAAACACATTTTTGTGACCCAGTATAAAATGAACCTGCTGGAGGCATTCAGAAAGTTTCGTCATTCGGGTAAAGTCGAGCTGATAACCTGCTGCGCTACCCACGGTTACCTTCCCCTGATGATAACAAGGGAAAGTATGAAGGCCCAGGTCAGCGTGGCTGTGGATTTATTCACAAACCATTTCGGCAGCCCTCCCAGGGGTATATGGCTTCCTGAATGCGGTTACACCGCCGGAGTTGATGAAATACTGAAAGCTCACGGGATCCAGTATTTCTTTGTTGATACCCATGGTATCATGTTTGCTACGCCTTGCCCGGTACATGGCGTGTTTGCGCCTCTTTATACTCCTGCCGGTGTTGCCGCCTTCGGCCGGGACCTGGAAACGTCCCGGCAGGTTTGGGATAAGAATGAAGGATATCCGGGTGATTACTATTACCGGGAATTTTACCGCGATATCGGATATGACCTTGATATTGAGTATATTAGCCCTTATATAGGCGAGAACCACATCCGCATAGATACCGGTATTAAGTATTACCGGATCACCGGGAAAACAGACCGGAAAGAGGTTTATAACCCACAAATAGCTTCTGAACGCGCTGCTGAGCATGCAGGTAACTTCCTATTCAATAGAGAGAAGCAGGTTGAATATCTGGCATCTCAAATGGACCGCCCGCCCATCATCGTGTCTCCTTATGACGCCGAGCTGTTTGGTCACTGGTGGTATGAAGGCCCGCAGTGGATTGATTATCTCCTGAGGAAGATGCATTACGACCAGGATAACATCAAGACAATAACCCCCTGGGAGTATTTGAACTTGTACCCCACCAACCAGGTGGCCAGTCTCCCGATGACCAGTTGGGGGCACAAAGGGTATAGCGAAATGTGGCTGGACCAGCCCAATGACTGGATTTACAGGCACCTTCACCAGGCCGAGGAACGCATGGTAAAGATGGCCCGGGCTTATCCTAAGGCAGAGGGCCTTCAGGAGAGAGCTTTAAAGCAGATGGCAAGGGAACTCCTGCTGGCTCAGAGTTCGGACTGGGCTTTTATCATGAACATGGGTACTGCGGTGGAATATGCGGAGAAAAGGACCAAGGACCATATCGCCCGGTTCAGCCGGCTGTATTGGGCTGTCCGGAACGATGACCTGGCTGAAGAAGAAATTAAAACACTGGAATACCTTGACAACATTTTCCCTGACATAGATTATCGCATTTACTCACCGGAAACTTCCAATGTTGTATCCTTCCACAGCGGCGGGAGCGTCCAGGCGGGACAAAACCGCCGAATTATGATGCTCTCATGGGAGTTCCCTCCTAAAACAGTCGGTGGTCTGGCCAGGCATGTTTACGACCTTTCCCGGGCCCTGGCAGCCCACGGAGAGGAAGTTCATGTGATAACCTGTCATGTTCCGGGAGCCAGGGCCTATGAAATAGTGGACGGGGTCCATGTGTACAGGGTTCACCCGGTTCATATGGAAACCCACAACTTTCTCGACTGGGTGGAACGTCTTAACCTTGCAATGATTGACTGTGCCCAAAATCTCATCAGAATACACAGGTTTGACCTTATTCATGCTCACGATTGGCTGGTTGCCCAGGCCGGGATTGTCCTTAAAAATGCTTACCGAATCCCCCTGGTATCTACCATTCATGCCACGGAGTACGGGAGAAACCGGGGGATACATAATGACATACAGCGGCACATCAACCAGATTGAGTGGGGCCTTACCTATGAATCTTGGAGGGTTATCTGCTGCAGCAGGTACATGGCCAGGGAAATTGCCCAGGTCTTCCAGCTGCCGGCTGATAAGATCAGGAAAATTCCTAACGGAGTAGAAGTAAAGAATGTAATGCCGCGGGTGATTGACCCGGGGTTCCGCAACCGTTACGCTGCCCAGTTTGAGAAGATAGTGTATTTTGTAGGACGCCTGGTGCCGGAGAAAGGAGTGCAGGTTCTAATTGAAGCTATTCCCAAGGTGCTGGCTCAGTACCCCAATACGAAGTTCGTCATTTCCGGCAAGGGTCCTTACCAGGACTACCTGCTTGGGTTGGTGGAAAGACTGGGTATTGGCGAAAAGATTTATTTCACCGGGTTTACCGATGATGAAACCAGAAACATGCTTTTTGCCAGTTCAGATATCGCTGTCTTTCCGAGCCTCTATGAACCCTTCGGAATTGTGGCCCTGGAAGCCATGGCTACCAGGATTCCTGTTATTGTCAGTGATACAGGGGGCCTTACCGAGGTAATAGAGCATAAAACAGATGGTTTGAAGGTCTATCCTGATGATGTGGAAAGCCTTGCCGGGGCAATTATCCTTCTGCTCAACGACCCCGACCTGGCTCAACGTTTAAGCCAGACAGCCTGGAACAAGGTCAACTCTGTTTACAATTGGGGTGCAATTGCCGCTGAGACCATCAAGGTCTACCGGGAAGTGGTTGCTGAATCGTGCAGTAACGGATACGCTTCGGGCCAGTGAAAGCC
>DDKP01000109.1:4183-5785 GCA_002339745.1 Firmicutes bacterium UBA2595 | reverse complement strand
ACAAAAAAAGAGGTATCCCCGGAGGAATTTATAATGTCATTTGCCGGTACAGAGCATATTGCCCTGCTTAAGCTTGACCTGACCCAACAACCCTCGGGTAATCCGCCAAACGTAAAGTATTATTTTGTGGAAATTGAGACGATTACCGGAGCGGCTTCCGGGGAAAGGCTTGCCGGGGGCTCCTTGCCTGACTGTTTCACATATTTTTATGGGCTGATTATCACGGAAAAGGCAGAGCGGCATGGATGGACTATTAAATCCATAGAGTATTTCCCCGAAGAATTTTTGACGGCACGTAATGCCTTAAAGGACAGCAGGGCGCTGGTGGAGAGTTTGCATAAAGAAAAGTATGGGCTTGTTGAATCCATTGCAAAGCTGGAAAAAAGGGATTTTAATGTTTTTGTATACGCCGGGAGCAAAGAGAAGGAATACCGGTTTGACTTCGTCAGGCTAACCAACGGGGAAGACATTTTACTTCGTGAGTATATTAAAGATGGCAGCCGGTGGAAAGAGGCAGACCTTTTAAGGGGGAGTGACCGCATTTACAAGTTCTCTCCCCTCAACCCAAGGCTCCACAAAAAATAAGGTGTCCCGCAAGTTTAATTGGGACACTCTTTATTAGATAATTCCTATTTTTTTTCTTCCTGCCTCACGGTAAACCCCGAACCCAGCCATGCTGCCAGGGTAAAGACCAGGTACAGGGCCTGGGTGGGCTGTTCGCCCTGCAGGAGCATCTGCAGCCCTATGCCCAGACCCAGAGAGGGTATGGAAATCAGCAGGGTGCGGATGATCCGCTCAAAACCTTTTTGCGGAGGTATGGGCCAAACCCGGGAGAATATCGCTCCCAGACCGACCCCCAGGGCCGCAACGATAAAGAGCTGGACTACAGCCAGCGGGGTGGGGAACGGCCAGCCCGACAGGTAATGACCTATAATATAGAAAAGCTCCAGGAAAAAGGCGATCCCCAGGGCCAGGCGCAGGCCTCTCAGGCGCCATTCGGGTTGGAATATAAACAGCCCTGCGGCCACTATGCCAAAGATTACAGTCCAGACTCCACCACTCAACTCGTGACCTCCTTCCGAATACTGCACCTATTATAATGAATATTTTAGACTAAACTGCTGATATTATATTTCGCTCTTTCCCCTTTCAATCCTGCTGTCTTTAAAAAATAACCCAATAAAATCCCCAGGGCTTTATGCGCCCTGGGGATTAATCGCGTTATTCAGTTGGGCTGAATGGTTTAGTGAGCGTGAGCGTCGCCGGCCCCTTTGGGTACGCGGATGTCATGGAGCAGGTCTGTGATCTCCTGCGGCGGCGGCGGGGTCATCCGGGAGACGATAAAGGCTGCCACGAAGTTCAAGATCATACCTATCATCCCGATACCCTCGGCGTTAAACCCAAGGAAGTCTTTGAGCATAGGCGCAGCGGTACCCAAAATTTTGTCGGAACGCATCAGGAGGATCATGATGAAGGTGAAACTAAGTCCTACCACCATTCCAACAATAGCCCCTTCCTTGTTCATCCGGTCGTCAAAGATACCCATCAGGATTACCGGGAACAAGCTGGCGGCCGCCAGACCGAAGGCGAAGGCCACAACCT
>DDKP01000109.1:2512-3779 GCA_002339745.1 Firmicutes bacterium UBA2595 | reverse complement strand
CCCATCCTCATCCGCTGAGCTTCGGTTGCGGTCGGCTTAAAGATCCGGTAGTAGAGGTCGTGGGATACCGCGCTGGACATGGCCAGCAGCAATCCGGCGGCTGTCGAAAGGGCTGCCGCGAGACCGCCGGCGGCCACGAGGGCGATAACTACAGGCGCCAGGCCGGCCACCTCAGGGGTGGAGAGGACGATGATATCTCTGTCGATTACAACTTCGTTGTTGGGATCTTTTTCCGCGAGTACAGACAGGACTCCGTCGCCGTTCTTATCTTCATATTTCAGAAGACCGGCTTTGTTCCATTTCTGAACCCATACAATGCTCTTGACTTCTTCCACAGGCTTGTTAGCTACCTGGTTGAGGATGTTGTACCTGGAGAAAACGGCAACAGCAGGAGCGGTGGTATACAGCAGGGCGATGAACAGGAGCGCCCAGCCGGCGGAATAACGGGCCGCGCGGACGGTGGGAGTGGTGTAGAAGCGTATAATAACATGGGGCAGTCCGGCGGTGCCGACCATCAGGGCCACGGTAATGGCAAATACGTTACGCATTGACAGGTTGGTAAAGGGCTGCAGGTATTCTTTCATACCCAGGTCGACCTGCAGCTGGCTCAGGCGCTGGGCGATATCGGTAAAGGTGAGGGCCAGCTGGGGAATCGGGTTCCCGGTCAGCTTGGCGGAAATGGCGATAGCCGGGATCAGGTAAGCTATAATCAGGACGGTGTACTGGGCCACCTGGGTCCATGTAATACCCTTCATTCCACCCAGGATGGCGAAGAATGCGACAACAGCCATCCCGATAACAACTCCCATGGAGATGTCAACCTGCAGGTAACGGCTGAAGACGATACCGACACCGCGCATCTGCCCGGCGACGTATGTCAGAGAGATAAACACCGTACATACGGCGGCCACGGCGCGGGCGGTCTGGGAGTAGTAACGGTCACCGATGAAGTCGGGCACTGTGTAACGGCCAAACTTCCGGAGGTAGGGGGCAAGAAGCAGGGCCAGGAGGACGTAACCGCCGGTCCAGCCCATCAGGTAAACCGCCCCGTCATAACCCATAAAGGAAATACTTCCGGCCATGGAGATGAAGGAAGCCGCAGACATCCAGTCAGCAGCGGTGGCTGCCCCGTTGGCGACGGCGGGGATACCCTGACCGGCTACGTAGAAACCTTTGGTGTCGCGCACCCGGGACATGTACCCGATATAGGTGTACGCGCCAAAGGTGAGTATAACTAATATAATAGTCCAGGTTTCAACGCTCATTT
>DDKP01000109.1:0-2119 GCA_002339745.1 Firmicutes bacterium UBA2595 | reverse complement strand
TTCTTCAACGTCGTATTCCTTGTCAAGTTTATCCATTCTCCAGCAGTAGTAGAATATCATGATAACAAACACGTATATCGATCCCTGGTTGGCAAACCAGAACGAAAGCGGAAGCTTTCCGAATGTTATACCATACAGCGGCTTGGCGAGAAGAACTCCTGCCAACAGGGACACTGCCGCCCAGATGATCAGCAAAACGGTGATCAGGGCGACGTTTTTCCGCCAGTACTCTCTGATCCGATCAGCGTTCATATTTCTACCTCCTTGAATTCTTTAGTGATGATGGAACTTCTTTCTCCGGCTTCACCGGGTGTAATCAGACTCGCAGGACTGCCAGTAATCTACTGAATAATACCGTTTTGATGGTAAACCGTAGATCTCTTGTTGGTTCCCCGTTCAAATCCGTGAGCCGGAGAATCCCCCGGTTCCTTCCGGGAACCGGAGCCAGCTTGGCGTTTTTGTCTGATAACCAATTCAAAAAATGTTTCTGCCTATCAACCTCCTTTCATCTGGGATTTTGATCTATTTACTGATAACTACCCTTGTCGAGTAAGTTATCACCTCCCCACAAAACATACGGTGAGATTTTACCTAGTTTAATTTTAATGTTCCCGCACGAAAAGGAAATTAAATTTTCCTCCAGCCATCAAAAAATGAGTTCGTTTGGAAATATATCTGCCTGTTTGGTTTGTAATGTTAATAATTAAGATTGTCATTAACTTTTATGACAGCTTAGCTCTCAATATAACCATTGGCGGTTGATTAAGACCGTCCGGGTACAAATTTTAGCAAAATTTCGCAAAGTTCTGAAAAACCAATCAACTACGGTTGAACCAAACAAAAACTCAGGCCATGATTGACCTGAGCTTATTTGTCGAATAGTCGGCTTTAGAGACAGCCTCCTGTCTTATTATTCTGTGTAAGGCGGTTTCTGGACGGGTGTCTTGGGCTGGCCGGGTTTAAATGTATGGCTCCGGATGTCGGCTTCGGTGGCGCTCTTGGCCCGTTTTGGCAGGTAGTTGTCCAGGTAGGGCTTACGGAGCTTCACGTTGGCGGCAACCTCGCCTGGCCGGTGACAGCTTTCACAGAGTTGGTCCACAGGTTTCGTTAAGGGGATTTCGCCTTTTGTTCCCTTTCCGTCGTGGGATTCATGACAGTAGCTGCAGCTGGCTTTTTCTCGGGTGTAATGCCTGCTCTGAACATAATCATTGTACTGCTGGTGGTGCTTCTTGGACGCGCCGTCAGGGAAAAAGGCCGGTTTTTCTTTCTTAAGCTCCTCTTCGGAAGGAGTCAAAGGCTTAATGAAACTGGTCAGTTCCCCTCCGGGAACGTACCCCAGGGCATCTTCCCGCTTGCCTTTTATCTCCTGACCGCGGACATGGCACTGCCCGCAGACCTCAATTTGCTTTTTGTAACTCAGTTTGGCCGGGTTTACTATATTTTGTGACGAAGGGTTGCCTGAATGGTCCCGGCCCGGGCCGTGACAGGCTTCACACCCGATACCCGCTTCGTTGATTTTTGCCCCCAGTTCGGCATGATAACCTGTCGTATGGCACGCGATACACAGGTCTTCATAGTGACGGTGGGGCTGGTCCCAGTCTTCCTGGTGGTAGGGCTGCCACGACTTTGTTGCCACTATCCATTCAGCCGGCAGGATTATAAAGTCGTCTTTGTTTTTGACCACATACCTCTGTTTCCACTGTGACCCAATGGCATAGACTATGTCTTCTTTTTTATACTGCTTGGCAATTTCGAAAGGGTTCCCTTTTTTCGTAAAGTCTCCCAGAATGACGTTCCCTTTCGCGGCGTCCTGCACCATCAGGCGGTGCAAGCTTTTTTCCCAGCCGCTGTACTGGTTTTCATGGCAGCCCCTGCACTTTGTTGAACCGACATAACCGGCTTCTTTGGCTGCCCCGGGGTTTTGCTCCTCCTGTCCGGTCCTTTTCTGTTCCGGCGCGGGCGCTTTCTTTCTGGCGCAACCTGCGCCTGCAGCAAGTAAAACGATGACAAAGAAACATATTACCAGGCGAAAAAGTCTTCCGGAATTCATAAATAAACCCTCCTTTTTCACCTAGTTTTCCAAAAAAAGTTGACTATTATTTCAATCCAAAATCATTCA
>DDKP01000008.1:5640-7485 GCA_002339745.1 Firmicutes bacterium UBA2595 | reverse complement strand
AGGGGAGACCTGGTGATCGACATCGCCAGGAGAAAGGTGAAGGTAAAAGATACGGAAGTAGAACTGACCGGGAAGGAATTTGAGTTATTGCTGCACCTCGCCGCTTCCCCGGGGCGGGTATTCACCAGGGAAAAACTGCTGGAACAGGTTTGGGGTTATGATTACATTGGGGAGGACAGGACCGTTGATGTCCATGTGCGCCGGCTGAGGGAAAAGGTGGAAGAGAATCCGGGAAAACCCCGCTACGTGCTCACAAAATGGGGAATAGGCTACTACTTTAACGACGAGGAGTAATCTTATGCGTGTTCGTTTAGGCTGGAAGCTGGGGCTCACCTATTTGGTTCTGATAATCTTGTCACTGGCTGTATCCGGCTATTTTACAATGGATTTTTTTGAACGGAGCTTTTTGGATGAGAGAAAGGCCGCCCTGTTTACCCATGCCAGTATCCTGGCGAACAGCGCCGCTCCTTACCTGCGCAGTGAGGAGCAGAATCCTTACCTTCATTACCTGGCCAGGGAATACGGCGAAAGGGTGGGGAACAGGTTTTTGATCTTAAACAAATCGGGCCGGGTGATAGCGGATTCAGCCGATGAATTTACGGGACGGTTACTCAAACATTCTGAAATCAGGGCGGCCTTAAACGGGGAAAATGCCGCCGGGCCTCACCTGGAACCTGAGTACGGCTGGGTACTTTACCTGGCTGTACCCGTGAGTTCCGGGAAACAGGTAATCGGAGCGGTTTTTATGGCTGCCGACATTAATCCGTTGGTTGACCGGCTGGACGAAATTAGAAAAAGCCTGCTTTGGTTTTCCGTCCTAAGCGGGGCGGTGGTCTTTCTAATCAGCTTGTTCCTGGGAACTTTTCTCACCAGACCCATCAAGAGGCTGATTCATGCGACCGGGAGAATAGCCTCCGGTGATTACGGGTTTCAGGTAAGAGACATAAAGCGGGACGACGAGCTGGGGGAACTGACCAGGGTGTTCAATGAAATGAGCGCCAAGATAAAAGAAGAGGATAATGTTCGGAAGCAGTTTATAGCCGATGCTTCCCATGAACTAAGGAGCCCTGTTGCCGCGGTTAAAGCGCTGCTGGAGTCGTGGCCGGAGAAAGGGAAGCCCGGTGAAGAAGAAATTGCCGAATTAATCAATGACCTCAGGTTCGAGACCGACAAGCTGGGGTGGCTGGTAGAGGATTTGCTGGTGCTGAGCCGTATTGAAGGGAACTGCCGGCAGCTGAATCTGGAAGAGACCTCTGTCGGGGAACTGACGGAGGCGGTCAGAAAGACCGTAATGCCCGTGGCCAGGAACAAGGGTATAGATGTCGAGACCGTGCACGAGGGGGATGTATACTGGCACCTGGACGGAGAGAAGATGTTCAGGGCTCTTTATAACCTGGTCGACAATGCGGTGAAATACTCCCATCCATCCGGTAAAGTTACCCTGGGTTTTCAAGTCCAGGACGAAACACTAATGTTTTATGTTACGAATACCGGTGAAGGCATTCCTGCCCATGAAATACCGCATATTTTTAAGCGGTTTTACCGCGTGGACAAGGCCAGGTCGCGGAAAACCGGCGGCTGGGGACTGGGGTTGGCTATAGTGAAGGAGATAGTGGAACTGCACCGGGGGCGTATTCAGGTTGACAGTGAGCCCGGCCAACAGACGGTTTTTACCGTGAAACTGCCGTCAGTTGCCCCAAATTTAACAAATTCGTAACATTTCGTCATTCTGTTGTAAAAACCGGGTGTTATATTGAAAGAAACAAAGGAGGTGTTTCATATGAGATGGGTAAAATTTTTCAGCATTGCGGCGCTGGTGGTTCTGGTAGCGTTTGCCGGAGGATG
>DDKP01000008.1:4818-5284 GCA_002339745.1 Firmicutes bacterium UBA2595 | reverse complement strand
CAAGGATAACTCCGCCACGCCGCCGGTTAACCCGCAGCCAACCAAAGAAGAGGTCCAGGTTACCCTGTACTTTGGTGACGACCAGGCTATGTACTTAAAACCGGAAAAACGGACCGTGGAAAAAGGCGGTAAGCCGATGGCCGAACTGCTGGTCCAGGAACTGATCAAGGGACCGCAAACCAAGGGCCTGCACAAAACCGTTCCTGAAGAGGCAAAACTCATTTCTCTGGAGGTTGTAGATGGCGTAGCTTTTATAAACTTCTCCAGGGAAATGCAGACCAAGCACTGGGGGGGCAGCGCCGGTGAGACTATGACCGTACAATCGATAGTTCATACCCTTACCCAGCTGCCGGAGATTGAGAAGGTCCAGTTCCTGATTGAAGGGAAAAAAGAAGAAGCCATCTGGGGGCATGGGGACACCAGTCAACCTGTATCCCCGGTCAAAGATATTATTGCCAAGTAAATA
>DDKP01000008.1:3963-4484 GCA_002339745.1 Firmicutes bacterium UBA2595 | reverse complement strand
TAAATAATGAAAGAGGGTCTGATGAGACCTTCTTTTTTTATGTTTGAATTTGACTAAAAACAGGGGGTGTGTTATCTTTAAAGAAAGAACATTCGGTCTGTTGCATGGAGGAGTGAGTGTAGTGCAATTGGAGAGAGCTGATATGAAAGAAGATAAAAAAACGGCGAATACACGGCTCAGAGAAAAGATCTTCCGGGCCGCGCAGAAACTTTTTGTGGAAAAGGGATACCACAATACAAGTATACCCGACATTGTCAGAGAAGCCGGAGTTAGTACCGGGGCTATTTATCATCATTTTTCCAGCAAGGAAGAGTTAGCCAAAGAAATCCATAAAACGGCCGTGGAACAATTTCTAACTAAATATAATGAAGAGGTGAAGTCCCAGGAAGCAACTTATGATAAAATCAGGGCTTATACAAGCCTGATGTTCAGATGGACGGAACAAGACCCCATAATGGTTCGATACCTGCTTTACGGAAGACCCAGGGAGATTTTAAACAGATGTTTAAGCATATGTTCTG
>DDKP01000008.1:3395-3568 GCA_002339745.1 Firmicutes bacterium UBA2595 | reverse complement strand
CAATGAATCCTTGTCTTGCGGCCGCTGTTATTTCGGGAATTATAATCAGGATGATTGAACTGAGGTTTGACGGGTTTATTGAACATTCTTTAATTGAGTTTATTGAAGCTACCGCCAATAACATCTGGTTATCTGTCAAAGCTTAGGAGGTGTGTCCTGATGGGGAAACCGGC
>DDKP01000008.1:2849-2991 GCA_002339745.1 Firmicutes bacterium UBA2595 | reverse complement strand
CCCAATATGAGGTAACAGCCGAATGTGGCGGCCCGGACGAGCTTCCCTCCGGGGAACAAGTCACCGGGTATTGTTTATTCATTGTTGACGCGGAACTACCGGATTCTCAAATCCACCAGGTGGCGGATTTTGCCCGGAATAG
>DDKP01000008.1:2107-2453 GCA_002339745.1 Firmicutes bacterium UBA2595 | reverse complement strand
GAAAGCTGATGGTTATTTTACCACTGATCTGTCTGAGCAGGAGCTTCCGGCGTTACTTGAAAAAGTTGAGCGGGGCGGTCCGGTTATTGCGGACAGTCTGGTTCCGGAACTGGTAAATAAGGTTTCCCGGGCGTTAGATGAAAACACGGCAGATGAAGGATATGCCTCTCTTACTCCGAGGGAAAAGGAAATCCTGAAACTGTTGGCCACCGGTTCAACCAACGGCCAGATTGCTAAAAAGCTTGTCATAAGTGTTTCTACTGTTAAGAATCACGTTCATAACATTCTGGATAAGCTGGGTATTAACAACCGGTCCCAACTTGTTTCCTATGCCCTGACCAGGGGG
>DDKP01000008.1:1480-1710 GCA_002339745.1 Firmicutes bacterium UBA2595 | reverse complement strand
GTAAAAACAGGCCTTCCGGTTCATTACAATCCGGGACCGGAATAGTATAATTAAACCGAACGAATAATCGTTCGGTTTGTATTTTTTTGTCACAAGTTTTAAGGAGGGGGCATCATGAATAACAATTTACCGGAATCTCTGAAGTCCGAACTGGAAAACCTTTTTGGGGATCGGGTGCGGTTTAATAAAGTAGAGAGGTTGGTATATTCCCATGACATGGGAGTGCTGCC
>DDKP01000008.1:0-1067 GCA_002339745.1 Firmicutes bacterium UBA2595 | reverse complement strand
GCCGTAACCAAACTGGCCAACGAATATAAGTGGCCATTGATCCCGCGGGGAAGCGGAACCAGCGGTTTTGGCGGGGCATTGCCAACCAGGGGTGGAATTGTCCTCGATCTTATCCGGATGAATAAAATTATTGGACTTGACAGCGATAATTTGTTGGTAACGGTAGAACCGGGGGTTGTTTGGGGTGACTTGCAGAATTACCTGCAGGCCAGGGGATACAGCCTGAGATTATATCCTTCCAGTGCGCCTTCCGCTTCCGTGGCCGGTTGGGTGGCCCAGGGAGGAAGCGGTTACGGAAGTTATGAATTTGGCTTTTGTGGCGAAAACATTGAGTCAGTTGATGTAGTGTTACCGGACGGCGCCTTAAAAACCTTTTCCAAAGATGAACTGAAATTTGTTTATGCCCTCTGCGGTATTACGGGGATAATTGTGAGAGTGACCGTGCAGGTAAATGAAAACGATGAAGAAATTGTAACCCTGGCTGCCTTTGATGACTTAAGAGACGCCGTACAAGCGCTGCAGTCGGTGAAGAACCAGCGGATACCCCTGTGGTCGGTGAGCATGTCCACTCCTGCCTATATCAGTTTAAAACAAAGGGCCTCCCAGCACATAGTGCTTCCTGAGGACAGGTATTTCCTTACCATGGTTTACCCGAAAGTGAGAAAAAATGCTGTGGAAAGCGCTCTCAAAAGCATTGTTCTTTCCTGCCACGGAGAAATAATGAGGGAAGCCCTGGCCAAAGAAGAGTGGGGCGAACGGTTTTACCCTATGCGTTTCAAAAAACTCGGGCCTACCTTAATCGCAACCGAAGTGGTNNCTGAAATTTGTTTATGCCCTCTGTGGTATTACGGGGATAATTGTAAGAGTGACCGTGAAGGTAAAGGAAAACGATGAAGAAATTGTAACCCTGGCTGCCTTTGATGATTTAAGAGACGCCGTGCAAGCGCTGCAGTCGGTGAAGAACCGGCGGATACCCCTGTGGTCGGTGAGCATGTCCACTCCTGCCTATATCAGTTTAAAACAAAGGGCCTCCCAGCACATAGCGCTTCCTGAGGACAGGTATTTCC
>DDKP01000074.1:1136-7840 GCA_002339745.1 Firmicutes bacterium UBA2595 | reverse complement strand
AGTTCATGAAATTATCTGTAATGACTGTTATTGCATTATTAGGCGTGTTCGTCCTCATAGGATGTTCGGGTTCCAAAACAGAAAACACAACCGGCAAGGAAGCCCCGGTCCTGAAAATCGGCGCCATTCCTGATCAAGATGTATCAACTCTCACCAGGCGTTTTGATTCCCTGGCCAAATATCTCAGTGAACAGACTGGATTCAAGGTCCAATACGTCCCTTCCGTCGATTATGCTGCCCTTGTAACGGCTTTTGAACGGGGCGAGATTCACCTGGCCTGGTTCGGCGGTCTGACCGGCGTCCAGGCCCGGACAGCCGTTCCCGGTTCCGAGGCCATCGCCCAGAGGCCGCGGGATGAGCAATTCCACTCGGTATTTATTGCCCAGGCTGGCCTTCCGGTTAAGAAACTGGAGGATCTGAAAGGAATGAGGTTTACCTTTGGAAGCGAGAGTTCAACTTCAGGGCACCTGATGCCCCGTTACTACCTCATGAAAGCAGGTATTGACCCTGAAAAGGATTTGGACGGTAAACCCAATTTCTCCGGATCCCATGACAGCACCTGGAAACTGGTAGAGTCAGGGGCTTACCAGGCAGGCGCATTAAACGAGGCAGTATGGGAAAGCGCTGTTAATGAAAAAAAGGTTGATACAAGTAAGGTTAAGGTATTCTATACCACCCCCGCTTATTATGATTATAACTGGACCGTCAACTCTAACGTGGATGATTTGTTCGGCCGGGGGGCAAGGGAAAAAATCAAAAGCGCCCTTTTATCCATGGGGCCTGAGCAGGCCGAAATACTGGAGCTGTTCCAGACCGACCGGTTCATAGAAACCAGTAATGAGAATTATGCCGCCATCCGAGAGGTGGCCCAAAAGTTGGGGATTATCAAGTGAGAGGGAAGGTAACGGAAATTGTCAAACCCGCCGTTCAGTTAAGGAATGTCAGCAAGTCTTTCGGGGGGAATGTTGCCTTATCCCCTCTTTCCCTTACGATAAAAAGAGGCGAAACAGTAGCTTTGGTGGGGCCGAGCGGGTCCGGTAAAACGACGCTGCTGAATATAATGGCAACTATAATCAAGCCTGACAGGGGAGAGGTGATTATCGACGGAGTCCCGTCTCAGAACCTCAAACCCGGCCGTGAACTGTCCCGTAAAGTGGGAATCATTCACCAACAACTGGACCTGGTTGACCAACTGCCAGTGATTCACAATGTGCTGGCGGGGCGCCTGGGAGAGTGGGGGATTTGCCGTTCTCTGTTGTCTTTGATGATCCCCCAGGACAAAGAACTGGCCTTTAAGGCCTTGAACCGCGTGGGGCTCATTGACAAAAGCCACCAGAGGACATCCCGGCTGTCGGGAGGGGAACAGCAGAGGGTGGCTTTGGCCAGGCTTTTGGTCCAGCGTCCCCAGGCCGTTTTAGCCGATGAACCAGTGTCATCCCTTGATCCGGCACGGGCTGAGGACCTCCTTGCCATGCTGACAGACCTTGTCCGGGAGGAGAACCAAACTCTCATCGCCAGCCTTCACGCCGTGAAATACGCCAGGCGCTACTTCTCCCGCATCGTCGCTCTCCGGCAGGGGAGGGTATTTTTTGACCGTCCGGTGTCTGATGTGAGTGACGATGACCTGGCGCGGCTGTATGACCTGAAGGAGGATGCCGATGCACAGGCCCTTTTATGAAACACACAACCGTGCCATCTTATCCGTTCTCCTGGTAACCGCCTTCATCTGGAGCCTCTTTTCCGTTGAATGGGGCGGTAATCTTTTTCATGACGGGGGCATCGTTACAATCTTGCAGATTGTCAAAGCGATGTTCAATCCTGACCTTTCACCCCGGTTGCTGAAACTGGCCCTGGTATCTTCATGGCGCACCCTGGCATATGCCGTTGCGGGCATGACACTGGCTGTGATTATTGCATTTTTGCTGGGGACCCTGGCTTCAGGCATTTTAGTAGAGGGCCGGTGGAGTCGCCGGTTTTCGGCCGGTTTGTTTAGGGCTTTACTGGGATTTATGAGAGCTGTTCATGAGCTGGTCTGGGCGTGGTTATTTGTTGCCGCGGCAGGTCTGTCACCCTTTGCCGCCATTTTTGCCCTGGCCATCCCTTACGGGGGTACTCTCGGCCGGATATTGGCAGACATTATTAATGACGTTCCCCCGGAACCTGTCAGAGCCTTAAGAGCCGCGGGCGCCGGAAGGGTTCAGGTGCTTTTTTACGGGTATCTGCCGATGGCTATGGCTGACATGGTGAGTTATGTCATGTACCGGTTTGAGTGTGCCATACGTTCAGCAGCCATAATGAGTTTTGTCGGGCTTGGAGGTCTTGGTTATCAGATCCAGATATCACTGGCAGACCTCAAGTATAACGAGGTATGGACCTTTATTTTCTTTCTTATAGGGCTGGTTGTGCTGGTCGATTTATGGAGCATGCGGCTTCGCAGGGGGCTGGTGTCATGAAGGGTGACACAACCGGTAAAATCGTTGCCATTAGCGGAATGAGTATTACAAAAACATCTATAATTTTGGCTTTAGTCCTTATAACCGCTTCCTGGGGCTTTATCTTAACATCGGAGGGCGCAAGCCTGTCAGAATATTTTTCTGCCGGGAACCTCTATCATACAAAGAAATTTTTGGCTTCAATGTTCGGACTGGACGGCGGAAAACCTGCCTTTTTTTCTGCTGAAAGCTGGAGCAATGCGTTGAAACTTACTTATGAAACCCTGAAAATGAGTGTCATGGCCATCGGTTTTACCGGGATAGGGATGCTGCTAACTGTCATCCCGGCATCCCGGTCCGCTGCCGACGGTTCAATAACCCTGAGGTCAACCTGGTACGGCTGGCTGGTTTTTGGCCTCATTCGCCTTCTCTATATCTTTTCCCGCGCTGTTCCTGAACTGGTATGGGCCATGATAATTATTTTTGTTTTTAAACCGGGTATCCTTCCCGGGGCTGTTGCTCTGGCGCTCCATAATTTCGGGATACTGGGGAAACTCTGCGCCGAAGTTGTAGAAGACCTCGATTGGCAGCCCATAAGGGCGCTCCGCTCAAGCGGCGCCGGCACGGTACAGATACTGACCTATGGGATACTGCCGGCAGTAACTCCCAAGTTTATTACTTTTTTGCTTTACCGCTGGGAGGTTATTATCAGGACGACAATAGTTGTCGGTTTCGTCGGCGCCGGCGGCTTAGGACAACAGTTCAGGCTCAGTATGAGCTGGTTTCAGTATACGGAAATTACCCTCCTTTTGATATGCTATTTTCTTTTGGTGGTTGGCTCAGACATGGTTTCCGGCCTGTTGCGGCGTATTACACAATAAAGTTTCTGAAAAATTGGTTGTCTTATCCTGAAAAATGGTTTACAATAAATAAGGACAATAAAATTAACCGGTGATTAAAGGGGAGTAGCTGGCATTTTGCCTGGCAGAGTCAACATACTGGTAGAGATACCTGGTTCTGCCGTTGGACTGTTCCAATTAGCGAGACCTTTAACACGACACCAATAAAGGTTTTTATTGGTTGCGTGTTAAAGGTCTTTGATTTTAGGGGGGGGATTGATGAGCGCATTTCTTGCTTCACTGTTCTTTATTACCGTGGCTGAGATGGGAGACAAGACCCAACTTGTGGCCCTGGCTTTTGCCACCAGGTACAGGTTCCGGGATGTAATAGGAGGCATATTTGCCGCCACCCTGCTGGTTCACCTGTTTTCAGTTGTTGCGGGTCAGTTTCTCGGGGTTCTCATTCCGTTCAGGTACATACTGGTCCTGGCCGGGCTGTCCTTTATCGGTTTTGGTATCTGGACTCTGAAAGGCGATGAACTGGAAGGGGAACAGCACAAAAACTCCCGGTTTGGCCCATTGCTGACGGTGACCGTTGCCTTTTTCCTGGCCGAACTGGGCGACAAGACACAGCTGGCCACAATATCGCTGGCAGCAAAATACAGCGTCCCCACAATTTCGAAATACAGCAGTTTTATTCAGGTTTGGCTGGGATCGACCCTCGGCATGGTAGTGGCCGATGCCCTGGCGATTGTCACAGGGATTGTCCTGGGCAAAAAACTTCCGGAAAAACTTATCAAGTGGACTTCCGCTTCAATATTTATTATTTTCGGAGTACTTACTCTGATTAAGGTTTGGGCATGATTGTTTCGATAAATTGCAGAGGAAGCGGGGAGCGGCTGTCGAAATAACCATGTAGTGTCTGGAAAAAGTTTCGAGTAAGGGAGGAATTGTTGGAATGAGCGATTTGGTGAATTTATTAAGCAAAAGAAACGGGCATAATTAATTCAAGGGTGAAAAAGAATGGGTACAGGATTGATCGATTTACATGTTCATACTACGGCCTCGGACGGGACCATGACCCCGGAGGAGGTCGTGTTCCATGCCGCCCGGCAGGGACTTAAAGCGGTTGCTATTACTGACCATGATACGGTCGACGGTGTTCAGGAAGCCATGGAAGCTGGCAGCCGCGCCGGAATCGAAGTAGTCCCCGGCGTCGAGATCAGTGTTGACTTTCCCGGAGAGATGCATATCCTGGGTTATTTTATCGACCCGTTCAATTCTCAGCTTCAGCAGGGTTTAGCAATGCTCCGGCAGTACCGGAAGGAACGTAACCCCAAAATGGTTGAAAAGTTAAGGGACTTGGGTTTCGACATCTCTGTCGAGGAAGTAGCCGAAGCGGCTGGCGGTAATGTCATCGGACGTCCCCATATTGCCGCTGTGATGAAGCAGAAGGGTTATGTCCGGGATTTTGACGAGGCTTTCGAACTTTATCTTGGCGCCGGAAAACCCGCCTATGTAAAAAAAGACAAGCTAACCCCCCGGGAGGGCATAGAACTGGTTGCAGCCGCCGGCGGAATACCAGTCCTGGCTCACCCCAAGTACCTCGAAGTAAACGGGAGAAAAGGACTGCAGGCGCTGGTTGAGGAACTGGCGGGATATGGGCTGCGGGGCATTGAGGCGTTTTACACCTTCCATACGCCTGAGGAGACAGAGGTTTATCTTGACCTAGCCGAGCGTAATTGTCTCATGGTTACCGGGGGAACGGATTTTCACGGGAACAACAAGGAAAACATTGAAATCGGCAGGGGTCAGGGCAGTTTGGCTGTTTCCTACGAGATTTTGGAGAGATTAAAAAATAGGTAACATCCCCTGGTCACCATTTCATCATCACGGCTCAGGGCCCTGGAAGCAAAGGAAGCATCTTCAATGTTTTCAAAACATTTCCTGCGCGATTCTTGCCAAAAACCTTCAAGAATGGAGAATGTTGCGTTATAATAAGAGGTGTGACCTAATACTGAACGGGGGAGCGGATGCAGTTGCGAAAAAGATTTTTCTTACGCAAATTAGTTGCTTGGACAACCATACTTACAATGGTTTTTTCTTTATTATGGCCTGCCGGAGCGGCTCTGGGATATGTTGAGAAATCAAGGACCAGTACCAGGGAACCCGTAGCGGAGGGAGTTACGGTTGAAACGTTTAAAATTCAGACAACAGAAGGACCTTTAAACATTTATGTGATGACAGTAGACCTAACAAACCAGTATGTGAAGATTGATACCCTCGTCGGGACCAATGGAGTAGTTACTAAAAACCAGAGTGTCACCGCCCTGGCAAAGGAGGCGGGGGCTGTAGCCGCAGTAAACGGGGATTTTTTCCAGATGAAAGAAAAAGCGCCTATTGGCATTACTGTCCAATCGGGTGAACTGGTTACCTCACCGGCGCAGACCAACAGCATGTATGGGTTCGGGCTTACTAAAGATGGCAGGCCGCTTTTCACCTTATTTGGCTTTGATGGTACCGTTACCGCCCCGACCGGGGTCCAGTTTCAACTTTTTGGTTTAAACAAACCAACTTATTTATCTACCGGTAATGTTAATTCCGATGTCAATCGTTTGAATATGTTCACTCCAAGGTGGGGCGCCCAAAGCCGGGGAAGCTTGCCGGGATTGACAGGGGTGGTGGAAATGGTGGTGGAAAACGGCCTGGTAAAAGAATTTCGCGTTGACCAGCTTGGCACTGCCATCCCCCAGAATGGGTATGTCCTGGTCGGGCACGGAACGGCGGGGCAATTCCTGACAGCCAACTTTAAAATCGGTGACCCTGTTCAGGTAAGTTACCAGGTTTCTCCGGAAAAAGATAATCTCCAGGCTGCTGTAGGCGGTCAGGCGCTTTTGGTCCAGGATGGCAAACGGCGGCCGTATTTCAGCCATAATATTTCTGGAAATCATGCCAGAACTGCTGTGGGAGCCTCTCAAGACGGCAAGACACTGTACTTTGTCGTGGTTGACGGCGGGAGCGCCAGCAGGGGTATGACCCAGGAAGAACTGGCCGACTTTATGATTTCCATAGGGGCATGGACAGCGCTAAACCTTGATGGTGGGGGATCTTCAACCATCGCTGTCAGGCAGTTGGGAGACCAGGCTGTTTCCCTGCTTAACGCTCCGGTCTACACAACCCAGAGAGCGGTACCTACCGGAATTGGGATATTTTCCACTGCCCCGGCAGGAGCCTTTGCGGGTTTAAAGGTCACCGGCCCCCAAATTCTGCTGGTGGGAATGAAAAAGGCCTTTGCAGCCAAAGGTTATGACGAACATTTTAACCCGTATACCGTCCAGCAAGGAGATATAACCTGGACAATAAGCCCTGACCTCGGTTACTTTGAGGGCAATGTTCTAAGGACCACCGGCAGCGGGGACGCGAGGGTTAAGGC
>DDKP01000074.1:0-755 GCA_002339745.1 Firmicutes bacterium UBA2595 | reverse complement strand
AAGATCCTGGGCAGCGCCGATATTGCCAAGGTAGAGGTGACTCCTGACCGAATTGCTGTTAGCCCCGGTGACAGTGTGAACATTTCTGTGAGGATAACGACCAAACGGGGTGAGGTCTTTACCCTGCAGCCGGGTGAGTATGAAGTCCAATTGAAAGGCGATGTAGGAACAATAAGCGGCGGCAGGTTTACGGCAGCGGACCGCATGGCTGTCGGTGAGCTGGTGGTCAAAATTGACTCTACCACGACAACAGTAAAAATCAGTGTCGGCCAGGCGGAAAAACCGTTTTACGGTTTTGAAACTGCCAAAATCATAAAATTCAGAAGCTATCCTGCAGACCAGATTCCCGGAAGTGCACGTTTGACCGGCGCCGGCGAACCCACCTTCAGAGGGGTTGGCGCCGCGAGGTTGGAGTACGATTTCACTGTTACAGCCAAAACAAGGGCGGCCTACGCAAACTTTGAAGGCGGTTTAACTCTGCCGGAACAGCCTTTAGGCCTTGGACTCTGGGTAATGGGCGACGGGGGAAACGGGCATTGGTTGCGGGCCAGGATTACCGATGCGGATGGGACGGAAAAGCTTCTGGATTTTGCCCGGAATGTCAACTGGAAGGGGTGGAAATATGTAAAGGCCGATATTCCGGCGGGTGTGAAGTTTCCGATTAAATTAACGGATATTTACCTGGTGGAAACCGAGGGTGGACCTCAGGACAAAGGTGTTATCTATTTTGATGAAATTTCCCTGATTACTCCGCC
>DDKP01000055.1 GCA_002339745.1 Firmicutes bacterium UBA2595 | reverse complement strand
GAATGAGATAAAGGATTTGGATTCAGGTGGGAGGAAAGTATGGAATACTTTGCCGGGGAGTACGATGTAATTGTAATAGGTACCGGTCACGCCGGCTGTGAAGCCGCCCTGGCTGCCGCCAGGATGGGCTGTAATACCCTTGTGCTAACCTTGAATATGGAAAACGTGGCATTTATGCCGTGCAACCCTGCTGTCGGCGGTCCCGCAAAGGGGCACCTGGTTCGGGAAATTGACGCCTTGGGTGGAGAAATGGGGATAAACACCGATGAGACTAACATCCAGGTAAGGATGCTGAATACAGGGAAAGGTCCTGCGGTTCATGCCTTGAGGGCTCAAGCCGATAAGAAGCAATACCAGGCAAGAATGAAAAAAATTTTGGAAAACCAGGAACGTCTGCAATTGAAGCAAGCCCTGGTTGAAAGGCTGGTAGTCCGGGGGGGCTGTGTGGACGCAGTTGTGACAAGAACCGGTGCGGTATTTAAAGCACGCGCTGTTGTCATAACCACAGGGACATTTTTGCGCGGCAGAATCATCATCGGAGAAGTTTCATACAGCGGCGGCCCGAATGGACAGGCGCCGTCCATAGGGCTGGCCGAAAGTCTGCGGGAAACAGGCCTGGAATTGGGCAGGTTTAAAACCGGGACGCCTCCCAGGGTCAACGGGAGAAGCATTGATTTTTCAAAAATGATTATCCAGCCGGGAGACGAGAAACCCCATAATTTTTCATTTATGACCCCGAAACGTAATCGACGGCAGATTCCCTGCTGGCTGACGTACACATCGGAAGAGACTCACAAGATTATCAGGGAGAATCTCCACCGGTCCCCCCTTTTCGGTGGGAGGATTGAAGGAATAGGACCCCGGTACTGCCCTTCCATCGAAGATAAGGTGGTTAGGTTTGCCGATAAGCCCAGCCATCAGATATTCTTAGAACCCGAGGGCGCCGATACAGAGGAAATGTATGTACAGGGATTTTCCACCAGCCTGCCGGAAGATGTTCAGATAAAAATGCTACGGTCTATCCCGGGTTTAGAACGGGTTGAAATGATGAGGACCGGTTATGCCATCGAATATGATTATCTCCCGCCTACTCAGCTGAAACTCTCTCTGGAAACCAAAAATATTAAAGGGCTTTTTTCAGCCGGGCAAATCAACGGCACATCCGGATATGAGGAAGCGGCGGCCCAGGGGATTATCGCCGGAATTAATGCCGCTCTTTATGTCAAAGACCGTGAACCGTTGGTGCTGAAAAGGTCAGATGCATATATCGGTGTGCTGATAGATGACCTGGTGACAAAAGGGACCAATGAGCCTTACCGAATTATGACCTCCAGGGCCGAGTACAGGCTTTTGCTAAGGCAGGACAATGCGGACCTTCGGCTGACTGAGATTGGGCGCGCTGTCGGGTTGGTGGATGACGAAAGGTATAGAATGTTTCAGGAAAAGAGCAGGTTAATCCAACAGGAAAAGAACAGGTTGGCCGATACTTGGGTTGCTCCTTCTGAAGAAGTTCAGGAATTTCTGATCAGCAGAGACAGCTCCGAATTAAAGCAGAACACTCTTTTGATAGATTTGTTAAGGCGCCCGGAGATCAGCTATGAAGACTTGAAAAAGATAATGGCAGAGGTTCCCATACTGCCTGATGAAGTTGTAGAACAGGTTGAAGTTCAGGTGAAATACGAAGGGTATATTAAGAGACAACTGGAGCAGGTAGAGAGGTTTAAGAAACTCGAAAACAAAAAAATACCCGTATGGATCGAATACGACGAGATTAAAGGACTGTCTACCGAGGCCAGGCAGAAACTAAAAAAGCATAGACCTCTATCCGTCGGCCAGGCTGCCCGGATTTCAGGCGTTTCCCCGGCTGATATTTCAATTCTGCTGGTATACATGGAACAGAAAAGAAGGGAAGCGCCGGAGGAGGGCTAATAAAATAATGATTCCATCGCTGGAAGAACTGCTGTCCGGGGGAGCCTCTGCCCTGGGTGTCAGCCTGGACGAACGTCAAGTAAAACTTTTTTTTAAATACATGGATTTTCTGTTGGAATGGAGTAAGAAATTTAACCTGACGGCCATCAAGGAACCTCAAGAGGTAATAGTTAAACATTTTTTGGATAGCCTTTCACTGGTGGCGTACCTGCAGGAAAGAAATAATATCAGGTTGCTGGATATCGGCGCCGGGGCAGGATTTCCGGGGGTTCCGATCAAATTGGCAAGCCCGGGAATAAGCGTAGTTCTGCTTGAATCTTTAAATAAAAGAGTTAATTTTCTGCACAAACTGATAGCGGAACTTGGAATAGAAGGAATTACCGCAATTCACGGCAGAGCAGAGGATCTTGGTCAAAAAAAAGAGTATAGGGAAAACTTTGATATTGTAGTATCCAGGGCCGTTGCAGAAATGCCTGTCCTGGCAGAACTGTGCTTACCCTTTGCCAGACTTGGAGGGCTTTTTGTAGCCTATAAAGGACCAAAGGTTTCAGAAGAGATTTTGGATTCGGAAAGCGCCTTGAAAATACTCGGCGGTAAGTTGTCGAAACAGGTAGAAATAACACTGCCATATAATGAAGACCGGAGAACACTGGTGTTCATTGAGAAGAGCAGCCCTACCCCTGAAAAGTATCCTCGGAAGCCCGGCATACCGGAAAAGAGACCGATAAAAAATAAAGCCGCAGGACACTGCATAAGTTAAACTGTTGGGATTGTTGCCCGGCTTCTTTATCTTTGGCGGAAGAGGCTGGGTTTTCTTATGGTTAAAACAGGGGGAGGACAACCCCTGGGAGGGAATTAAAGACACACCACGAGAGCGAACACCAGTTCGCAGGTTAAATGGCCGTATAACGCCACATCAGATAATGCCAATGATGAAAGGACTTTAAAATACCAAAAGGCATGTTACAGGTAGAAAAATTGCGGCTGGAGCCCATTGTAAAAAATTACCTATTA
>DDKP01000033.1 GCA_002339745.1 Firmicutes bacterium UBA2595 | reverse complement strand
CCAACCATATGGTTTCCGCCCGGGGCCATGCCCACGTAGATACCATCAACAAGGCCTGTGGCCAGGTGGACGGAGGCATTACCGGCCTCTGTACCGCCGAAGGTACCGGCGGTGGAAGCATCAGCGCCGTTGGCAAATACGTTGTAGAACCCTAGGGTACCGTCATGGCAGGCTGCACAGGTGCTATATACCCCGCCCTTGAACAGCAGGTCCTTGGCGGCTGCGGTGTGGGTCTGGTGGCAGCTGGCGCAGGAATTTGAGTTGTTCTGGTACTCGCCGTGGGTCCTCTGGGTCCGGCCGGCGGTCCCGTCATTCATAGTCATGTTCCGTGATTTAATCATATCATTTACGGAACTTCCATCATCAATATCCGCATTAAGTCCTGTCATATTCGCGTTTCCGATGTCGTTGTCATCGAGATCGCCGTCAGGCAGCGGGTCCTGGTAATGCAGGCTGCCCTGGTATTCTCCCTGCTGGGGAACACCGGAGTAACTGTTGCCCTGGCTATCCGTACCCTCCCAGGTAGTCCCGGCGAAGGCGCCGGTGGCTGAGACAAATACAAATACCAGAGCTAATACTAATACAGCCAATCTTTTCACTGTTTTTCCTCCTTTGATGATTTTTCTGGGTTATCTCCCCCCCGCTTATATTCTGCAAACATATCACCTCCCGGTTCACCAGTTTTGCCGGAGGGAGGTACCTCCAAGTATAGTTACGATTGATAAACCGCTACTCTCTGGTTAACAGTGTCGGTTATAAAAACCCGGTCGTTTTCATCCACAAAAAGGCCATTGGGCAGGGCAAACTGGGTGTTGGCCGCCCCGTTGCCGCCGAATTCGAATAACTTCTTACCATCCCTGTCAAAAACGATTACGTAGTTGGTGAGGTTACTGACCACATAAATCCTGCCCCTTGAATCAATACCTATCCCCCGGGGATTAACAAATAGTGAGGCCCCTTTGTTCGCTTCAGAACCGTTGACAATTCGCAGGAATTTGCCGGTCTTGTCAAATATCTGGACCCGTGAGTTGGCGGTATCCACAACATAGATATAGCCCTCCTTGTCGGCAGTCACCGCATTGGGCGCCCTGAACTCGCCGGGTTTTGTCCCTATCTTCCCTAGTTCCATCAGCTTATTGCCGGCCAGGTCGAAGACCGTTACCTGGCTTCTCCTGATCTCTGAAAGATACACCTTGTCCCCGATTATCCGCAGGCCGCCGGGCGAATCAATGACTTTCTCTTCCGGTTTATTCTCGGCAAAATATTTGATGAACTTTCCCTGCTTGTCAAAAATAGAAATACAGCCGTTATACAAATCCGCCACATAGATGTTTCCCTGGCTGTCACCGGCTATACCGTAAGGAAACCTGAACTGCCCGGGGCCTTTTCCTTCTTGCCCGAACTTGGCCAGGGGCTTGCCATCCATCTCAAAGACCTGGACCCTCTTGTTCATGGTATCGGTGACATAGATCTGCTGCCCGATTACCGCCACATCCATTGGCTTGACCAAAGCGTCAGGCCCGAACCCCCCATATACCATTCGGTCGTAAACAGGTGGTCCGTCGGGCCTGACCGCCTTCGGCAGGGCCACGGTTACGGTCTGGTTGAAAAAAAGGTATATGTAAACCGCGGTGGTAATCAGGAATGACAGTAACATAATGTTGTAAACATGCTTTTTCTTTATACTTTTTCTTAGGATTGCTTCCCTCATCTTATCGCCTCATTCCTTGATTTTTGGCTGCCCGTTTCACTGTAACCGATCCAGCGCTTTTTTAGCTTCTTTATACAACGGGTCGTAACTCAGCGCTTCTTTATATATCTGGATGGCTACATCCTTATCCCCTTTCCTTTCCGCCACCAAGCCGATCTGGTAAATGATGTCAGCGCTTTTCGGGGCAAGACTGTTGGCTTTTTGCAGGGCTTCCACCGCCTCCTTATACTTTTTCATTTCTCTCAGAACGATACCTTTTTGCAGGTAGCCTTTGTAATCCTTGGGCGAAATCTGGATCGCTTGTTGGAACATTTTGAGGGCCTCGTCCAGTTGGTCTTCGTCCAGGTAAACCAACCCGAGGTTGTAGTAAGCATCATAGTATTTCTTGTCAACCTTGATAACCTCATTCAGTTCTTTTATGGCTTGCTTGTTATTGCCTTTGAGAAAGTGAGTGTATCCTAAGGCAACCCGGAGGTTCAGGTTCTTGGGGTCAGCCTGAACCTTTTCCTGCAGGTGTTCCAGTTGCTGGCTGATCCTGACCCTGTCCAAACCTGTCCAGAAATAGTTTTTCCCAACCAGGTACCAGCCGCCGATGCTTAGAGCCAGGGTTAGCAGGATGAGAATAATACTCTGCAGAAGGGTAAAGCTGTCGTTCTTCCCTTCACTTGAGAAAGATGCCGGAAATCCGCGGCTTTGGCCGGCAGTAGTTGTGTTTGACACGTTTTCATCCCCCTTAATTTGATTTCTGGTTATTTATTTACACACCGCCATGGCATTTTGAGCAGCTTGTTTCAGAATGGCAGGTAAAACAGTCCTTGGTTATCTTAGGCTTAGGTCCTAACTTAGTCGGGTGATAACCCTTACTCCACTGTACTGATTGCGAATGCGGGCTGGGATGGCACTGGCTGCAGGTAACCCCGGTGACAGGTTTATTTATGCTGGACGGCGGCGGCTGGGCAAGAGCAGGAGAAGTTTCCCTGCTGCTCCCGTACATGGTGTTTTTCGTGTTCACCCTGGCCATGCCGAGACCCTGTCCCACCTGGTTGTCATGGCAGGTGAAACAACCTTTCTCGTTTTTTTTGGCAAGTATTCCATGACTTTCGATGAACTTTTCGTCATGGCCGGGTGGCCGTTTACCATGACAGTCCTTACAGTACTTGTTAGCCCTTGCGTAATATTCAGGGGTTACAACCGGCTTGGTTTTTCCCTGTTCCAGGTACTGTTCAAAAGCCTTGCTTTCTCCAAATCCTTCGATGGGATCTTCGTTCATGTACTGGTGGCATATATTGCACACCTTAATGTCCTTGGCAGCCAGTATCCCGTGTGTTTTATTCTTGAAATCCTTCTTTTTATGGTCCGCCCTCATGTTCCCCCCAGGATGGCAGGTCTTGCACTCCCTGGAAGCGCCGCGTAATTTGTGACAATCGATACAGCCATCCATATCGAGACTCGTAAAACTTTGCTCTTTCATCACCGATAGAGCCTTTTCGGTGTCCCATTTTTTGTAATCACTTGCATAGGTTATTCCCCGGTCTGCAATTAAGCCGTGCGCCACGCCCCGGTGACATTTGGCACAGTGGACCCCTTCGTTTTTGTGTTTCTGGTGGGCAGCGGTGATCTTTTGTTTGGAGGACTTATCCAATTTGTTTAATTCGTGACATTTTTCGCAAGCACTGTCAGGAGTAGGCCTTATCATCTTAATAGGTGCGACATAATTATCTACAGCGGCGCTGTATACGTTTTTCAAGCCCAAAACGTTATATTTCACAAAGTTGATTGGGCCGGGGGGAATATGGCAAGATAAGCATTTCACCTTTGCTTTACCATGGGAAGAAACCTGCCAGGTATAGTACTCCGGGTTCATCATGTGGCAAACGGAACATAGTTCCGAACTGATTTGCAAGCCTCCGTAAACCGTAAACGGGACCATCCAAAACGAAAACAGGATACCTGTGATCAACCTGGTTCTTTTATGTTTAAGATTCACATAAAAGTTCATCCTGGCCCTCCTATCCCTAACTGGTTATGAATAGGCCGATTCTTATTATTACCGTGCAAAAAGACCTGCCAAGTCTCAATACTTGCCAAGCAGTAAAACTATGAAAAGAACGGGGTACCAATACCCTCAAAAGTCCACACTTATCAGTCAAATCATTGGTTCCCCGTTCATTAAAATGTCGCTAGCCACGTTGCTATCATATAATAATAGTTGTAACCGTTAGTTCCCAAGAGAATTATACCAACTACCTGATGTCGAAGTCCTCAAATCTCTGTCGGTCACAGGAACCCAAATTATCCTTTAATTGTGTCTTTAGTCACATTTTTTCCTGTGGTTTCGACACTTTATTTCCCCGGCCGAGACCCGGCATGTCGATTGAATCCATGATCTGTCTTGACCTTAAGTTTAGAAAACCCTGTATGTCCAGTATAGTACACATATTTGACATGTTTTTCAGTTTAACATTTTAACTTGAAATATATCTAAAATTGTAATCATTATTTTTTAATTGGTGATAAAATGAGAAAAACTTCCCTTTGACAGCAGGTCAGTATCCGGTAACTGTCACGGGAAGTTTTTTTGTCTTGTTTTTTTTAATTCAGTTTACTTATCTAACCTAACTCGTTGATACTCTTGTTGTTGGAAATCTCATACGCCATGATTACTGCTTCAGCGATCCTCTTCATAGAAGTCCTTTTTTTCATGCTCTGCTGCTGGAGCCTTCTGAAGGCTGCTTCTTCGGACAAGCCGTGGACCTTCATGAGAATTCCCTTGGCTCTCTCAATAATTTTCCTGGCTTCCAGGTCGTTTTTCAACCGGTTAATCTCTTGCTCGAGGTTTACCATTTTACTAAATGACGCATAGGAGTACTCCAACACCGATAACAGCTGAAACTGGTCAAAAGGCTTGACCAAAATGGGGACAGTCCACCGGTCCCCGTTCTTTATAAGGTCCCTTTCCCCGTAATCAACCATCACTACTACCGCGCAGAGCCTGCCCTCTTCGATAATCCTTGCCAGTTCAAGACCGTCCAGGCCGGGTAAGTTCGCAGCCGTCAATACCAAATCAGGCTGCATGCCACGGACCAATTTCAGCGCCGACATACCATCTTCCGCATCGCCAACCACGTGATACCCGGCCTGAGTCAGCATTTCTCTTAAATTTTTGCGAAACGAGCTATCCCTTTCGGCTATTACTAACCGTGTCCTTTCCATATCTTTTCGGCTCCCCGCCAATCTTACGGAAATCACAATAATATCATAATAGTAATTCTACCACAATAACGGCGAAATTAACAGCACGGAATCCTTTCGCGGCCCGGAATGACGATGTATCACCTCCACATTAATTGAGGCGCGGACAACCCGCGCCCCGGTTTCTCTTAATGTCCCTCTTCACTTATATAGTTGCTTATCAATGCTGCCGCTTCGGCCCAAGTAATCGAATTAACAGGTTTAAAATAACCGTTGGAGCCTTTAATATAACCCAGCTGTGCAGCCAGTTTGACATCCTGGGATGCCCAGGACGCTATTAAGCTCCTGTCCTTGAAACCTGTTTCCTGTGTTTCAATTTCAGGGCCTATTCGTCCTTCGGATTTTAATGCCTTAATCAGGATTACGGCAACCTCCTGCCTGGCAATCGGTCTATCGGGCAGGAACTTCCCTCCGGAGCCTTTGACAATACCTCTTGTATAAGCCTGCTCGATATACCCAATCAGCGGGTTCGACAGTCCCACATCACTGAAGGTGGCCGTTTTAACTTCTTTGGGCGGAAGGTAACTAGCCAGCACAAGCATTTTGGTGAATTCAGCGCGGCTGATAGGTTTGTCTGGGCTTATCGAAGAATCAGCATTGATAATGCCCTTTTCGGCAAGAAACCGGAAATCTGCTTCGGCCCAGTGCCCTGCCGTCCCCTTTGGAATCCTGCCAATCTCGACCATGGAACCTGTGATGGCATCATATGGGGCCAGTACAGTCTCCTTTGGCACGTAAACAAGCCTTGCATTTTCAATGTAATCTAAAGTCTTATCATCATAGTTCGCTTCAATCCAATAGACCAACTCCATTTCGGCCTTTTCGGCTAAAACCGCCCTGGCTTGTTTTTCATTGAGGATGCCGCTGATGGTGGGAATGTCAAGGTTTCTTTCCCATCTAAAATTGAATGACTGAAGTTTTCCGGTAAAGGTGTCAAAACTTATATCAGCCCCGTTTTCCTTGTAAGGAATACCATAAATATACCTCACGTAACTGTATTCGGGATATAAAAAATCTGCAGAATCAGCAATTTGTTCTACCAGTTTCATTTCGGAAAACTCTTCCGGAATAAGCAGTCTGCATTGGTTTTCTGCTTTGGTCTTTTCCGATTCATAGCTGTACCTTGGTTCATTAGACGGCTGTCCCTGGCTGTAACTGTAGTTGAATATTCCTGTTACCTGGCCTGTTACAGAGTCGACAACTACGTGACTTTCTTCCTCAAAATTATCCGCCACGAAAACAAAGTCTCTTGTTCTCCCCTGTTCTCCCCAGTTCCAGAACGTGTATGACTCGTCAAGTTTCAGCCGTGAACCTACTCCGGCCTTGTTCCGTGCCGCTGCCAGAGCTTCTGACTCACTTATGGTATTTACCGGTGATATGATAGGATAGCGCTTGGCTGCGTTTGTCAGGTTGAACTCATAAGGTATGACACTGGCCGTAAAACCTATTTTTAGCATCTCTGCGGTCAAAGCATCAACGGCGTAACCCTCAACTGCCTTATAGACTGGTCGTAGATTAAATTTAAGGTCTCCGCCGCTACCCGGTATTTTCAACCATTCCAGTTGGAGTGGAACCTCACCCGTCAGAATACGCCCCGCATCCAATATCGATATTTTCGGAGCTCGTGAGGGAAAACTTCCCTCGTACCACACGGGCGCAAAACTGGTTAATCTTCCTGTCGAAGCGTTGAACTCAAAAGACAGGTAGTTGCCACGGACAGGAATATCACCTTCATAACGCTGGAATAAAAAAGTGTAATATGTATTATTCTCATAACTGTACCTGACCGGCGTCTCCATCAGTCTGACCTTCGATTTTTTATCGGGAAGCATCCTGGAAATAATATTTTCAATATACTTTTGGATGTCAGGCCGGGACATCTCAACCGGCAGCCGGGTGGATTCGTAGTTTTCTTCGTAGTAGACCAATTCACCGGTATCAGCTCTTAAATTGGCGTATCCCCAGGCTTCTTTCCCGCCCTGTGTCAAAGACCAGGTAACTACCACGGTCTCCCCGTAGCTTTGACGTTCGAGCCTGGCCCCGCCGGGGATTTTAAAAAGTTCCTTCATAATATTTATCTGGTCGGCAACACCCGCCAGAACAGGCCCTGAAATGAAAAGCTGGGTTAACAACAGGCACATGACACATAATGAAATCAGTTTTCTGTTCATAAAGCCCCCCCTTTCCGGAACTATACTAATACATACTTCCACAACATACCACTATTTTCCTCCAACACTGCAAACAAAACCGCAGTCGAAACTGCGGTAATTCGAATTTATATGTAAATGCGGGGGATTCTGTCACTAATCATACAGACTATTTCATAGTTAATGGTCCCAATCAAGTCTGCCAATTCGTCGGCCGTCACCTGTTGATGGCCCTGCCGCCCAATCAATACTGTTTCATCACCTATTTCGACTCCTGGTACCTTACTTACGTCAACCATGAACTGGTCCATGCATACCCTTCCAATAACGGGGACCCTCTCTCCATGAATTATAACATGAGCTTTATTAGAGAAGAGCCTGGTATAACCGTCGGCGTATCCCACGGGGATAGTGGCCACCATTGTATCCCGTGTGGTGATAAAAGTCCTGCCGTAGCTGATGCTTGTTTCGGGTTTAACTTCCTTAACGTACGCTACCTTGGCTTTAAGGCTTAATGCCGGTTTCAGGACAATCTTATCTTTAAGAACGTCGTTGGATGGATAAAAGCCGTAAATGCTGATGCCTGGGCGGACCATGTCCAGGTGAATATCGGGCAGGTCGATAACCGCGGCGCTGTTCGCTGCATGTTTAACCGGAATGTCCAGGCCCAGTTTCTTCAGCTGCGAATCCAGGTCGGCAAACTTCTCGTACTGCTCATACGTATATTGTTTATCCCTGGCATCCGCCACCGCAAAATGGGTGAACATACCTTCCACAACAACCCCGGGAAGCCGCGAAATTTTAATAATTTCTTCGGAAGTGCGGGGACCGGTCACAAAACCCAGTCTCCCCATACCTGTATCGACCTTGACATGTACTATAGCGGTTCTGCCCAGGCTGACTGCCGCCCGGGAAACGGCTTCTGCTCCTTTAACAGTATATACCGTTTGAGCCAAATCCAGTTTTATGGCTTCCGCAGCCTGTTCGGGCGGCGTAAAACCGAGTATCAATATGGGAGCTTCAATTCCAGCCTCGCGCAGTTCCCTGGCTTCATCTAAAATCGCTACTCCCAAATAATCTGCACCGTTAGCCAAAACTGTTTTGCTGACAGGAACCGCCCCATGACCGTACGCATTCGCTTTTACAACCGCCATTATCTTGGCCCGGGGTTCGGTTACCCTTCGCAATTCTTTGATGTTGTGAGCAATGGCCGAAAGGTCAATTTCGGCCCAAGCCGGTCGGGTAAAAGGTGTTGCGCTCTGCTCCATACTTTTAATCTCTCCTGGCCATAGACCTGACAATGTCTGCCCGGCTGACTATACCCACCAGTTTATTCTCTCTGATAACAGGAAGCCGGTTAACACCGGATTCCGACATGATGGTAGCAATTTCCTCAATAGTTGTGTCTTCACTTACAGTTATAGGGTTGACAGTCATGACATCTTCCACTTTAACCGCTATTGCTTTTTTCAACTCCTCTTTAAAATCTTCCGGGTCATCCAGGTAGATAATCCCCCCAAGAATCTGGATGTATGAAGGAATATGCAGTTTCTGGCTCCGTACGATAAGATCCCCTTCAGTAACAATTCCTATTACTTCCCTGTCTTCGTTAATAACGGGTACACCGCTTATTCTGTTATCCACAATCAGCCTGATAACGTCCTCTACAGTGTCATCAGGGCTGGCGGTAATAACATGAGCAGTCATAATGTCTTTCGCCAACATTAGGTTTTTTCCTCCT
>DDKP01000132.1:5480-5663 GCA_002339745.1 Firmicutes bacterium UBA2595 | reverse complement strand
CACGTATCTCCTGAAGCTGCGGAAGGTGGCCCCATAGCCGCCATCCAGGATGGGGATATGATTGAAATAGATATTCCCAACTGCAGTCTGAATGTGCTAATCAGTAACGAAGAGCTACAATCACGGCTTGCCCGGTGGCAGCCCCGTGAGCCCAGAGTAAAAAGAGGTTATCTGGCCCGTTAC
>DDKP01000132.1:2939-5053 GCA_002339745.1 Firmicutes bacterium UBA2595 | reverse complement strand
TATTAGTTAAACGGAGGTGAACATGGTGAAACTATCCGGGGCGGAAATTATCGTAAAAATGTTACAGGAGGAAGGTGTCGACGCGATTTTCGGTTATCCCGGAGGAGCCGTCCTGCAAATCTACGATGCCTTATATGACTCATCCTTGAAACATTACCTGGTTCGCCACGAACAGGGCGCTGCCCATGCGGCGGACGGGTACGCCAGGGCAACCGGAAAGCCCGGGATTTGTATAGCCACATCCGGACCGGGAGCCACCAACCTGGTAACAGGGATTGCTAACGCGTATATGGATTCGGTTCCCTTAATCGCCTTCACTGGACAGGTAGCATGCGACCTGTTGGGTAAGGATTCTTTTCAAGAGGCTGACATCACCGGAATTACTTTGCCTATCACCAAGCATAATTACTTAGTAAAGGATGTAAATGACCTGGCCAAAACCGTTAGGGAGGCTTTCCATATTGCCACCACGGGCAGACCGGGACCTGTACTTATTGATATTCCTAAAGATGTTTCTATTAAGAAAGCCAAATATGAATACCCCGAAACCGTGCATTTAAGAGGTTACAGGCCTACACTGGAAGGCAACAAGGGACAGATTAACAATGCCGCCAAGATGATAGGTAGTGCAAAAAGAACAGTCATTTATGCCGGGGGCGGAGTGATTACCTCCGGGGCCAGCGCGGAACTGTTCAGACTGGCGGAACTTACCATGAGTCCTGTAACTACCACACTCCTGGGTATAGGGTCCTTTCCGGAAACTCACCCCCTCTCATTGGGTATGCTGGGAATGCACGGCACCAAAGCGGCCAACTATGCCGTCAGTGAATGCGACCTGTTAATAGCTGTAGGCGCCAGGTTTGACGACCGGGTAACAGGTAAAGTTGACGAATTTGCGCCGAATGCCAAGATTATTCATATAGATGTGGACCCTGCAGAAATCGGCAAAAACGTGAGAGTGGACGTACCAATCGTAGGGGATGTAAAAAGAGTCCTGGCTGAGTTGAACAACAAACTTCAGCAGCACCTTCCCTCTGAATGGCAGGACCGAATCGCCCAACTAAAAGAGAAATATCCCCTTCGCTACGAAGAAAACGGCTCTCTCAAACCACAGTTTATAATTGAACAAATATATGAAGTTACCAAAGGGGAGGCAACTATTGTAACGGAAGTGGGGCAGAACCAGATGTGGGCCGCCCAGTACTACCGGTACACCAAACCGCGTACATTTATTTCGTCGGGGGGACTCGGCACCATGGGATATGGACTGCCAGCCGCTATCGGGGCCAAAGTTGGCCGGCCCGACTCCATTGTAATTGATATAGCCGGTGACGGGAGTATCCAGATGAACATCCAGGAACTTGCCACCGCTGTCCACTATAACATCCCCGTGATAGTGGCTATTCTGAACAACAACTACCTGGGAATGGTCAGGCAGTGGCAGGAAATCTTTTATGACCGCAGGTATTCCTATACGGAAATTACGGGACCTGACTTTGTGAAACTGGCGGATGCTTACGGAGCCGTGGGAATCCGGGTAACAAAGCCTGAGGAAGTAAAACCTGCTCTGAAAAAGGCCATTAAGGCCAATCGTCCGGTTTTGATCGATTTTATCGTGGAGCGGGAAGAAAACGTTTTTCCGATGGTCCCTCCAGGCGGCGCTATCCACAAGATGTTAGGAGGTTAGGAGCTATGAGGCACATCCTTGCTGTGTTGGTGGAAAACAACCCTGGTGTTCTGACGCGTGTCGCCGGCCTGTTCAGCAGGCGGGGTTACAACATTGACAGTCTGACGGTCGGGCGCACCGAAAACCCGCAGATATCCCGGATGACTATAGTGGTTGAGGGAGATGACCTGGTCCTGGAACAGGTCACCAAACAGCTGCATAAGCTCATCGATGTTATAAAGATTAATGATATAACCTCAGAGGAGTATGTAGACCGGGAACTGGTTCTGATTAAGGTTGGGGCCGACCCCAGCGTCAGGGGAGAAATCATGCAGATTGTCGATATATTCCGGGCCCGCATTGTGGATATAGGCCGGAGAACCTTGATTATTGAATGTACCGGTGATGAGGGAAAAATCAATGCTGTAATTGAGTCCCTTAAGCCCTT
>DDKP01000132.1:0-2529 GCA_002339745.1 Firmicutes bacterium UBA2595 | reverse complement strand
AGCAGGGAGGATGATTAAATTGGTAAAGATGTATTATGACAGCGATGCTGATCTAAATGTGTTGAAAGACAAAACTATTGCTGTAATTGGTTACGGCAGCCAGGGGCATGCCCAGGCGCAGAACCTTAAAGATAGCGGGTTAAATGTAATTATAGGCCTGCGCCGGGACCTTCCGGAGTGGGATGCCGCTGTCGAATACGGTTTTGAAGTCATGAACGTGGCTGAAGCCGCCAAAAGGGCAGACATTATCCAGATCCTGGTTCCTGATCAGATACAGGCCATGGTTTACAGGGAGTCTGTTTCCGAGCATCTTTCCGCAGGGAAAGCCCTGTGCTTCTCCCACGGGTTCAACATTCATTTCGGCCAGATTGTGCCGCCCTCCAATGTTGACGTTTTTATGGTGGCCCCCAAGAGCCCTGGACATATGGTCCGCAGGATGTACCAGGAAGGCGCGGGCGTTCCCGGCCTGGTTGCAATTCACCAAAATGCTACCGGCCAGGCCATGGAAATTGCTTTAGCTTACGCTAAAGGAATCGGCTGCACAAGAGCCGGAGTGTTTGAGACCACCTTCAAGGAAGAAACCGAAACAGATCTGTTCGGCGAGCAGGCAGTTTTGTGCGGTGGCGTTTCCGAGTTAATCAAGGCCGGTTTCGACACCCTGGTGGAAGCAGGTTATGCTCCGGAAATGGCTTATTTCGAATGCCTGCACGAACTCAAGCTTATTGTTGACCTGATTTATGAGGGCGGGTTGAGCTACATGAGATATTCCATCAGTGATACCGCCGAATACGGTGATTACGTATCCGGTCCCCGCATTATTACCGAAGAAACCAGGGAAGAAATGCGGCAGATCCTTTATGAGATTCAGTCGGGCCAGTTCGCCCGGGAGTGGCTCCTGGAAAACAGCGTAAACCGCCCTGTTTATCATGCTCTGAAGAAGGCTAACGCCGAACATCAAATTGAGGTTGTAGGCAAGAAAATCCGGGAAATGATGCCCTGGTTGAAGAAGAAGTAAGCTAGTGGCTAGTGGCTAGTGGCTGGTGATGTGCTATAATTACGGCCTCTTCTTCGAAGAGGCTCTCATTTTAAAATTGGAAGGTTCGCGCGAAGCGTAACCAGTCGCTAATGGAAGGGGGAAATGGAATGAAAATGACGGCTGCCCAGGCACTGGTCAACTGCTTAAAGGAGCAGGGTGTCGATGTGGTTTTCGGAATACCGGGAGGGAATATACTGCCTTTCTATGACGCCATGTGCAAATCACCTGAGATCAAACATATTCTTGTCAGGCACGAGCAAGGAGCTGTTCACGCAGCTGACGGTTATGCCAGGGTGACCGGCAGGGTCGGGGTGTGTGTTGCAACTTCCGGTCCGGGCGCTACCAATCTGGTTACAGGTATAGCCAATGCCTACATGGATTCCATTCCCATGGTTGTGATAACCGGGCAGGTACCAACTACCATGGTGGGCACGGACGCCTTCCAGGAAGTCGACATAACCGGTATCACTATTCCTATTACAAAGCATAACTACCTGGTCAAAGAAGCGGGTAAATTACCTCTGGCGGTTAAGCGTGCCTTCCATATAGCTTCTACTGGCAGGCGGGCTCCTGTCCTGCTGGACTTACCAAGAAATGTCCTCCAGTCGGAGATTAATTACACAGACCCGGGTGATCTCCGGCTGCTGGGGTACAAACCAACGGTTAAGGGTCATAAGTCCCAGATCGCTATGGCCTGTGACTTCATAATGAAGGCTAAACGTCCTGTTATCTATGCCGGCGGGGGAATTATTGCCTCCGGCGGTTCTGATCTTCTCACCAGGCTGGCCGAGAAAATTTCCTCGCCTGTGACGTGTACCCTGATGGGGTTAGGCGGCTTTCCCGGCGACCACCCCCTTTCCCTGGGGATGCTGGGGCTGCACGGCGCCAGGTATGCCAACAAGGCGATTATGGAATGTGATGTCCTGATTGCCCTGGGTGTGCGTTTTGATGACCGGGTGGCGGTAGATTTTTCTTCTTTTGCTCCGAGGGCCAAAATCATCCATGTGGATATTGATCCAGCCGAAATTGGGAAGAATGTCAAGGTAAATGTACCTATTGTAGGGGACCTGAAGCTGGTCCTGGAATCTATGCTGGAGCGCCTGGAAGATAAAAAAGAAGAGCGATGGCTGGCCCAGGTTGCAGAATGGAAAGCGGAAATGCCGCTGAAATACGAAAAAGGACCGGAACTGAAACCCCAGTATATCATAGAAACTATAAGGAAGATTACCGACGGGGAAGCCGTTTTGGTGACCGATGTGGGGCAGCACCAGATGTGGGCGGCCCAGTACTACCGGCCCAAAAAATCGCGCACTTTTATCAGCCCGGGCGGCCTGGGACCAATGGGGTACGGCCTGCCAGCCGCCATTGGCGCCCAGGTTGGGGCGCCCGATAAAGATGTAATCCTGGTTACCGGGGACGGCAGCTTCCAGATGTGTATGCAGGAATTTTGTACGGCTGTTGAACAGGACCTTCCGGTTAAGGTCGTTATTTTC
>DDKP01000081.1:11889-12391 GCA_002339745.1 Firmicutes bacterium UBA2595 | reverse complement strand
CAACCTGTTTGGCTAAAGTGGCAATAGGTTGTCCCATCAGTAATTGAGCCTGTTGACAAACTTCTTTACTTTAAATATACAGGGGGCAGGTATATTCCTGCGAACGGCCACAATCTCCACCGGCAAGCCGCTCACGCCTATGCGTTCGCGGGCCGGTGGACGATATAACGCCGTTCTCCGGAATACACCTGCCCCCTGTTATCCGCTTAAAGCTCTTTTGTCAACAAGCCCCATCAGTAACTGGGGCAGCCTTTTTTTATATTATCTTTATTCCGGCCTAATCAAGTATGGAAATAATCAGGATAAAGCTGACGGCGTTTATCATAAGGAAGAAATCTTTATCAATAGGGTTGTCAGCGATACTATCCTGCGACCTTGTTGCTTCCCAAATGTTGGACCAGACGAGCAGGCCCAGAACGGCCACCAGGATCAGAACCTGCCATATTTTCATAATAATCACCTTTTCTGAGTACACCCGTTTTATTATAGTGATTTACTTAAA
>DDKP01000081.1:8428-11526 GCA_002339745.1 Firmicutes bacterium UBA2595 | reverse complement strand
TTTTTTGGACATCTTGGTATAAATAGTTGTTGTCCTAAATATATTATACTGAAATTTTCCGGAAAGGGGTCCCCAACAATGACCAAGTCGAGGTGGATTTTTTTATTAATCGGATTAGGTCTCACAATCTGCCTGGGAGCCCGTGCGGAAGACGGTAGCGGAGCTCAACAGCCAAAACAGGTCCAACCGGAACAGAAGGCTATTAAACATATTATTTATATTACGGTCGGCGGAATGAGTGACGAGCTGCTGAGGAACGCTCACACACCCAATATCAACGGATTGGCGGCCAGCGGTATCAAGACAAAGGCCATCGGGGTACTGCCCGCCGAATCCGCTCCCATGGTGGTATCTCTGCTGACCGGCGCCGATCCTTCCATTCACGGCTTTACCGGCACAGAAAAAAAAGGGCGAACTGAAACCATACCGGAAATAATCGCCGGGTACGGCCGGAGTTCGGCTGTAATTTACCCGGGCGGGATGCTGCCTGACCGGTTTTTCGGCCAGGCCAGGACCTCTATAGCTGCAGTAGGAATAAAGAGCGCCAGTAATGAAGATTTCATCAACAGGGCCATCGATATTTTCTGCAAGAATCGACCTTTCTTTGTCAGTCTTAATTTGCCGGGGATAGAAGAAGAGTTGATCAGGGAGGAGAATCCCGGGAAAATCGCGAAAGCGGTTAATGCCATTGATGAACAGATCGGCAGGTTCCTGGCAGTCCTCAGTTCCACCGGCGTATATAATGGAAGCATGATAGTGGTAACGGGCAATTACGGGAAAAATTTTTTACATTCCGGAAAAATAGTGAAAAACACGGATAACCTGATGGTGCCTTTGGTGATGACGGGACCGGGGCTGAAATGCGGGGCTGCTATTCCACCGGTTAAGATTACTGACATTGCGCCTACCACTGCCTTGCTGGCCTGCCTGCATGTTCCCCCTGAAGCCAACGGAACAGTCCTGTGGAACGCTCTGCGGTCCGGCGCCGGTTTCCAGGAAGAGAACCTTCTGCTGAAGAGAATAAAGGACCTCAGCGATGAGAACATTGCCTCAGCCGGGATGATTTACCGGCTGATGGAAGAAAAGAGGCTCGTCAAGGTCGAAAAGGAGAATATCGATCGGGAGAAATCCAAGATCCAGGGCATAATCAGCACTAAAGACGCCCGGATTCGCAGTCTCAAGAGGAAGATCAGGATTTTCGAAGCAGCCTGGATTATTAGCTTAATAGTTTTAGGCGCCGGTTATGTGGCTGAGTATTTTTACCTCAGGAAAAAATTTCTTATGTTCTGATTTAACTCCCGAGTTCTCTCCGGCGGATATTCCAAATAACCCCATAGGGGTCTTTATTTTTGAATACTAAAAAGAACTAAGAAAAGCCCCGTTAATTGTGACAATATTCACTACAATAAATTTTTAAAGGTGAGAAGGAATTTAGAATTTTCTGTCGAAGTGCTCTTATGACTGTGTTACAAACACCAAATAAAAAAACTGAGTGTCGGAAGGAATTTAAGCCTTTTATGTAGAAAGATTTAAAAAGTGCGAATTTTTTGAAAACCCACATAATAAATTTACCTTGAGCTCGCCAACAAACAAAAGGGGGTGTTGTTGGCATAGTCAGAGTTTTGCCTGATAGGTCAAGTTCGCAGCAGGAATGGCGGTAGAGTCGCAGTAATTTACACGTAAATGGGGTGAATGAATGAAGATCGCAATTTCAGGAAAAGGTGGCGTGGGAAAAACCACTGTCTCGGCCACGCTGGCGAAACTGTTCGAAGCTTCGCAAAAAAATGTTTACGCAGTTGACGCCGATCCCGACGCTTGTTTGGCTGCAGCAGTAGGAATACCTGATGAACAGATCCGCAACTTAAAACCTCTGGTGGAAATGAAAGAATTGATTGATGAAAAAAGCGGCGGGGGAGGAGCTTTTTTTTCCCTTAATCCTGATGTGGATGATGTCCTCAGGGAATACAGTATACCTTTGGGAAATATCAGGTTTCTGAGAATGGGAGGCATTAAACAGGGAGGGTCTGCCTGTTACTGCCGCGAAAATTCGTTTTTACACGCTTTGACCAGCGGTCTCCTGTGGGATAAAGACAGCGTTGTTATTCTGGACATGGGCGCCGGGATAGAACACCTCACCAGGGGTACCGCGCGTAGCGTCGATGTAATGCTTGTTGTTGTTGAACCGAGCAAAAACAGCGTTAATACGGCTAACCTGGTAAAGAAGCTGGCCGCCGACCTTGGGATTAAAAAGATTAAATTTATAGGAAACAAGGTCAGGAACGAAAGAGAAAGGGAATTCATCCAGAAACATTTTGACGCCGAAGAGATTCTGGGTTTTATTCCGTTTGATGATGAGATATGGGAAAGCTCTATGGAAAACGGTCCGGCCGTGGAACTGGGAGGAGAGCTTTTGAGAAGCATGAAAGAAATTCATCAAAAGTTGTTGCGGGAGGTGGATGAATAGAGACTACAATATTTGAAGACTCAAGCAATCGATTCGTTTCTTTTTATCACGGGTAAAAAAATAAAGAAGCTCCGAACAGGGCGGCCCGTGTGAGAAAAAGAAACGGAGGCAGAAAACTACTATTAAGGAGGTTAAAGTTAATGCCAAGATTTAAAGACCCAAATCACACCCATTTTCCGTCAGATGCTCCCAGAGTATTTGACCCGAAGAACGTTAAACGCTCCAGTGACCCTGCTGTATTGGAAATGATTGAAAAGACACAGGAAAAAGGCATCATTACGGCGTTTGACAGGGCTGTTGCCCAGCAGCCGCAGTGCCAGTTTGGTTACAAGGGTACCTGCTGCCGCTTCTGCATGATGGGCCCCTGCCGCGTTACTGCTGATACCGGACCCAAGAGCAAAGGTATTTGCGGCGCTGACGCCTGGACTATTGCCGCCCGGAGCACAGGTACAATGCTGCTGACCGGTACCGGCGCTCATTGCGAGCATGCCCGCCACATAGCTGAAACTGTTCTGGAAGCCGCGGAAGGAAAGGCTCCGGATTATAAGATTACCGACTCCAAGAAGCTGCATAAAGTTGCCAAGCGCCAGGGAGTTTCTACCGAAGGTAAAACTGACGTTCAGATTGCCAAGGA
>DDKP01000081.1:5289-8027 GCA_002339745.1 Firmicutes bacterium UBA2595 | reverse complement strand
CTGAATACCGTTACCGAAGGCCGTGTTAAGAAGGCCGATGACTGCAACATAACCCCTAACGGCATCCAGTCAGCCATGGCCGACCTGCTGGCCCAGGCTCACGTGGGCCAGGACAACGACCCGGTTAACATCACCTTTAGCGCCCTCCGGTCTGCCCTTGCTGACTATACCGGAATGCACATCGGTACCGATTTCTCCGACATTCTGTTCGGAACTCCGGCGCCGGTGCTTTCAGAAGCTAACCTTGGAGTTATTGATAAGGATAAGGTCAACATAATCCTGCATGGACATAACCCCCTGCTAAGCGAAATGATCGTTGCCGCAGCCCGCGAACTGGAAGATGAGGCCAAAGCAGCCGGCGCTGCCGGTATCCAGCTGGCTGGTATCTGCTGTACAGGTAACGAAGTATTGATGCGTCAGGGAGTTCCTATAGCCACCGGCTTCAGTTCCCAGGAAATGGCAATTGCTACCGGGGCTGTTGACGCCATGGTAGTTGACGTACAATGTATTATGCCCGGTCTTACCACTGTAGCCAAGTGCTTCCACACCAAGATTGTTACGACCCAGGCGATTGCCAAGCTGCCTGGCACCGCTCACGTTCCGTTCAACGTTGACACCGCTATGGAAGATGCCAAAGAGATTGTTCGCATGGCAATTGCTTCCTTTAAAGAGCGGGACAACAGCCAGGTTTATATTCCGAGCCTCAAGTATAAAGCTGCAGCAGGCTTCAGCTTAGAGGCAATTTACGAGCTTTTTGCCACCGTTAATCCCGATGTCCCGGTGAAAGTCCTGACCGATGCTATCGAATCCGGCCAATTGAAGGGTGTTGCCCTTTTTGCCGGCTGCAACAACCTGAAAGGCCTGCAGGACGAAAACCATATTGGAATTATTAAGGAAATGCTGAAAAATGATGTATTTGTGATCTCCACCGGGTGTGCTGCTCAGTCTTCGGCAAGGTTTGGAGTTCTCGACCCCGATAAGAGGGATGAGCTCTGCGGGGAGGGACTGAAGGCATTCCTGAGCCAGTTTGATAACAAGGGCGGCCTGAAAGGAAAACTGCCTGCCGTTCTGCATATGGGTTCATGTGTAGACAATACCCGCGCTTCTGACCTCCTGATGGATATGGCCAACCAGTTAGGTGTAGACACCCCGAAAGTTCCGTTTGTTGCATCTGCTCCTGAGGCTATGAGCGGTAAAGCTGTTGCCATTGGCTGCTGGGCTGTGACACTTGGCCTGCCGGTTCATGTTGGCGTCCTGCCTCCGGTTGAGGGCAGCGACCTGTTCTTCAGCATTGCCACCCAGATTGCCAGTGACGTTTACGGTGGATACTTTATCTTTGAGGTTGACCATAAAGTTGCCGCTGAAAAACTTCTCAGCGCATTGGAATACCGGACATGGAAACTCGGCGTGCACAGGAAGACCGCTGAGAAATTTGAAAGCGGCCTGTGCCAGAACTACTAATTCATATCCCGTAATTCGAAAGGAGGAACAAGAATGTCAGAAGTACTCAATTTTGATCAAATATATGATGCAGCGGAAAAAGCGATGGAAGGGAAACCACCGATAAAGCTGTTCAGAAGAGCTTATAAAGGTGCCATTACTGCCGTCAGCTACGCTGAAATCCTGCTGAGTCGTGCTATTCAGAAGCATGGTAAGGATAAAAAAGTCGCATATCCCGATACCGCTTACTTTGTCCCTGTTATTCGCTGTATGAGCGGTGAAGAAGTCAGGACCCTCGGCGACATGGTCCCCATCCTGAACAGGATGCGCAACCAGATTACCGAAGATCTCACCTTTGCGCAGTACCGGCTAAACGGCGAAGCCACATGGTATGCCGCTGACATTATCGAGGTGCTCCGCTATATCGATTATGACCCGGCCAAACCGCTTCATGTGGCGCCCTGGACCGGTTTTCTCGGCGACCCGATTGTACGTTCCTACGGTATCAAGATGGTTGACTGGACTATCCCCGGTGAGGCTGTTATCGTCGGGCGGGCCAGGGACAGCAAGCTGGCCAAAAAGATTGTCGATGATATGATGGGTAAAGGCTTGATGCTCTTCCTCTGTGACGAGATTATTGAGCAACTGTTGGAAGAAAACGTCAAGATCGGTGTCGATTACATCGCATTCCCGCTGGGCAACTTTACCCAGGTTGTACACGCTGCCAACTACGCCCTGAGGGCTGGTATGATGTTTGGCGGTATCAAAGCCGGTCTCCGTGATGCCCAGAGGGATTACCAGCGCCGCCGTGTTCTTGCCTTTATCCTGTATCTGGGCGAGCATGACTTTGTTAAGGATGCTGCCTGCGCTGGCGCTATCTGGACCGGTTTCCCGGTTATTACGGACCAGCCGCTGGCTGAAGATGAGCAGATTCCCGATTGGTTCATATCCGAACCTGATTATGACAAGATTGTCCAGATTGCCCTTGAAGTCCGGGGTATCAAGCTTACTAACATCGAAATCGACATCCCCATCAACCATGGTCCCGCCTTCGAGGGAGAAACCGTCCGCAAGGGCGACATGTTTGTTGAGTTCGGCGGCGGCCGTACACCCGGCTTTGAGCTGGTAGAAATGGCCGGCGACGACATCGAAGATGGAAAGATTACAGTAATCGGTCCCGACCTTGACACCTTGCCAGAAGAAGGCGGCAGACTGCCGATCGGTATCCATGTTAAGATATACGGGCGTAAGATGCAGACCGACTTTGAGCCGGTTCTTGAACGCCGGATTCACTACTT
>DDKP01000081.1:0-4871 GCA_002339745.1 Firmicutes bacterium UBA2595 | reverse complement strand
GGGTTCCGCATGGAACACCTGGGCCGCTTGCTCTATGCCAAGTTTAAGGCCGAGTTCCCAGCCATCGTTGACAGGGTCCAAATCGACATCATCACAGATGAAGAAGAAGTTCTCAAGCGCCGTGAATTCGCCCGCGAGAAATACAATGCCCGTGACGCCCGGCTCCGTGAGCTCACCGATGAAGGTGTCGAAGAATTTTATTCCTGCACTCTCTGCCAGTCGTTCGCCCCGACCCACGTCTGCGTGGTTGCTCCCGAGCGCGTCGGCCTGTGTGGCGCCGTGAGCTGGCTGGACGCCAAGGCTGCTTTTGAGATTAACCCCCTCGGCGCCAACCAGCCGATTCCCAAGGGCGAGTGCCTTGATGAGGTCAAGGGTGAATGGAAGTCCTTCAATGATTTCATCTATCAGAATTCGCAGCGGACAACCGAAAGGGTCAAGTTCTATACCCTTATGGAAGACCCCATGACCTCTTGCGGATGCTTCGAGGTTATCATGACCATGGTTCCGGAAGCCAATGGGGTAATGGTTGTAAACCGTGAACACTCAGGTATGACCCCCTGCGGTATGAACTTCTCCACACTGGCCGGCAGCTGCGGCGGCGGCGCTCAGATGCCCGGTTTCATGGGAATAGGGAAAGCTTACTTCGGTTCCCGGAAGTTCATCAAGGCTGACGGCGGTCTGGCCCGTCTGGTCTGGATGCCTAAATCTCTTAAGGAATCACTCCGCACAATCCTTGAAGAGAGAGCTGAAGAAGAAGGCCTCGGCAAGGAATTTGTAGACAAGATTGCCGATGAAACAGTCGGTACTTCAGCTGAAGAAATTCTGCCGTTCCTGGAGGAGAAAGGCCATCCTGCCCTCACCATGGATCCTATGATGTAGTATACTTTAGCCAAAGTATAGCTGGATTGATGTAGCCGTCAGCGACGGCTACATCAATCAAATTTAATTAAAATAATCCCAATTACATAAGGGAAAGGAGATTGGAGAATGGGTTTAACAGGTTTAGAAATTTTTAAACAACTGCCCAAAAAGAACTGTAAAGAATGTGGTCAGCCGACATGCCTGGCATTTGCTATGCAACTGGCTGCAGGTAAGGCAAGCCTGGACGCTTGTCCTTATGTAAGTGACGCCGCCCGCGAGGCCTTGGATGCCGCTTCCGCACCTCCGGTAGCGCTGGTGAAAATAGGTGTCGGGGAAAAGGCATTCCAAATTGGTAATGAAACGGTGCTTTTCCGTCATGATAAGAGATTTGAACATCCCACAGGTATTGCCATTCAGGTAAGCGATAATGAGGATGTAAAAGCCAAAGTAGATCAAATAAACAAGCTGGTGTTTGACCGGGTAGGCCAGGTTCACGAGGTTAATATGGTTGCCGTCTCCAATGATTCCGGGGACGCCGCCAAGTTTGCCGATGCCGTTAAAACAGCCCAGGACAATACCTCATATCCGTTACTGCTGATCTCCAGTGATACCGGTGCTATGGAAAAGGCCCTCGAAATAGCAGGCGCTAACAAACCGGTAGTTTATGCCGCCGATGCCAACAACTATGAGGCTATGGTAGCGCTGGCCAAGAAATACGAAGCTCCTCTCGTGGTTAAGGGCTCCGATCTGAACAGCCTGGCCGAACTTGTTGAAAAAGTGGCTGGCCTCGGATACAAGAATCTTATCCTGGATTCTGGCGCCCGCGAGTTTTCCAAGGTAGTTGCCGACCAGACCCAGATCAGGCGGCAGGCCCTCAAGCTGTTCCGGCCGTTTGGGTACCCGACCATCGCATTTGCTAACAACGATGACCCTATTATGGAATCCGTCAATGCCAGTACTTATGTTGCCAAGTACGCAGGTATCGTTGTTATGACCAGTGCCGCACCGGAACACATTCTGCCGGTTATTACGCTTCGCCTCAATGTCTACACTGACCCGCAGAAACCGATTGCTGTTGAATCCAAGATTTACGAAATTCTCAACCCGGGTCCGGATGCACCGGTACTTATCACCACCAACTTCTCCCTCAGTTACTTCTGTGTTGCCGGTGACACTGAGGCTTCCCGTGTACCTGCTTACATCATACCTGTTGATACTGACGGTATTTCCGTTCTTACTGCCTGGGCCGCAGGGAAATTCACCCCGGAAACCATCGCCGATACTGTTAAGAAGCTCGGTATCCTGGAAAAAGTCAACCACAATTCGATTATTATCCCTGGCGGTGTAGCTGTACTGAGCGGTAAGACCGCCGAGCTTCTTGGGGCTGAAGTAATCGTCGGACCTCGCGAGTCTGCCGGTATTCCTTCATTCTTCAAGCAGAGATGGCTGAACAAGTAATTGTTTTTAGATACAGACAAAGCGCTAATCTATTTCAAAAGAAAATAATCGTGAATTTACGAAAGGAGCGGGAGAAATGGCTGTTACTATAGCTAAGGAAAGATGGACCAGTAAAGTTGCTGAAATGACTTTAGGTCCTAACGGTTTAAAAGTCGGGGGGGAAACTACCCTGCCCTTCCTTCACTTCGAAGGTGAAATGCCGAACCGTCCTGTTACGGCTCTGGAAGTTTTCGACATGGAGCCCCAGGATTGGCCGGATATATTGAAAGAACCTTTTGCCGATGTACTAAGTGACCCTGTGGCGTGGGCAAAAAAAATAGTTGAGTATGGAGCCGATATGGTAGCCCTGCGGCTGATGAGCGCTCACCCGGACTGGAAGGATGCTTCCGCTGATGAGGTTGCCAAAACAGCCAAAGCTGTTGCTGAAGCGATAGATGTTCCTTTGATAGTACTTGGATGCGGCGTTGAGGAAAAAGACGGACAGATTCTTCCTGTGGTAGCTGAAGCGCTGGAAGGCAAGAGATGCCTTATTGGGTGTGCTACCGCTGAAAACTACAAGTCGATTACCGCTGCCTCCAACGCATACGGGCACAGCGTTATCGCTTCTTCGCCGCTGGACATCAACCTCTGTAAGCAGTTGAACATCCTGATTACCGAAATGGGTCTTTCGCTGGACCGTATCGCTTTTGACCCCTTGGTTGGAGCCCTCGGGTACGGGATCGAATACGCATATTCCATCATGGAACGGGCCAGGATGGGAGCTCTGACCGGTGACAAGATGCTGGCCACCCCGATTGTCTGCTTTGTCGGTATGGAAGCCTGGAAGGCTAAAGAAGCAAAAGACCCTGATGTTCCCGAGTGGGGCCCGCAGGCTGACCGTGCTATCCTGTGGGAAGTTACAACCGCCACGACTTTTGCCATTGCAGGCGGGACTATCTTTATCCTGCGTCACCCCGAATCCGTCAAGAGGTTTAATGCCTTCATCAATGAAGCAATGAAATCAAACGCTTATTAATACTGCCGTTGGCTGATCTGAGGCCGTTGAAAAACAAATGTTTTTCAACGGCCCGAAAAAAAATTCGCCTAAGGAGGTTTATTAGTTTAATGTTTGAGATTATTGGTGAAAGAATTAACGGTCTTTTCCTCGATATCCGTGAGGCTATCGCCAACAAAGACCCTAAGCCCGTGCGTGACTGGGCTGTCAAACAGGCGCAAGCCGGAGCATACTGGCTGGATGTGAATACCGGACCTATTGCCAGCAAGGAAGAGCAGGCCGAAGTTATGGCCTGGTTGGTAAAAACTGCCCAGGAAGCCGTAGAACTCCCCTGCTGTATTGATACAACAAACGTTTTGGCAATGGAAGAGGGACTTAAAGTCCACAAAGGCAAAGCCATGATTAACTCCACCACTGCCGAGCAGGCGAAAATGGATGCTCTGTTCCCGTTGGCTGCCAATTATGGAGCTGCCATTGTTGCCCTGACCATGAACGAAAAAGGTGTTCCCAAGAGCGCTGAAGACCGTATTGCCCTTGCTATGGAACTTGTTGCCAATGCCGATGCATATGGCATTCCAATGCCGGACCTTTATATTGACCCGCTGGTGCTGCCGGTCAATGTTGCCCAGGAACATGGTCCGGAGGTCCTGGAAGCCCTTCGCCAGGTCAAACTCCTGGCCAACCCGGCCCCCAAGACAACCTGCGGTTTGAGCAACATTTCCCAGAAGGCTCCCAACCGGCCGCTTATTAACCGGACGTTCCTGGCCATGGCCATGGTCTGCGGTCTGGACTCCGCCGTTATGGACGCATGTGACGATGAACTGGTTGACACCGCGGCTACAGCCAGCATCATCCTGAACCAGTCTATCTATTGCGATTCTTACCTTAAGATTTTCAGGCAAAAGTAATCAATTTATGTGAGTAGAGTGATTTCGGGTTCCCGGAGGAGAGCTTCCATATGGAGGCTCTCCCCAATTAACTTCTCTGCTGTAGGAGGAGACCAGATGGAAAACAATATCAGAGTAGGGGTCTTTTTCTGTAGTTGCGGTGGCAAAATTACGGAAAAAGTGGATTATGAACCGATAACCTCCGAAGTTAAAAAATTTCCCCAGGTGGAGTATGTCAGAGAGAGCCAGAACCTTTGCGCCCATCTCGAAGGGGAACTGATGTGCAAAGAAATTGCCAAAAACCAGCTTAACCGGGTGGTAGTTGTCGGTTGTGCCAGAGCCAGGGAAGAAGGTTTCTTTAAAGAAGTTCTGCTAAAGGCCGGGCTTAACACGCACTTGCTGTCAATGGTTAACCTCCTTGATGAGTGTTGTTCCGTCCATGGAAAAAGCGAAATGGCGGCGGTTAAAGCCTTGGAGATGACCAGGATGGGAGTGTACAGGGCTATCAATCTCGAAGAGGTTTCATACGGCGAGGTTCCGGTAAACCGCACCGTATTGGTGATCGGGGGCGGTTTAGCCGGTATGGAGACGGCACTAGAGACTGCCGGCAGGGGATTTAATGTCATCCTGGTGGAAAAAGAGGAGAAACTGGGCGGCAGGCTGGCCAGGGT
>DDKP01000177.1:754-6034 GCA_002339745.1 Firmicutes bacterium UBA2595 | reverse complement strand
CTGCAGTTATGCCTTCCAACACGGTCTCCATGCCGTTGTAATGGTTAAAGGTGGTTACTGAGTCTGGTCCGATGGACCTGACGATACTGTTGGTAATCATTTCGATACCGTGGTCAAAGGCCCGCCTGTACCATAGTTGAATGTCCATAGTAGTCATAAGGTCCGGTGCAACGTACAGGCCTGCCGTTAAGATATATACCTTTTTGTGCAGGTAACTGAGGTATTCCGCAGTGCTGCTGCCCTGGTGGAAACCGATGTCATCAATAATCAATACTTTTTCGCCCGGTACCTCCCGTCCCGCCAGCACTTCATAGAAAGTCATCACGTGAGGCTGATCGGCGCCTGGTATATAGCAGGCCCCTGCTTCTGACCCGGTTGCCACAATGACAGCATCAGGTTTCTCCTTTACCACCAGGTCCGGAGTCACCTCGGTCTCAAGCCGGATATCAATTTCAAAATCCTTCATCTCTATGGTCTGGTTTCGTATAACATCGGAAAATTCTTCCCTGTTGGGTACTCTGGTTAATAAGTTGATTTGACCGCCCAGGGTTTTCTCCCGTTCGTAAATCGTAACACGGTGGCCTCTGCGGGCAGCTTCTTTGGCTGCTTCCAACCCTGCCGGCCCTCCGCCTACCACCATGACTTTTTTGGTTTTAGCCGGTTTGGTTATGGTATGGTACCCAAAGAGTTCTTCCCGGCCTGAAGCGGGATTCTGCAGACAGCCGAGATCCCTGTTGAGACCTGTCCTGGCGGCACAACACTGGTTGCAGGCAATGCACTGGCGGATTTTTTCATGGAGTCCGAGCAGCGCTTTATTGGCAAATTCCGGATCACAGATCTGTCCCCTGGCAATGCCGACCATATCAGCCTGACCCGAAGCCAGGATCCGTTCCGCCTGAGCAGGCGCATTTATCCGGCCCGCGGCAAATACCGGTACGTCAACCACTTCTTTCAGGCCTGCGGAAATATACGTGCCATAACCTAACGGAACGTGCATCGATCCTTCAACCATGTACAGATTGTGGAAGTTAGCAATACTGGTATTGATAAAATCAACAAGTTTTAGTTCACAGAGGTAGGCCGCCACCTTCTTCATGTCCTCCAGTGTAAGGCCGCCGTCCACCAGTTCGTCCCCGCTCAACCTGATCCCAAGGGCCACATGCCGGCCGGTAACCCTGCGCAGGGCAGACATTACCTCAACCGTAAAACGCATGCGGTTTTCAAAACTTCCGCCGTATTGATCGGTCCTTTCATTGGTTAACGGTGACATGAATTGTCTCAGCAATGAGGCGTGAGAACCCTGGACTTCGCAACCATCAAACCCACCCTTCATGGCATGTTCAGCAACGAGGCAGAAACCCCTGATAACTTCCCGGATGTCCTCCTTTTCCATGGCTTTGGGCATTTCCCGGAAAAGCGGGTCAGGAACGCTTGACGGACCCCATAAAGGTATCCTGGAATAGGCGCTGGATCCCTGCTGTCCGTTGTGATTGAGCTGGGCAAATATCTTTCCGCCGTGGCGGTGAACTTCATATGTAATCTTCCGGTATCCCGGAATGACCCTGGGGTCAAAAGCGTCAATGAGTTTTTCATAAGCTAAGTCGGTGGGATGGACCGACTGTTCCTCGGTTATAATCAATCCCGCTCCTCCCCGAGCTCTTTCGCCGTAGTAATAAGCATGCCTTGCAGAAGGCAGGTGGTCTTCCGCGAAATTGGTCAGATGAGCCGGGAATACAATTCTGTTTTTGATTGTTACCGGCCCAATTCGTATCGGGGAGAAAAGATGTGGGAAATCCGCATTCAATTCCTCCAACTCCTTTGCTAAATACTTCTCCCAACTGTGTACCCCTCTCTGACTGCAGGTCCGATTCCCCTCGGGGCCAAGCAGTCTCCAACCCGGTAGACCTCTTTGACCCGGTCTTTTAAAGACCAATACAAGTCCTCATTGGGTTTGGGCCAGCAGTTGAAAACGAATAAATCTATGCTGCTCAGGGTCAGAGTTTTGCCGCTGAACTTGTTTTCAATAAAAGCTTTGTTTCCGTCCACCTCTGTTACTCTGGAACAAGTAAAAATTTCATTTAAACCGGACATTAGCCGCTGGTTCCATGATGTAAGTTCCATCGTCGGGGCCAGTTTACTTCCGGCAAAGAAATCAGGAGTCACAAAGTACAACTTGCTCCCCGCCAAAATGAGTTTCTCCACAGCCCGGGCCATCAGCTGGTCGCCAATTTCGTCCCAGAACAGGATGGTTTTTTCTCTATCTACCGGCCCCTTTACAACTTCCAGGGCTGACAATACGCTGCACCCCTTAACGGGAATAGCAGGGAGAATTGTTTTTGACCCCGTGGCCAGGATGACAGCATCCGGTTTTTCAGATAAGATATCGTCCGGTTTTCCCTGCTTACCGGCGACAACCCTGACCCCGTAAACCGCCAATTCCGCTTTCCATGCCTCAAGAACTCTTGATACTTCGGTTATTGAATCATTGGCTGCCATTGCTCCTCCCAGGTCAGTCCCGGACTCCCATAAGGAAACCCGGTGACCGCGCATGGCGGCCACTCTGGCAGCTTCCATTCCGCCCGGTCCACCACCCACCACAAGAATTTCTTTGGGAGACGCACAGCGGTTGACACCACGGTTTTCTTCTTTGGCCTCCACTCCTGCCAGCGGGTTTAAGATACACGACAGAGGTCTGCCCATACTGCGGCGAACTTGGCAACCTTGATTGCAGGAGAGACATTCCCTTATCCGGCCTTCCTCGCCGCGTCTTAATTTGACAGGCAACTCCGGGTCGCAGATCAAAGCCCGGTTCATATATACTCCGTCGACGAGACCTTCTTCGACAATTTTGGAAGCATACTCCGGCCGGTGTATCCGCCCCTCCGCAAACACGGGAACGTTAACGGCTTTTTTAACCTGGGAGGCCACAGGCACAGCCGGGCCTGGTTCACTATAATAAGTAGCCATAGAAAGGTGCAGTGAAAAGAGGCTGCCCACTGATACGGTTATGTAATCGAGAAGTCTTAACTTTTCCAGTTCCCGGGCAATCGTAACCGCATCCTGCGGGGTAAGACCTCCCCATGGCGCAAACTCGTCGCCACAAAGCCTGATACCCAGCAGTTTTCCCTTCCCCAACACATCTCTGACAGCATCAAGAACTTCCACACAAAAACGCAACCTGTTCGTTAAATCGCCGCCATAGGAGTCGGCTCTGTGGTTTGTCAGCGGTGACATGAACTGCCTGATTAAAGAAAACTGGGCAGCATTTATTTCGATCCCGTCAAGACCGCCGGCGACAGCATGGCCGGCCGCTTTGGCAAACCCCGCAATGACTTCTTTGATATCACACTCTTCCATCGCTTTCGGGACTTCCCGGGATACTACATCGGGAACCGCACTGGGAGCCCATAACTCCCGCATAGCCGTACTTCCTTCTGACTGCATCCCGCTGTGGTTAAGCTGGGCAACCACTACAGTCCCGTATTTATGAACTTCCTCGGCCACCCGGCGGTATCCGGGAATTATATCATCTAAATAGCCGAAAGGGGCTTTTTCGTACGGCAGGTCAGACGGATGAACCAGCTGTTCTTCCAAAACAATCATCCCAGCCCCGCCTTTGGCCCTTTCGCGGTAATACGCCACATGCTGGTCGGTCAGCATGTTCTTCCTGGCAAAATTTGTCGGATGGGAGCCGAAAATTATCCTGTTCTGCAACTCCAAGGGTCCGATGGTAATTTTGGACAGGAGTGTTTTATACTGAGACTTTGTCACTTACTTCCCCCCTTATACATTCAGGATCGGGCATGTTCCAGTTACCAAACCTCAGGTATGAAGCCCCGCGGCAGCCGCCGCGGCACCTCCGGTAAGTGCGGCAACCTTTACAGGCATCGGGTTCGTCGGTCCTGATTTGATGGAACAGTTCCGCCTCGCGCCAGAGCCGGGACAAAGGACGTTCCTTGATATTCCCGACCACCATAGCCGGGTCAATGGTGAACGGACAGGGATAGACATCACCCCGGGGGTCCACAGAACAAGTTAATCTGCCCGCGCCGCAAAAGCTTAGTCCCGGCAGCGGTTCTCCCAGTGGTGAGAGGAAAAAGAAGGAGTCACCCGTACTGACTTCCGGATGTCTTTTTAACCATCGATACAGCCGTACATACTGTTCCCTGGTAGGAGACAGTTCCTGCCATTTTCCGGCGGCCCTGCCGGCTGGGCGCAGCCTGGACAACCTGAGTTTAGCTCCATAAAAAGTTGCCAACTCCAGCATCTCGTCAAGTCCGGAGATACTTGTTCTGGTAACAACACAGTTTACGGCGACAACCACGTCTTGTTCACGAAGCAACCGGATTGCGTCAATAGCCTTTTGAAAAGATCCTTTGCCGCGAATTGGATCATTTATTGACGGCAGCCAGCCATCAAGACTAACCTGCACCCGCAGTCCCCGTTTCGCAACCTCGGAGGCAACTGTGCTGTCGACAAGCGTCCCGTTCGTACTGAACTGGACATAGATACCCTTTTCAACTGCATAATCCATAATTTCAAAAAAGTTAGGGTGAAGAAGGGGCTCCCCTCCCCCAACGTTAATGTAAAAAACCTGCATTTCCGCCAGGTCATCGAGAAAACCCTTTATCTGGCTCAAGTTCATCTCGTCCCGCATACCGCTGTCACTGTCGGCCAGGCAGTGAACACACCGAAGATTACACCTGCCTGTAATCTGCCAGGTCAGGCAAATAGGCGCCCGCAACCGTCTTGTTTCAAGGTCAATAGGCATACGTGAGGTCAGGAAATGAAGGCAGTCACCATTCCGCTGGTAAACAACCCCACCAAAGTCCTCGTACCGGAATTTCATACCTTCGGCTATTGAATAAACACTGTCTAAATTCACAACATGACCTTCTTCCTCATTTATAAGGTAAGATTTTAGGTGGACGACCATCCGCCGTCAACTAAAAGGTTATGACCGGTCACATACTGGGAATCATCCGATGCCAGCCATAATGCGGCAGCAGCTGTAGCCTCAGGCGGGATCACCTCGCATATAAGGTGACCGGAGCTCAGTTCCTTACACGCATCTTCATAATCCATGCCCATCTCCTCGGCAAGTCCGGCCACCATGCCGGTAGCGCAGGTACCCGGGCTGATGCTGTTGACCCTTATTTTATACGGGGCAAGTTCCTGGGCCAGGGTCTTGGTCAATGCGATGACGCCCCACTTCGCACATGTATAATGAACGGCAAACGGCAGTCCTTTAACCCCGGCGACGGAAGAATAACTGATGAT
>DDKP01000177.1:0-360 GCA_002339745.1 Firmicutes bacterium UBA2595 | reverse complement strand
TTGAGGTTAATGTCCAGCATGGCGTCCCACTCTTCTTCTTTCAGTTCATGGGCAGCGCCCAGCCCGGCGATACCGGCATTATTAACCATGATATCAATCTTGCCGAATGTTTTAACAGTCTCGTCCACCGCAGCTTTGATTTCATCAAAGTTGCGAACGTCGCCGTAGAGGGCCAGGGCCTTCCTGCCCAAAGCCTCAATATCGGCCACTGTTTTGGCCATGTCTTCTTTTGTAGCTAAATCATAATAGGGGTACTCAAGGTTTTTGCATACATCGAAACATGCTATATCAGCGCCTTCCTTAGCCATTGCCTGTGCCGCGGCCCGGCCCTGGCCCCTGGCAGCGCCGGTAATGAAAGCA
>DDKP01000045.1:1962-3352 GCA_002339745.1 Firmicutes bacterium UBA2595 | reverse complement strand
TTCAAAGGGAATCCCGCGTTCCAGGGCATAACCCCTGGCCGCTGCCGTCCCGGAGTCCGGCACCGAGATGACAATATCAACATCAACAGGGTATTCTCTGGCTAACTGCCGCCCCATTTCACGGCGCACTTCGTTAACATAGAACCCGTCAAGCACGCTGTCCGGGCGGGCAAAATAGATAAATTCAAAGATGCAGACCCCCTTCCGGGCCGGGGCGTCAACCTTGTGTGAAGTCAGGCCTGATTCGCCGATAATAACAATTTCTCCCGGTTCCACATCGCGCAGCAGCTCCGCCCCGACCGTGTCGAGGGCGCACGACTCGGATGCAAGAATGTAGGCATCCCCGAGTTTACCGATACACAGGGGTCTTACACCCCAGGGGTCCCGGATGCCGATGAGCTTATCCCCGGTCATCACTATCAGGGAATAAGCTCCCTGGATCCTGGCTACGGTCTTCCTGATTCCCTCCTCAACAGATTTCCGGCTGTAGCGGGCAATCAGGTTCACGATAACTTCGCTGTCAATGGTCGACTGGAAAACCGAGCCTTCTTTGGCCAGGCGCTCCCGCAGCATCCCTGCATTGATCAGGTTGCCGTTATGGGCCAGGGCGATCATGCCCTGGGAATAATGGCAAACCAGGGGCTGAGCATTCAGAACCAGGCTGGAGCCGGTGGTCGAATACCTGACATGACCCACCGCTATCTTACCGGTGAGGTTCCTCAGGATTTCGTCAGTGAATACTTCCGGCACGAGGCCCATATTCTTGTGAAGCGTTATCACCCTGCCGTCGGAAACGGCAATACCGGCGCTCTCCTGGCCGCGGTGCTGCAGCGCGTACAGCCCGTAATAGGTCAGGCGAGAAACGTCAGTACCCGGCCCGTATATGCCAAAAATCCCGCATTCTTCCCTCGGTTTGTCGGAAAAAACAGACATTTTATCGTCCTCCGCCAGTTATTTTCCCGGATGCCTAGACTGTCTCTCCCGTAAGCCTCTTCAGCACTTCCCTGTATGCTTCTTCCACGTTGCCCAGGTCACGGCGGAACCTGTCTTTGTCGAGCTTCTCCCTGGTTTCAAGGTCCCAGAAACGGCAGGTGTCCGGAGATATCTCATCGGCCAGAATCACCTGTCCTTTGTGGACGCCAAATTCCAGTTTGAAATCGATCAGGTCTATTTTTTTGTCTTTTAAATATTCCCTGAGAATTTCGTTTATTTTGAGNNAAAATCCCGCACTCTTCCCTGGGTTTATCGGAAAAAACAGACATTCTATCGTCCTCCGCCCTTATCAGTGGTGAGTGGTGAATGGCGAGTGGTATATTCTCTATATTACTTCGCCCGTTAACCTCTTCAGTACTTCTTTGTATGCTTCCTCCACGTTGCCCAGGTCACGGCG
>DDKP01000045.1:0-1943 GCA_002339745.1 Firmicutes bacterium UBA2595 | reverse complement strand
TCACCAGTAAACACTTCCGGCACGAGGCCCATATTCTTGTGAAGCGTTATCACCCTGCCGTCGGAAACGGCAATACCGGCACTCTCCTGGCCGCGGTGCTGCAGCGCGTACAGCCCGTAATAGGTCAGGCGAGAAACGTCAGTACCCGGTCCGTATATGCCAAAAATCCCGCACTCTTCCCTGGGNNCTGAGAATTTCGTTTATTTTGAGAGCCATTTCGGAAATGGTTTTCATCTGTTCAGGAGTGGCCAGTTCCAGAACCTGAATGTGGTAGTCATTAATCATGGGATCGCCGAGGGCATCGTCCTTGTAATAGTATTCCAGAACTGTCTTGGGCAGTATGGTCCCTTCCGGAAGTCCGATTCGCTTGGAAAGCGACCCGGCGGCAATATTCCTGACAACTACCTCCACCATGATAATTTTTGCGCCCTTGACAACCTGCTCCCGGTCGTTGACCTGCCGGACCAGGTGAGTGGGTATGCCTTTGCTTTCCAGCAGTTTAAAAAAGTGAACCGAAATTTTGTTGTTAAGGATACCCTTGTTCATGATAGTCCCTTTTTTCTTGCCGTCAAAAGCGGTGGCGTCATCCTTGTACTCTATCCAGTACAGGTCGGGGTCACTGGTCTTGTACACCTTTTTAGCCTTGCCTTCGTGAATCAGTTCAAGTTTCTGAATATCCATGGTTTTCCCTCCTTTATTACAGCCCAAAACGGGCAAAAATCATGTCCACATGCCTCAGGTACCAGTTATAGTCAAAGAGCTCGCGGAGCTCCTGTTCGGTAATCAGCTCCCTCACATCTTTGTCGGCCAGCAGCAGGTCCAGGAAGTTCTGCCCGGTAGCCCACACCTGCATGGCATTGCGCTGGACCAGTTCGTAAGCCCGCTCCCTCAGGATACCCTTGTCAACCAGAGCCAGCAGAATCCTGCCGGAGTAGATAAGTCCCCTGGTTTTATTCAGGTTTTCCAGCATGGCTTCGGGATAAACCAGCAGGTTATCAATCACCCTGATCATCAGGTGCAGCATGTAATCCAAAAGAATGGCGCTGTCAGGGACGATCACCCTTTCGACTGATGAGTGGGAAATATCCCGTTCATGCCAAAGGGCCACATTTTCCATAGCGGCCAGGGCATTTCCCCTCAAAACCCGGGCCAGGCCGGAAATCCGCTCATTGGTAATCGGATTGCGCTTATGAGGCATGGCCGAGGACCCTTTCTGGCCCTCGCCGAAAAACTCTTCGGCTTCCCGGATATCCGTCCTCTGCAGGTTTCTTATTTCAGTGGCCATCTTCTCCAGGGTAGCGCCTATGACAGCCAGGGTTGACATGTACTCGGCATGGCGGTCCCGCTGGATTACCTGGGTCGAAATCAGGGCCGGCTTAAGACCCAGCTTGGCGCAGACCCTGGCCTCGACTTCGGGGTTGATATTGGCGTAAGTCCCCACCGCTCCGGACAGCTTCCCGACACTGATGGTGTCAATGGCTTTCTTCAGCCGGTCCATGTTCCTGTCCGTTTCAGCCAGCCACAGCAGCATCTTCATCCCAAAAGTCATGGGTTCCGCATGAATACCGTGGGTCCGGCCGATCATAGGAGTGTATTTGTACTCTTTTGCCTTGGCTTCCAACTTGTCCCGCAGTACCTGGAGTTTTTCCAGCAGGTGTTCACCAGCTTCCTTCATCAGGAGGCACAGGGCCGTATCTCCCACGTCGGATGAAGTCATCCCCAGGTGAATGTACTTGGAGTCCTCTCCCACATATTCGGCCACACAGGTGAGAAAAGCGATCACGTCGTGGTTGGTGACTGCTTCAATCTCTTCTATCCGTTTCACGTCGAAATCAGCCTTTTCCCTGATGTTCATGGCCGCCTCCGCGGGAATCTCGCCCAGTTCGGCCATAGCCTCAGCCGCGGCAATCTCAATATCCAGCCACTTCCTGAACTTGTTTTCC
>DDKP01000065.1:2530-7535 GCA_002339745.1 Firmicutes bacterium UBA2595 | reverse complement strand
TCGACCTACTCGGCCATCTCTCCATATGAACGGCAGTTGAAAAGCTTCGCCTAGCTGCGTCGTCGGCCTCGTCGGAATCCTCAACGTACCTCTAGTACGCCTCCGGTTCCTCCTCAGCCGTCTCCTTGCTATGCTCGCTTTTGAACAGCCTGTGCTTACTCTTTTAACCATTTGTATTTGTAAATTTATTCATTTACAATTGTTGGGGTAAATGGCGGAGGAGGTGGGATTCGAACCCACGGAACCCGTAAGGGTTCAACGGTTTTCAAGACCGCCTCCTTCAACCGCTCGGACACCCCTCCGTCCGATACATTCAAGAGTATAACATGAACAAAAATTGTTGTCAACAGAAGTATGTACTTAAGTCCCGGTAAATAAAGGCGCTAGGTCCTAACACCTGGCACCTTTGATTAACCGATTTTATCTACGCCCATGTACTTTCGCAGTACCTCGGGAACTACTACGCACCCGTCTTCTTGCTGGTAGTTCTCCAGGATCGCGGCCACAGTCCTCCCGACGGCCAGGCCGGAGCCGTTTAAAGTATGAACGAACTCGGGTTTGGCCTTGGGTCCCCTGCGGAAACGTATATTAGCCCTTCGGGCCTGGAAGTCTTCGAAGTTGCTGCAGGAGGAAATTTCCCGGTAGAGCCCGTAACTGGGCAGCCAGACCTCAATATCGTACGTTTTAGCGGCGCTAAAGCCCAAATCCCCTGTGCACAGGCAGACCACGCGATAGGGTAACTCCAGCAGCTGCAGAATCCTTTCGGCATTGACGGTGAGTTTCTCCAGTTCATCATATGAACTCTCGGGGGCAGTGAATTTTACCAACTCAACCTTGTTGAACTGGTGCTGCCTGATTAGCCCCCGGGTGTCGCGCCCGTGAGCGCCGGCTTCCGCTCGAAAACAGGCGCTGTATGCCGCATGGTAAACCGGGAGCCTGTCCCCTTCCAGGATTTCCCCGGCGTACAGGTTTGTTACCGGGACCTCGGCAGTAGGTATAAGAAAATAGTCAACACTGTCAATGCGGAAAAGGTCTTCTTCGAATTTTGGCAATTGACCGGTGCCGGTCATGCTGTCCCTGTTTACTATGAACGGGGGAAAGATTTCGGTATAGCCATGCTCCCTGGTGTGAAGGTCCAGCATGAAGTTGATGACCGCTCTTTCCAGGCGGGCGCCCAGGCCCTTGTAAAACACAAAGCGCGCACCGGCAACCTTGGCTCCCCGTTCAAAATCCAGAATATCGAGATTCTCGCCAATATCCCAGTGGGCCGCGGGTTCAAATTCAAACTTCCTGGGTTCACCCCATTTTCGGACCTCAATGTTGTCTTCATCGCTGGTTCCAACCGGGACCGATTCGTGGGGGATATTAGGAATGGTCAGCAGGGTCTGAGAAATCTTTTCTTCAATCTGTTGAAGTTCTTCATCCATCTCTTTAATCTGCTGTGATACCTGTCGCATCTCAATGACCATGTCCTCGGCGTCCGCACCCTGCTTCTTGAGCCTGCCGATCTCTTCTGATACGGTATTGCGCCTGTTTTTCAGCTGTTCAACCTTAACCAGTTTCTGACGCCGCAGCTCGTCCAGTTCGAGAAAACTGTCCAGGCCGACAACAGCCCCGCGCTTGTCCAAGGCTTCTTTTACTTTATCAGGATTGCTCCGGACAAATTTTAAATCTAACACAGTATGCGCCCCCTGATTATATTATTTAGGAAAAAATCTTGACAGGAAACAAAGCCTCTCATCTCTGACAGAATTTCCATCAGGGATGAGAGGCACATCCCACTGTCACCCGCCCGGGATAATCCCGAGTTTCTACTTCCTAATTATACTATAAGGGTGACGTTTTTTCAAATTTTTCCCGTGGGAATTACAGGCTGACCATTTTCACATCGAACACACCGTCTACCTTGGCAATCTCGACCAGTGTTTCCTCCGGCACAGGCGAGTCTACCGCCAGCATCATGATGGCTTTTCCACCTATGACCTTGCGCCCCACCTGCATAAAGGCAATGTTGATGTCGTGTGCCCCAATCAGGTTCGCGACAGGGCCGATTATTCTCGGTTTGTCCTGGTGAGGCACCACCAGAATGTATCCCTGGGGAATAACATCAATGCGGTAACCGTCAATCATCACAATCCTCGGGTCATCCTCGCCAAACAGTGTCCCGGCCACTTCTTTTGTACAGTCAGATACCACCGTGGCAGTAATCAGCGCCGTATAATCCCCCTCTTCCGCAGACTTGATTTCCTCTACCACAATCCCTCTCTCCTTGGCCAGGATGGGGGCATTAACAAAGTTGATTGACCCTGCTTCTTCCAACATCGGCTCAAGGAATCCTTTCAGGAATGAGGTTGTCAGCGGGGAAACTACAACTTCGGCCAGTTCACCGCTGTAAGTGATTTTTATACTCTTAACCGGACCTGTGGTCAGCTGGGCCTGTAGTTTGCCGATTTTTTCAGCCAGTGTCAGGTAAGGCTTGATAGCGGCCAGCACATCCGGCCTGATGGGCGCCAGGTTAACGGCGTTCCTGGGCATTTCACCATTCATCAGCACGTTTACGAATTCTTTCGCCACATCCAGGGCCACGTTAACCTGGGCCTCCTTGGTGGAAGCGCCCAGGTGCGGGGCCACCACAACATTGTTGAGTTCGAAAAGGGGACTTTCGGTGGTAGGCTCAACGGCAAAAACGTCCAGGGCGGCCCCGGCCAGTTTGCCGCTTTTGACCGCTTCATAAAGGTCTTCTTCGTTTACTATGCCGCCCCGCGCCACATTTATTATCCTGGCGCCGTTTTTCATGGTGGCTATAGTGTCTTTGTTTATCAGGTTCAGGGAGTCTTTGGTCTTAGGTATGTGAAGTGACAGGAAATCCGCTTCTCTGATAACATCGGCCATTGGTTTAAATTCGATTCCGTTGGCGGCTGCGGCTTCAGGGGAAACCATGGGGTCATAACCGATGGTCTTCATCTCAAAGGCCTGGGCCCGTTTGGCTACCGCGGTGCCTATCCTCCCCAGTCCTATCAGGCCGAGGACCTTGCCGCGCAGTTCCACGCCGGTGTATTCCTTGCGGTTCCATTTACCCTCCTTGAGGTCTTTGTGGGCCTGCGGGAGGTTGCGGGCCAAACCCAGCATTAAAGCCATGGTCTGTTCCGTGGCGGCGATGGTGTTGCCGTCCGGCGCGTTCACTACCACAATCCCGGCATTGGTGGCCGCCGGAATATCGATATTATCCACTCCTACACCGGCCCGGCCGATTATTTTGAGGTTTTTTCCGGCAGCAATAACGGGTGCGGTTATCTTGGTGGCGCTGCGCACGATTACCCCGTCATATTCGCCGATAATTTCACACAATTCGTCTTCGGTCATCTTGTTGTTGTTAACTACTGCTTCTATTCCGCCTTCGGATAAAATCTTGACCGCTTTTTCGGAAACATTATCAAGCACCAATACTTTCATTTGCCGAATCTCCCCTCGTAATTTGTTGATCAGGTTTATCAGGTTTCTTTGTCTTGATTTTTCATTGAATTGTCAACTAAGAGTTTCTCTCCCGGAATTCTCTCATGAATTCAGCCAGTTTCCGGCAGCCTTCCACAGGCATGGCGTTATAGATGGATGCCCGGATACCTCCTACCTCGCGGTGTCCTTTCAGGCCTGCCAGGCCAACTTTGGCGGCTTCAGCCACAAACTCCTTCTCCAGGTCTTCACTGGGCAGCCTGAAAGTTACGTTCATCAAAGACCGGCTGCCGGGTTCGGCATGGCCCCTGTAGAATCCGTTGCTGTTGTCGATGGCATTATACACAATAGCGGCCTTCTCTTCATTCCGCTTTTCTATGACATCCAGTCCACCTTCTGCCTTAACCCACTCCAGCATCAGTTTAATCATGTAAATGGTAAAGGATGCGGGGGTATTGTACAAGGAGTTGTTTTTGGCATAGGTATCGTATTTCAACATGGAGGGCAGGTTTTGATTGGACTTTTCAATCATGTCGTCACGAATAATAACAACCGCTGTCCCGGCCGGGCCGAGGTTTTTCTGCGCCCCCGCATAAATCAGGGCAAACCTGGATACATCGATTTTGCGGGACAGGATATCACTGGACATGTCCGCTACCAGGGGAACATCCCCCGTGTCAGGGAATTCCTTCCACTGGGTGCCAAATATCGTATTGTTGGTAGTGATGTGCAGGTAAGCAGGGTTGTCGCTCATGCTGATTTCATCCAGCCTGGAGATGCGGGTAAAGTTGAGGTCTTTTGTGGAGGCGGCAATATGCGTCGGGCCTACTTTGACCGCTTCCTTGTATGCCTTGTTGGCAAAACTCCCGGTTATAACATAGTTGCCCGCCTTGCCGTCTACTATATAGTTCATAGGGACCATGTCAAACTGCCCGGTGGCGCCCATCCCGATGAATAATACGCGGTAGTTGTCGGGAATCTGCATCAGTTCCTTCAACAGCGCTTCCGCGCCGAGGATTATTTCCTCGAACTGCTTTGACCTGTGGCTGATTTCCATCACGGACATACCGGTTCCTTTGTAGTTCAACAGCTCTCTCTGGGCTTCTTCCAAAATTGCTGTTGGTAGCGTAGCCGGCCCGGGGTTAAAGTTGAAAACTCTCTCGGTCATAAATTTAACCTCTCCCTTCAGTAATTAAATCTCTGTAACGATCGATGTTATCTTCGATATCCCGCGTTTTACTTGTTTTTACTACCGGTAATTTGTTAGGTTTGAACTGCTGACCACCTCCCAAAGAGTGAAAGAAAAAACTTAAACCTCCCGCCTAAAAGAAAGTATGAGCTTCCTTCAGGGACGAGAGGCTTATCCCGCGGTGCCACCCTGTTTGACCGGAAAATTCCGGCCCTCTTTTTAAATGCGGTAACGGGCATTAACCGGTAAAGCTTTTATCTGCTTTCCATTCCGGGGTGGATTCAACATCGTTCCTTACCGGTTTGCACCTGCCACCGGCTCTCTGAGAAAGAACTTATGCTTACTGTTCCCTTCATCATGTTTACA
>DDKP01000065.1:0-2196 GCA_002339745.1 Firmicutes bacterium UBA2595 | reverse complement strand
TGTTTACAAATATGAATATGAACAAAAAGAGGTCAACCCTGAAGTTTGACCTCTGAAGGCAACAAGACACCAAGCTCTCCTACTATCGTAGGAAAAGCCGTCCCGTCCCCTGTCCTTTTGCCTGAGAGATTCTCCCGGAAGATCCGGGTTTGCTCCTTCGGCGCCTGTCTCCAAGTCTCTCCAGAGGTCTGTCCTGCTGCAGTACCATACCTGAAAGGTATACCTGAGAGTTTTGGTCCGGTCTGGGAAAATCCGTACCTTGCCCCTTCGGCGGGTCTCCCCTTCTTCTACAGCAATCATTCAGCCTTATTCTGCTGTTCAATTTCATATTATATTCTTACCCAAGTACATTGTCAATGTTATTGTGAAAGTTTTTACAAAAATTAGTACGTAATTACATGGCCTTTTTTACTAAGTCCAAAAATAGCCTGTGAATCCTGGTATCTTCTGTCAATTCCGGATGAAACGCAGCAGCTAGGAGATTGTTTTCGACGGCCATAACAATCTTATCGCCTACCGTTGCCAGCACATTCACCCCGTTTTTCGCTTCTTTAATAAAAGGGGCCCTGATAAACACCGCCCGGAACGGTTCGTCACCCAGTCCCTTCACCGGGATGTCTTCTTCAAAACTGTCAACCTGCCGGCCGAACGCGTTGCGGTGAGCGACAATATTCATCAGACCAAGGCGCGGCTGCTGGCTGTCCACAATTTCCTTGGCCATGAGGATAAGGCCGGCACAGGTGCCGAAAACAGGCATACCTGAACCTGCCTTTTCCCTGATCCGGTCAGCCAGTTCAAAATCACTCATCAGTTTACCGATGGTAGTGCTTTCTCCACCGGGGATTATCAAACCGTCAATATCTTCCAGGTGCTCTTTTTTTCTCACCTGAACTGTATCGCAACCGATGTATCGCAGGACCTTTTCATGCTCGATGAACGCTCCCTGCAGGGCTAAAACTCCTATACGCATTGCACAACTACTCCCTATCCAAGTATTACCAGCCTCTCCCCTGCATACGATCTACTTCTGCCAGAGTCGAGGCGCTTATACCAACCATCGGCTCGCCTAGATCCCTGGAAACCTCGGCCAGTACCTGCGGGTCATTAAAGTGAGTTGTAGCAGCTACAATTGCCTTGGCCCTCCGCGAGGGGTCCCCGGATTTAAAAATTCCTGAGCCGACAAATATTCCGTCACAGCCTAACTGCATCATCATAGCAGCATCGGCGGGAGTTGCTATTCCGCCCGCGGCAAAGTTAACTACCGGCAGCCTTCCCAGTTTAGCTGTTTCTATAACCAGCTCATACGGAGCTCCCATTTCCTTGGCGGCTGTCATCATTTCTTCCTCCGGCAGGTTCTGGAGCCGGCGGATTTCACCCATCACCATTCGCATATGTCTTACGGCTTCAACAACATCCCCGGTCCCGGGTTCTCCCTTGGTCCGGATCATCGCGGCTCCTTCCCCAATTCTCCTCAGGGCTTCCCCGAGGTTCCTGGCGCCGCACACAAAAGGCACTTTAAAGGCGTGTTTGTTAACGTGGTATTTTTCATCAGCAGGTGTCAGCACTTCACTCTCATCGATATAGTCAACACCCAGAGCTTCGAGGATCTGGGCTTCAACGAAATGACCTATCCGGCATTTCGCCATCACAGGTATCGTCACTGCATCCATAATACTCTTAATAACAGCGGGGTCGGCCATCCTGGCCACTCCCCCGGCGGCCCGGATATCCGCGGGTACTCTCTCCAGCGCCATAACAGCGCAAGCCCCGGCCTCTTCAGCTATTTTAGCCTGTTCCGGGGTAGTAACATCCATGATGACCCCGCCCTTCAGCATTTCAGCCAAGCCTTTTTTAACTCTCCAGGTTCCTTTTTCAGCCATTCTGATATTCCCCCCTAATATGTCAACCATCGCATTATGTCATTCGGTATCAAGTTTTACAGCGGCATTAATAATTCAACGTTGATAATACTTTAATATTTTACTATAGTTTTGGGTAACAGACAAGAGGAGCCGGAGGATAAACAAAGAAAATCCACGAAAAGAACTCCTTTTCGTGGATATTGCATCTTTATGACTATTCTTTTATGGGAATCTTTTCGGTGGCCTTGATATTCCTATGGCATGCGTTGCAGGAATCCGTGGCCATATCCCCGTTATGACAGTCCATGCACACAGGCATCAAGATCTGGTTTCC
>DDKP01000151.1:6216-13039 GCA_002339745.1 Firmicutes bacterium UBA2595 | reverse complement strand
CTATCTCTCAGCGGGGTTGTTGCCGACCGGAGGGTTATGGGACAGCCTTACTTAGATTTATGGGTCGCCGGCTGCCTTCAGGCGGGCCATCGCCCTCCGTAAGGCCAGTTCGGCGCGGGCTATATCAATGTCATGAGTACGGCTGGACAGCCTCTGCTGGGCGCGCTCACGAGCGGCTTTGGCCCTGAGTACGTCAATCTCATCGCCGCGTTCGGCGGTTTCGGCCAGAATAACGACTTTATCATTGTTTACTTCCAGGAACCCACCGCTGGTAGCAAGCTTAGTTTCTTTGCCGTCTTTTATAGTTTTGATGACGCCTATGGTTACGGCGCCGACCAGAGGAGCGTGCATGGGCAGCACTCCAAGGTACCCTTCGAAACCCGGAATGACGACAAAGTCCACCATTTCACTAAATACAACCCGTTCCGGTGTAATTATTTCTACCGCGATGTTTTTATCAGCCATTTTACTCACTTCCCTCTAGCTCTTTGGCCCTGGCGACAACCTCGTCAATGGTTCCCACCATATAGAAAGCCTGCTCGGGGATGTCATCGTGCTTCCCTTCAACAATTTCCTTGAATCCTCGGATACTTTCCTTCAGTGAAACATATTTACCGGGTGTCCCTGTAAAGGTTTCGGCAACAAAGAACGGCTGAGACAGGAACCTCTGGATCTTCCTGGCCCGGGCAACGGTAAGTTTGTCATCGTCGGACAATTCATCCATACCAAGAATAGCGATGATGTCCTGCAGTTCCTTGTACCTCTGGAGAATACCCTGGACAGCCCGGGCAACCCTGTAATGCTCCTCACCTACGACTCTGGGGTCCAGAACCCGGGAGGTGGAGTCAAGCGGGTCAACTGCCGGATAGATACCCAGCTCGGCAATCTGGCGGGAGAGAACCGTTGTAGCATCGAGGTGGGCAAACGCGGTAGCCGGTGCGGGGTCTGTCAGGTCGTCAGCAGGCACGTAAATGGCCTGGACGGAAGTAATGGAACCCTTCTTGGTAGACGTAATCCGTTCCTGGAGCTGACCCATTTCGGTCGCCAGGGTAGGCTGGTAACCAACGGCGGAAGGCATCCGGCCCAGCAGGGCGGAAACCTCGGAACCGGCCTGGGTAAAACGGAATATGTTGTCAATAAATAGCAACACGTCCTGGCCTTCTTCATCACGGAAGAACTCGGCCAGGGTCAGGCCTGTCAGACCAACCCGGAGACGGGCTCCTGGAGGTTCGTTCATCTGGCCGAACACCATGGCAGTTTTGTCAATAACACCTGACGCAATCATCTCATGATAAAGGTCGTTGCCCTCACGGGTGCGCTCACCGACGCCCGAGAAGACGGAGAAACCGCCGTGCTCGTAAGCGATGTTCCGGATGAGTTCCATAATCAAAACTGTTTTGCCAACGCCGGCGCCGCCGAAGAGACCGATCTTACCGCCCTTGGCATAGGGCGCCAGCAAGTCAACGACCTTAATTCCGGTTTCCAGGATTTCGGTAGCAGTTTCCTGGTCTTCAAAAGAAGGCGCCGGACGATGAATCGGATAATGGGTATCGGAAACAACAGGACCCTTGTGGTCAATAGTTTCTCCTAACACGTTCAGCAGCCGGCCAAGGGTTGGACGTCCTACAGGCACGGTTATCGGAGCTCCTGTGTCAATTGCCTTCATTCCCCTGACCACACCGTCCGTTGAACTCATGGCAACGGTACGAACCAGGTTGTTCCCGAGGTGCTGAGCAACTTCCAGAGTAATATCAAGTTCGATGGTAGATTGTATAGTATCCTGGTCAGCGCTTCTTATTTTGATAGCATTATAGATGTTCGGTAATTGCCCCGGCTCAAACTCGACGTCAACGGCAGGGCCAACCACCTGAACTACTTTGCCTACGTTCATTTAAACGTTTTCCCTCCTATCACTTTAGTCTAGTGCGTTGGCGCCGCCAACAATCTCCGAAATCTCCTTGGTAATTGCAGCCTGCCTTGCCCTGTTCAGGGAAAGAGTCAGTTTGTCAATAATCTCTGCGGCGTTGTCTGTGGCCGAACCCATTGCTGTCATCCTGGCCCCGTGTTCGCTGGCCTTCGCTTCCAGTAGCGCCCTGTAAACCGTCGTTTCGATATACTTGGGCAACAGCTCGGCCAGCAGCTCTTCGGGATTGGGTTCGTAAATGTAATCAATGACCATACCCTTTTCACCTTCCGCGGTCTGCGGCGGTTCGATAGGCAGCAGTTTCATGGAGGTCGGTTTTTGGGTCATAGCCGACTTAAATTCGGTATAGACCAGGTAAACTTCGTCAAATATCCCCTTAACATAATAGTCAACCACGGTTTGGCCTATTTCTTTGGCCACTCCAAAGGGCACTTCTTCACCGAGCCCTATGAATTCAGTCTTAATATCTATACCCCGGCGGCGGAAAAAATCACGTCCCTTCCGCCCTACGGCAACCAAGCTGCCGGGTCTGTTGTACAGCAGTGATGCATTCAACCTGAGGATGTTGGCATTATAACCGCCGCACAGACCCCGGTCGGCAGTGATTAACACATAACATATGTTATTGGGCTCGCGAACCTCCAGCAGGGGGTGTTTTACACCCGAGTTAGCGGAAGTGAGGCGGGATAAGACCTCCTGGATTTTACTGGCAAAAGGTCTTGCAGCAATAACCCGTTCCTGGGCCTTGCGCAATTTAGCCGCGGCCACCATTTTCATGGCCTTGGTGATCTGTTGCGTGCTCTTGATACTTTTAATCCTGCGCCTTAAGTCTCGCGCGCTTGCCATACCGATTTCTCACCACCTTTATTTCAATATCCTGACTGGCCTGTGAGGATATTTAGAACAATTTCTTAAACTCAATGATAGCAGCCTTAAGTTTTTCAATTAATTCGTCACTCATGGCGCCTTTCTCAGCAATCTCGTTGCCGATTTCCGGGTGAGTAGAATGCATATACTTGAGGAAGTCCTCCTCGAACTTGGAAATCGCATCAACGGGCAAGTCGTCAAGATATCCGTTAACAGCGGTAAAGATAACCATAACCTGGTCCTGAACAGGCATCGGCCTGTACTGGCCCTGCTTGAGGATTTCCATCATACGTTCGCCACGGGCCAGGCGGGCCTGGGTTGCCTTATCCAGGTCGGATCCGAACTGGGCAAATGCCGCCAGCTCGCGGTACTGGGCCAGGTCCAGACGAAGGCGTCCGGCTACTTGCTTCATGGCTTTAATCTGGGCAGCTCCCCCTACCCGGGATACGGAAAGACCGACGGAAATGGCGGGCCTGAAACCGGCATAGAACAGGTCGGATTCCAGGTATATCTGCCCGTCAGTAATGGAAATAACGTTGGTTGGAATATAGGCGGAAACGTCTCCGGCCTGGGTTTCAATAACCGGCAGGGCGGTTATTGAACCTCCGCCAAGATCATCGTTCAGCTTGGCAGCCCGTTCGAGCAACCGGGAGTGAAGGTAGAAGACATCTCCGGGGAAGGCCTCGCGACCCGGCGGCCGGCGGAGCAGAAGGGAAAGCTCCCTGTATGCCGCAGCCTGCTTGGTAAGGTCATCGTAGATAATCAAAACGTGTTTGCCCTGGAATTGAAATTCTTCCGCCATAGCGCAGCCGGCATACGGGGCGATGTAAAGCATCGGCGCAGGTTCGGAGGCGGTAGCGGAAACAACGATAGTATAGTCCATAGCGCCGTGTTCTTCCAGGGTCTTAACCACACCGGCCACAGTCGATGCCTTCTGGCCGATGGCGACATAAATACAGATAACATCCGTGTCTTTTTGATTGATTATAGTGTCCACAGCGATAGCGGTCTTTCCGGTCTGGCGGTCGCCAATGATCAGCTCCCTCTGGCCCCGTCCGATGGGAACCATGGAGTCGATAGACTTGAGACCGGTCTGTAACGGCTGGTGAACGGATTTCCGTTCAATAACACCTTCCGCCCTTTTTTCCACAGGACGGAACTTATCGGTAACAATAGGCCCTTTGCCGTCAATAGGCTGTCCGAGTGAGTTGACAACCCGTCCCAACAGGGCATCCCCTACGGGAACCTCAACAATCCGGCCTGTCCTCTTTACAGTGTCGCCTTCACGAATTCCTGTAAAGGGACCAAGAATAACGCAGCCAATGTTGTCTTCTTCGAGGTTGAGGGCCATGCCGTATATGCCACCAGGGAATTCCAGCAATTCGCCGGCCATCGCTTTTTCGAGGCCATAAATCCGGGCGATACCGTCCCCTACTTGAATAACTGTGCCGACGTCGGAAACTTCTACCTCGGTCCGGTATTTCTCGATCTGCTGCTTGATTATCGAACTTATTTCTTCCGGCCTTAATTTCATTTAGTTCCTCACCCCTATCTCCTTAACTTCGGTTTGCAGAAGAGTTTCTTTAAGCTTTGCTAACCTCCCGGCTATACTGCCGTCAATTATCTTGTCCCCAATGCGCACTACAACCCCGCCGATCAAGCCGGGGTCTACTTCCGGCTGCAGCCTGATAGTTTTTCCGGTAACAGCAGCCAGTTTTCCCTTTATCATTTCAAGGTCATCATCAGACAGTTTACTGGAAGTCTTAACCTGGGCATCCGCCATATTGCGTGATTCATTGGCATATGTGACAAACTCCTCGTATATGGCGGGAATATAAGGAGCCCGGTATTTATCAATAACAATACCCAAAAAATTTACAGTAATTTCAGATATCTCCTGCGAAAAAACTTTTTCCATTATGGCCTTTTTTTCTTCAGGGGAAATCAGCTGGTGGTAAACAACCAGTTTCAGCTCCCTGTTTTCTTCAATCGTTTCAACTACGGTCTTTAATTCCTCTTCCAGTTTGTCAACTAAATCCTTCTCCTGCGCAATAGCAAAAAAAGCCTGGGCATATCTACGCGCAACGGCATTCTCTAGCATTTAAGATCGCCCACCTCTGCCACAAATTCTTTCACCAGCTTTTCATGGTCCTCTACTGTAATGGCTTTACCCAGCACCTTACCGGCTGCCAGGACAGCCAGAGTAGCCACTTCGTCGCGCAGGGCCGCTACAGCCTGATCTTTTTCTCTGGCGATTTCTTCCTGAGCCCTTTGGATAGCTTTGGCCGCCTCGTTTTGTGCTTCGGTGACAATCTGGTTCTTCATGTCTTCACCAAACTTGGTAGCCGTGGCTATGATTTCCTGGGCTTCCTGTTTGGCTGCAGCCAGACGGGATTCGTAGTCTTTTCTCAACTTCTCGGCTTCGTTTTTGGCAGCTTCGGCGTTATTTATTGCATCCTCGATGGACTTTTTACGCTCATCGAGCATGTTGAGAATAGGTTTGTAGGCGAATTTCTTTAAAATCCAAAGCAGAATAAGAAAATTCACTACCTGCCACAGAAACTTGGGAAACACAAAACCCAAGCTCTTCAAAATTTCCATCTAACCGATAACCCCCTCTCTGCATCAGTCAAAAATCTTGTTTTAGGCGAAAAGAGACCAAGGCTCTACCTTCCCTGATCTCTATCGCCTTAGTTGATATAAGAACTGAGTAAAATATCTCTTAACCAATCTTACCAACCAAAATGAATGCAATCAGCAGACCGTAGATAGTTAATGTTTCCATAAATGCTAAGGCAATGAAAAGAAGCGTTCTAATTGTACCACTGATTTCAGGTTGACGGGCGATACTTTCAAATGCCTTACCGGATGCGATACCTTGACCTACACCGGCTCCTACGGCAGCAATACCAACGGCGAAAGCAGCACCAAGTGCGATTAAACCATGAACTAGTTCCATTTTTTTCCCCCCCTTCTCAAAGCTGTAAATTATAATCTTTATAATATTAATGGTGTTCTTCAGTGGCTCCGGCTATATATGTGGTAGCCAGAATGGTAAATACGAAAGCCTGGATGGCTCCCAGTAATATACCCAGAGCCATCATGGGCAGGGGTACGAGTAATGGAACCATTTCTCCCAGTTGTTCGATTATTCTCTCTTCCCCGTAGACATTCCCGTATAAACGAAGGGAGAGAGATACCGGGCGTACCAGTTCCTCGATTATATTAAGGATAAACAGGAATGCCATCGGCTGGAAAAAATGCTTAAAGAAACCAATCCCTTTGGCCCTGATGCCAAAATAAAAAACCGAAAGAAAAACCAGAACTGCTAATGCAGCCGTAATACTGAGGTTGCTGGTCGGGGGAATAAAACCCTTAATCATGCCCGCGCCCGGGAACAGTCCCGAGTAGTTTGACAATAGGATGTACAAAAAGATGGTTGCCAGGAACGGCCCGTATTTTCTGGCCCTGTGTTCCCCCAATAAGCCCGCAAAGAAGTTAAATAGTCCTTCCACAATAGCTTCCCAAAAGTTTTGTATCCCACGGGGCAGCCTTTTCATATTCTTGGAGGCCAGGTAGGCCGTGAATCCAAGAACAAACATGATAACCCAGGAAGTAATTACAAAATTATAAATAGGCAGGTGAAAATCAGTTCCCGGAATATCAATTGTTATTAGCGGGTCGACTGGTCCGTGATGTCCTCCTCCTCCTGCTGCCGACAAAGTTTCCACCTCCTTCACAAAAAGCTCTAAATTTATTTTTAATTAAAAAACGTTGATTTCATACTTTTGAGTTGGGGTCATGAAACTTAGGGTCATTCACATATCTTTCGTCAAAATCCAGCCCGGGAAAACGCAAGCCTTCGTCTATATTATGAACTTCATGCAGCTCGGTTTCCGCAGGTTTGGGTCTCTTAATCTGTTCCCTGTCGCCGGTATGGAGCACAACAATAACACCCATAATCATTTTGGGTAGGAGGATACCTAAAAACGTACCTACCACAAACAGGTAATGGGTCCTTGGAATTATAAT
>DDKP01000151.1:5621-5890 GCA_002339745.1 Firmicutes bacterium UBA2595 | reverse complement strand
CTTGGAATTATAATATAGAGAATTATAACGATTAACCAGAATCTGATATGGTAGCTGGCAAAACTGATAACCCTTGCTAAATCAGGTGAAGCTGAGCGAAAGGCAATTTCCAGAATCACACTGATAACTCTGTAATTGATGATGCATAATACAACCCCAAACAGCAACCCGTAAGTGAATTGTTTTATTCCCAGATAGTATGTAATTCCACCAATAATTATTGTTGCGAGCGCAGTCCACTTCGTTATCCTTCGCTGTACCTGAGGGGT
>DDKP01000151.1:0-5223 GCA_002339745.1 Firmicutes bacterium UBA2595 | reverse complement strand
AAAGATTTAAGACCTGCAGCCGTTCCAAGGAGAAACATAATCACAGTTAACCAGGGTTTTGTCCCCAATTTTTTGTCCAGCCAGCTGCCGATATAAAAGCCAACCAAAACCGAGGCAGCCATAGTCATCCCGGCAGACAAAAACAGGCCCAAGGCTTTATACCCCTGGTATTTGTCCTGGTCTTTCATATTTTCACCCTCTTTATGGGGCTTCTGGGAAAGAACATCTCCATGAAACCGGCACGCAGGCTATACAGTGTTGTTAATAATATTGTATGACAGGGGACAAATATTTCTTAATTCTCAATTCTCAAAAAATTTTGAACTAAAGCCTCTTATAAAAAGACATAAATTAATCCCTCCAACCGCAGCTGAAGGTCTATGTTTTATGCCTTGGAGTTGAACCAAAGTTCACAACGTTCACTATATTCTCTGTTTTTTTACAAATTCCTTTTTTTTGACGATAATTTTTAAAAATTTTTTACCCGATGATTGAGGAACCCCTACTGAACCTTGAATTCTTGCGGTTTCTCATCCCTTAAACCAAAGAAATATTCCAACCCTGCCATTATCCTGGCGCTGGCCTTTCCATCACCATAAGGGTTGACCGCGCTTGCCATCTTGTCATACTCAGATGCGTTTTCCAGGAGTTTTTTACATGCGCTGAAAACGGCATCCCTTTGGGTTCCCACAATTTTCACCGTCCCTGCCTCAACAGCTTCAGGCCTTTCGGTGGTATTCCTGAGAACCAGCACCGGTTTCCCTAACGAAGGAGCTTCCTCCTGAAGTCCTCCCGAATCTGTCAAAATAAGATATGCCCTGTTCATCAAATTTACAAAAGGAGCATATTCCATTGGGTCAACTAGGTGCACCCTTGGCAGCCCGCCGAGAACAGACTCTACCATCTCCCTTACTTTGGGGTTTTTGTGGACCGGGAAAACAATGACCACATCACTATACAGTTCAACAACAGCCCGCAGCGCGCTGTAAATGTCGCGCATGGGCTCGCCGAGGTTCTCGCGGCGATGGGTCGTAACCACAAAAACCCTGTTTTTCCTATAGTCTATCCCGTTTAGAACCGGGTCGTCAAAAACATATGTATCCTTAACGGTTGCCAGAAGCGCATCGATAACGGTATTCCCTGTAACAAGTATTTGTTCCGGGTTAACACCCTCCTTCAACAAATTGAATTTGGCCGTTTCGGTAGGGGCAAAATGAAAATCGGCAAGAGCGCCTGTCAGCCTTCTGTTCATTTCTTCCGGGAAAGGCGAATGCTTGTTCCAGGTGCGCAGGCCCGCTTCCACGTGCCCCACCTTGATTTGCCGGTAAAATGCAGCCAGCCCGGCCACAAAGGTAGTAGTAGTATCCCCATGAACAAGAACAATATCCGGTTTTTCCTGTTCAAGGATGTTATTTAACCCTGTAAGAGCCCTTGTCGTTATTTCATACAGGGTTTGGTCAGGAAGCATTATATTTAAATCATATGCCGGTGTAATATGAAATAATTCCAAAACCTGATCCAGCATTTCGCGGTGCTGGGCAGTGACGGCAACACGGCACTTGAACTTACCCGGATGCTTTTCTATTTCCTTGACCAAAGGAGCCATTTTTATGGCTTCCGGGCGGGTTCCAAATACCGCCAGGACGTTCAGAGGACTCATTGATTCACCTCTTGCCAGCGACCAGAGATCACTAATTGTAGAGTGGGTAGTCATTGCACAGATCCTGTACCATGTTTCTTGCCTTGGCCAGGTAAATGTCGTCATTGCGATGGGTGATAGCCATATCTATGATCTCTGCCACTCTTTCCATGGCTTCTTCCTTCATTCCCCTGCTGGTAGCTGCCGGAGTCCCAATTCTGATGCCGCTGGTCACCAGTGGGCTCTGCGGGTCAAAGGGGATGGCATTTTTGTTCACGGTAACCCCGACTTTGTCCAGGAGTTCTTCCGCCTCTCTTCCCGTTATATCTTTGTTCCGCAGGTCGACCAGCATCAGGTGGTTGTCAGTTCCGCCGGAAACCAGGTTAAAGCCCCGCCTAATCAGGACCTCAGCAAGAGCCCTGGAATTTTTTACAACCTGTTCCTGGTATTCCTTAAATTCTAGAGTCAAAGCCTCTTTCAGGGCAACGGCTTTGGCCGCAATAACGTGCATCAGCGGCCCCCCCTGGATCCCGGGAAATACAGCTTTGTCAATAGCTGCCGCGTACTTCTGCTTGCAGAGGATCATCCCGCCCCTGGGCCCCCGGAGGGTTTTATGAGTAGTAGTCGTGACAAAGTCCGCATAAGGAACAGGAGTCGGGTGAAGCCCTGCCGCCACCAGTCCGGCTATATGGGCCATGTCCACCATCAGCATGGCTCCCACCTCTTCAGCTATTTCGGCCAACTGGGTGAAGTCGATGATTCTAGGATAGGCGCTGGCCCCTGCCACAATCAGTTTGGGCTTGTGCTCATATGCCAGCGCAAAAACCTTTTCGTAATTTATTCTCCCTGTATCTTTTTCTACGCCGTAAGGTACAAAATTATAGTATTTCCCCGACATGTTGACCGGGCTCCCGTGAGTAAGGTGGCCCCCATGGCTCAGGTTCATACCCAAAACCGTATCCCCGGGATTGAGAACAGCAAAATAGACAGCCATATTGGCCTGGGCTCCCGAATGGGGCTGGACATTGGCATGTTCCGCATCAAACAGCTTTTTGGCCCTTTCGATGGCCAGAGTTTCCACGATGTCAACGTACTCGCAACCGCCGTAATACCGTTTACCCGGGTAACCCTCGGCGTATTTGTTGGTCAGGACAGCCCCCTGTGCAGCCATAACCGCCCTGCTGACAAAGTTCTCTGAAGCGATAAGTTCTATATTGTTCTGCTGCCGGTGTTTTTCCTTGGCGATTGCCGCGGCAACTTCCGGATCTATTTGTTTGACAAAATAAAGTTCATCGTCCACGCTGCTTTCCTCCCCTAAAAAATCGCTTTGGCCGGTCCCCGGATAAAAAGCTTTGCTGCTTGGACCCCATGTATCCCCTCTCTATTTCCAATATTTTATCAACCCTGCGGGCGTGCCTTCCACCGGCAAATTCGGTTTCCAGCCATACATTGACAATATCTTTGGCCAGGCCGGGGCCAATAACCCGTTCCCCCATGGTCAGGATATTGGCATTATTGTGTTCCCGGGAAGCCCTGGCTGAAAATGTATCATGGCAGAGAGCCGCCCGGATTCCGGCCAGTTTGTTGGCAGCAATACCGATTCCTATACCCGTCCCGCAAATGAGAATTCCCCTGTCAAATGAACCGGCCTGGACTGCTCTGGCTACCTCCAGGGCTACGTCGGGGTAATCGACGGAAGCTTCGGAAAAAGTCCCGAAATCCCTAAAGTCATATCCCTGTTCTTCCAGCATTTTTTTAACTTCTTCCTTTAACCTGAAACCGCCATGGTCAGATCCGATTGCAATTTTTAAAGGGTTCACTGCTTTTGGTCCTCCTGCCGGGCAACAAACTTCCGCATAACATTACATTTTCTACATTAACTTCTCTTTCCCTTTTTGTAAAGCAATTATGAACAAAAAACTGATTGCGCGGCGCCATTTATTCTTTATTCAAATGACCGGTTTGTTTAAATATCTTATGTAGCGCTTCATCTATCAGTTCCTGCAGTTCTCTGGCGCATTTCTCATAAGTTTCCACAGGTTGTCCAAAGGGGTCGGCCACATCAAAGCCCGGTCTGCCGGCCAATTCCCCAATGGTAAATATTTTAAAGGCCATTTCGGGGTGAAGCTTCTGCAGTGTATGTTTATGGCCTTCTGTCATGGCAATCACAAAATCGTTGTGTTCGGCGATATCCCTGGAAAACTGCCTGGCCCTGTGATTTGCCAGGTCCAAACCCGCCGAATGCATAACATCTGTGGCGTGCGGCGATGCCGGAAGTCCCGGGTAAGCCGCCAGTCCGGCGGAGGTAATCTCTATATCCGCCGGGGTTGGAACATTTGTTTCCACCCACCTTTTGGCCAGGGCTTCCGCCATACTGCTGCGGCAGGTGTTGCCGGTACATACAAATATAATTCTCATAAGATCCCTCTCCATTACAACAGCAGTTTGATTCCTATATACATCAGCGCCAAGCCACCCAGCAGGACAGCCCTGCCGCCCAGCCAATCCCCCACTTTACGCCCGAAGCCCAGCCCCATGAACGTCATAGCCCCAGCTACAAGCCCTATAACCGCCGCCGGGAAAACCAGGGCTACTTTCTGGGTTGCCAGGGTAAAACCGACAGTAAGGGCATCCAGGCTGACAGTGGCTCCCAATATAATAATACCGTAAGCGCTGGTCAGGACATAACCGGTGAAATTCTCTTTATGCCGGGAGACGCTTTCCCAAATCATGCGAAAGCCCAATAACAGCAGGATAACGGCCCCGGTAATGCCCGCATATCTCCCCAAAAAGGTTCCGATAACACCCCCTGCAAAATAACCGGCAAGGGGCATAACTATGTGAAATACCAGAACAGTTAAGCTTATCAGCACGACCTGTCGCCGGGTTACTCCTGTCATGCCCAGCCCCAGAGAAAAAGAAAAAGCATCAGCGCTGAGACCAAATGCCAAAGCCAGGATTGTATACAGGCCCAAAGCAATTCCTCCTAAATCAGCGGCCAGCGGCCACTGCTCACTACCCACTACTCATTAGTATGCTCACGTATTTTACACATGTATCACATTGTTCCCGGCGGCTTTGCGCAGCCTGTTCATTATAGCCAGGCCGATTCCTTCCTCAGGGTAACCTTCGGCAATAATGAGGTCGACACCCTTATCATCCAGGAAACGAAGCCCATAGAAAAGGTTTTGAGCTACCGTTTCCAGGTTTCCGCGGCTTCCTGCCGGAAAAACAGCATCTGCAGAATACCCGCGGCCGGTTTCGGAAGAGGCCAGCACCCCTACCCTTTTATTGGATAAGCGATACTGCCTGGCAAGCTCCGAGACTTTTTCGAAAATCCTGCCGAAATCCTGCCCTGATACAACTATCACATCAGCCCTCGGTGAATAATGAGTATACTTCATCCCCGGCGACTTGGGAACAAAGTCTTCATTAAGTTTTCCTAAAGCAGGGTCAACCTCCACATGCCCGATTACGCCTTCAATGTCTTCCCTGGTAACTCCCCCGGGCCTGAGAATGACAGGTGGTTCAGCGGTCAGGTCGAGTACGGTAGATTCGAGGCCTACCCGGCAGGCGCCTCCGTC
>DDKP01000060.1 GCA_002339745.1 Firmicutes bacterium UBA2595 | reverse complement strand
TTTTTTGTTGTATATCGTTATACCGCGTATGCTATAATAGGATAAGGACGGACGAAGGAGAATCATTGTGACTGTATTTTTTTTGTTTGTGACAGGGCTGCTGGCCGGGAGTTTTGGGGCCCTTTTAGGACTGGGCGGCGGGGTTATTGTCATTCCGGCTCTGACGATGCTGTTCAATTTTCCGATACATACTGCTATTGGTGTTAGCCTCATCGGAGTTATTGCTACCTCCACCGGCGCGGCAGTGGTCTATGTACGGGAGGGAATAACCGACATCAGGCTGGGCATGGTGCTGGAACTGGGCGCTACCGCCGGCGCCATCCTGGGAGCGGTGACAGCCGGGATGGTCAGTCCAAAGACGCTCTACCTTCTGTTTGCGGCCTTGCTCATTTACAACTCTTACTCCATGTACCGGAAGACGGATGACCCAGAAGCTGTATTGCCGGAAGGAGTTCAGCCCGCTGAACCGGCCTCTGCCGTTAATTCTTCCTATAAAGTAAAAAATATTTCCCAAGGGCTCTTCTTTTCTTCCTTGGCGGGGGTTGTGTCGGGTCTCCTGGGGGTTGGGGGAGGACTTATCAAAATACCTGTAATGTACCTCCTGATGGGTGTACCGCTCAAAGTTGCGGCGGCAACCAGCAGTTTTATGATTGGAGTGACCGCAACTGCAGGAGCGGTTGTATATTACCTGAACGGGGACATCAATCCCCCGGTGGCCGTGCCTGTAGCGCTGGGAGTATTTGCCGGGGCTATGGCCGGGACATGGGCAAATGCCAGGATATCCACCGGTCTACTGAGAAAGTTATTTGTGGCCGTGTTCATATATGTCGCGGCACAAATGGCTTTAAAAGGGATGGGAAGCTGAAACCGGGGGAGGTTATGATGAAGCTGGATACTGTAAACGTCAACAGGGTAATAGTCAATATTCTGCGTTTTGGTTCGACAGTCAGCGTATTCTTAATGCTTACCGGCTTGTTTCTTTTTTTGGCCAGGGAGTATTCTATCCAGGAGTACCGGAACATGGGCATTCGCCAGGCTGCAGCAGGGGCGCTGGCCTTGGAACCGGTCGCCCTTATGACCCTTGGTATTCTGGTCCTGCTCCTGACTCCGTTATTCAGGGTGGTGGGCGCGCTTTTCTCTTTTTTGCTGGTTGAAAAGGATCGCAAATACGCGCTGGTGGCCCTGGGTGTTCTGATAATGCTGTCCCTTAGCCTGTTTTTTCCCCGGAGTTAAATGACGACAGCCAAAAGGATTTGCAATCATCATGGCGAAAGTAGTAGGAGAGATTACGGGAGGATTTTTAATGTATCTAACAAGCGATTTAAACGCGGCCCAGGCAGAGGCCGTTCAGCATTCTTCCGGGCCGCTGCTTATTTTAGCCGGGGCCGGAAGCGGAAAGACCAGGGCGCTGACTTACAGGGTGAGTTATTTAATCAGGGAAGCAGGGGTTTCCCCTTCTAACATACTGGCCATCACTTTTACCAACAAAGCTGCGGATGAGATGAGGGAGCGGGTAGAGGCCCTAGTTGGGCGCCGGGCGGAATTCATGTGGATATGCACCTTCCATTCCGCCTGTGTCCGCATCCTGAGGAAGGAAATAGGGGCCCTTGGGTACAACACCAATTTTGTCATCTATGACAGTGCGGATCAGCTCACTTTAATCAAGCAGTGTCTGAAGGAACTCAATATTGATGATAAGCGTTTCCCCCCGCGCACCGTGGCTGCGGGGATAAGCCAGGCCAAGAACAGGCTGATGGGGCCGCAGGCTTTCGATGACAAGGCCTATGATTATTATCATCAGACAGTTTCCAGGGTGTACAGGCTTTACCAGGACAAGCTTAAAGAGAATAATGCGCTGGACTTCGATGACCTTATTATGAAGGCGGTCATCCTTCTTGAGAGATTTCCTGAAGTACTGGAAAAATACCAGGACAGGTTCAAGTATATCCTGATAGATGAATACCAGGATACAAACCATGCCCAGTACCGGCTTGTCCGGCTGCTGGCTGAAAAGTACAGGAATATATGCGTTGTGGGAGACGATGACCAGTCGGTTTACCGGTTCAGGGGGGCCGACATCCAGAACATCTTGGATTTTGAACGCGACTATCCCGAAGCAAAAGTGGTCCGGCTTGAGCAGAATTACCGTTCAACCAAGACGATCCTTGATGCGGCCAACGAAGTAATCAAAAACAATTACGGGCGCAAGGCAAAAAGGCTCTGGACCGAGAACCCCTCCGGGTCACCGGTCTTCCTGTTTACCGCTCAGGACGAACACCAGGAGGCCTATTACGTAGCCCAAAAAATTATTGAGGGTTATGAGGTACAGGGACGGGCCTACCGGGATTTTGCGGTCCTATACAGGACCAATGCCCAGTCCAGGGTTATAGAAGAAATCTTAATGAGGAATAATATTCCTTATACTATTATCGGAGGACTAAAATTCTATGAGCGGAAGGAGATCAAGGACATCCTTGCTTACCTGCGGGTAATATCCAATCCCCTGGACAGCCTCAGTTTGCTGAGGGTGATAAACGTACCACGCCGGGGAATCGGAGATGCCAGCCTGGCCAAGGTGGCTTGTTTTGCAGCGGAGAACGGGGTCAGCTTTTTTGCCGCAATGCAGCGGGCAGATAAAATTTCAGGCCTTCAGCCGAGGGCAGCCAAACCTCTTCAGCAGTTTGCCGCGTTGATCGAGGACCTGCGTAACAGGAAGAATGAACTGTCAGTTACGAACCTGACCAGGGAAATCCTGGAGCGGTCCGGGTATTTAAAAGAGCTGGAAGCTGAGAAGACAGTGGAGGCTGAGACGAGAATAGAAAACCTGAAGGAATTCCTGACTGTCACCGCTGAGTATGACCGGGGATTTGCCGTCATCGAAGAAGGCCCCGGAGACAGTACCCTGGAAGAGTTTTTGGCCGGCGTTTCCCTTGTGGCGGATATAGATACCATGGATGAACGATCCGAGGCCGTGGTGCTGATGACGATGCACAGCGCCAAGGGGCTGGAATTTCCGGTGGTGTTCATGGTAGGTATGGAAGAAGGAATTTTCCCGCATTCCCGTTCTATGATGGATGAGGCTGAGTTGGAGGAGGAACGGAGGCTCTGTTATGTCGGTATAACCAGGGCCCGGGAGCAACTGCACCTTGTCAATGCGTGGCAGAGGACTCTTTACGGCAGTTACATGCACAACCCGCCGTCCAGGTTTGTCATGGAGATACCCAACCATCTGGTCCACCGGGAGGGGACGGGTCATGATTATGGGCGGAACGGTTACACCTACGGCAGGGCAGATGCTGCCGCAGGAAGGTCTTCAGGCAGTTTACCCACCGGAAGGACTGCTGCAGGCGTTACGGTAGAGAACAGTGGTGGACGAAATGCCGGGGCCGGGAATTTCACTCTTGGCGATAAGGTTTTACACGGAAAATGGGGCCAGGGAGTTATCGTCAGCATCAAGGGGAAAGATGAAGAAGCCGAAATCAGTGTGGCGTTTCCAGGGTTGGGAATTAAAACACTGATTGCCAAATATGCCCCTTTAAAAAAAGTATAGTTTTTTGAAAACAAATGGCAATTACGTGGCAGGACCGGGCTCAACGGGAGGGTTAGCGCCTTGGATAGAGGAGAAGCAGAAAAGAAGATACGTGAACTGACAGACCTGATAAATGAGCATAATTACTATTATTACGTGTTAGACAGTCCCAGAATTACTGATTTGGAATTTGATAATTTGATGAAAGAGCTAATGGCGCTGGAACAGGCTTTTCCTGACTTGATCTCGCCTGATTCGCCCACTCAAAGGGTTGGGGGCGCCCCTGCCGCCGGGTTTGCTACAGTGGCTCACCTGGCCCCGATGCTTAGTCTCAGCAATGCCTTTAATGACCAGGACTTGCGGGACTTTGACCGCAGGGTCAAAGGGGGGGGGGCCGGGCAGCCTATCGAATATGTCGTTGAATTAAAAATTGACGGGCTGGCAGTTTCCCTTTTATATGAAAACGGGATTATGGTCAGGGGAGCCACCAGGGGTGACGGTGAGGTGGGAGAGGATATCACCCGGAACCTGAAAACCATTAAGAGTCTTCCCCTCAAACTGCGGCGCTCTATACCCCTAGTGGAAGTGAGAGGGGAGGTTTTTATGCCCAAGAAGGAGTTTGCCCGCCTCAACGAGGAGCGAGAAGAGGCTGGCGAACCCACGTTTGCTAACCCCCGAAATGCCGCGGCGGGGTCTCTCCGCCAGTTGGATCCGCAGGTCACTGCCTCGCGGGCTCTTGACGCGTTCTTGTACGGGATAGGAATGATAGACGGCGTTCCGGTGGACAGCCACATGGAAGGGCTGCACACACTGGCAGAGCTGGGTTTTAAGGTTAACCCTCATATTAAACTTTTTTCCGACATTGAGGGAGTCATAAATTACTGCCGGGAGTGGACTGATAAAAGGCACGAACTGCCTTATGAAATTGACGGGATGGTAGTCAAAGTCAACGGCCTTACCCAGCAGGCCGCGCTGGGCGCCACCAGCAAGAGCCCCCGGTGGGCCGTTGCCTACAAGTTCCCGGCTGAAGAGGCGGAAACTATTGTCAGGGACATTTTTGTCCGGGTTGGCCGGACCGGGGTGTTAACTCCGACCGCTTCATTAAAGCCTGTAAAGGTAGCCGGGTCTACCGTCAGCAGCGCTACCCTGCACAACGAGGACATTATCAGGGACAAGGATATCAGGATAGGCGACCACGTAATAATTCACAAGGCCGGTGACGTTATTCCCGAGGTTGTCAGGGTATTGCCGGATAAGCGTAATGGCTCTGAGAAGGTGTTTTCTATGCCCCGACAATGCCCGGTATGCAGGACAGAAGTGCAGAGAGTCGAGGGTGAAGTCGCGGTGCGCTGCCCCAATGACGATTGCCCAGGCAGGGGAAAAGAGAGGATCATCCATTTCGTATCCCGGGATGCGATGAACATCGAGGGCTTGGGGCCGTCAGTGGTTACTGCGCTGATTGACGCCGGGCTTGTCAGTGATGCGGCGGACCTGTACTACCTGGAGTTTGACGACCTCGTCAGGCTTGAAAGAATGGGGAAGAAGTCCTCGGAAAACCTGTTGAGAGCGATTGAGAAAAGCAAATCCAATTCCCTGGCCCAGCTCATTTTTGCTTTAGGGATACGCCTTGTGGGAGAACGGGCAGGAAAAATCCTGGCCGCCCATTTCGGGTCGATGCAGGGGCTGCGGGAGGCTACCGTCGAGGAGTTGACGGCAATTCCTGAAATCGGGCCCAAGATGGCGGACAATATTGTGGCTTATTTCAGCAATCCTGCTAACCTGGAGCTGCTGGACCGGCTTGCGGCAGCCGGGGTTAATATGGTCCGGGAAAAGGACGGCAAGGGACCAAAGCCCCTGGAAGGCAGGCAGTTTGTTCTCACCGGCGCCCTGAGCAGGTACACACGAAAGGAAGCGCAGGCAATTATTGAAAAGCTAGGTGGGAAGGTAAGTTCCAGTGTCAGCAAAAATACCGACTACGTCCTGGCCGGCGAGGATCCTGGGGCCAAATACGACAAGGCTAAAGCCCTGGGGGTCTCCATAATTACAGAAGATGAATTTGAAGAGATGATAGGATAATAAAGACACGGTAAGCCGTGTCCTTTTTACTGAGGAAAGCTATCTTTTTTATTCATAACGGTTGTAGCTTATTATCTGATCCAGCCCTTTTCTTGTTTTCGGGCGGATTTGTTCCGATTCCGGATATCCCATGCTGATTATCAAGTCAACCCTTTTATTATCAGGTATTTTGAGTATTCTCTTGACCGCTCTTTCATTGAACCAGCCAAGGATACAGGTGCCCAGCCCTTCTTCGGCCGCCTGGAGGCAGATATGTTCCACTGCTATACCGATGTCGAAGAGATGGTAAGGTTTGTTCTTTATCAGACCGCCGATTTTGGATGCGATGTTTGGCCTTTCGGAAACAGCCGTTATTAGCGCCGGGGCCTGTAGTGTAAAATGATTAAAAGACATAATCGCGCCAAAAGTCTCCCTGGCCACGGCGTCTTTGAGTTGTGGGTCATCCACGACTATGAATTTCCAAGGCTGCGCATTGCAGGCCGAAGGGGCCAGCCTGGCCGCTTCCAGGCACCGTTCAATTTTGTCCCTTTCCACCGGGATGTTCTTATATGCTCTTACACTCTGCCTTTTTTTAACAAGGTCAAGAAAATTCATATACCCGTCCAACTCCCCGCCTGCAGTTATTGCAT
>DDKP01000035.1:1137-2923 GCA_002339745.1 Firmicutes bacterium UBA2595 | reverse complement strand
ACCGGAGGCCTTGAAGTGAATATTCGTCAAATTTCGCCCGTTTCCTTTTTTAAATCCAAATGAAAACCTTGGCAGGAAAAATCCATTCTGCCAAGGCGGTTAAGTTTTGCCTGTTTGATTGGCCGTGAAAACCGGCCTCAGTTTCTCCGGGCGGGGTCCATGGCTTTGGCCAGGAAAACGGCCACCTCGGCCCTTCTGACCGCGGCCCGGGGGCGGAAGGTCCCGTCTCCAAACCCCTTGCTGATCTTGTTGTCAGCCAGTTTTAAAACGGCCTCATAAGCCCAGTAATCTTTGGCCACATCCTTGAAATCCGCGGCCTCGCCGGTCTTCTCCAGGTTATAGGCTTTGGCCAGCATAACGGCCATCTGGGCGCGGGTCACATTTTCATCGGGCTTGAATTCCCCGCCGGGGAACCCGGAAATAATCCCCGCTTTCTGGGCTGCCGCGATGTATGCATAAGCCCAGTGGCTGCGGGGGACATCCTTGAAATCGGTTTCCGGGCCTGTGGCGGGGAGTTCAAGGGCCTTGACCAGCATTACGGCCAGCTCACTCCGGCGGGCCGGGCGGTCCGGTCCGAACTTGCCGTCGCCCATCCCGGTAATAATGCCTTTTTTGACCATGAACCGGATGTCATTATACGCCCAGTGCGTATTGGGAACGTCCGTAAAATTCTGTTTGGCTGAAGCCAGCTCCTGCAGCCGGGCCACCTCGGCCTGGAGCTGGCTTATCTGTTCTTTCAGCGGTTGAAAAACCTTGTCGGCATAACTTTTGGTAATAACCGGGTTTGTACTGCTGCCCGGCGGGCCGGGGTCAGCGTTAACCAGTTGGGATATGAGAAACCCCAGTAATACCGGGAACAAAATCAAATATCGTTTCCTGGCGCGCAAACCAATCACTTCCTTATGTCAAAACTGCTGCTAAATCATTGACTTAATTTTCTCAACCTCGCCTTTTAAAGCATTAATCTGACTCTGCAGTTTTTCCACTTCGCTGTCAATGTAACTCTTGGTAACCAAGGGGTCAGATTCGGCGCCCGGGCTGCCGACAGCCGCGTTAACGGCCTGCCCGAGTATAAATCCCGCCAGCATTAGCACAATCACTGTTCCCAGCAGCAAAATCCTTTTCTTCGACATGGTCTCTCCTCCCCGATTCGATGATGTTTTTTTTATTCGCGGAACAACTGCTGATTTCCTTTTTATTTTTTACAAAAAGAGCTGTTCTTTAGGTCTGTTGACAAATCACTTAAAGTACACAGAAACGGGATGGGCGCTTTCCGGAAGGGCGGACTGAAGTCATCTGTACGTTTGAGAGGCAGGAATATACCTGCCTCTCAAACTATCTCTCAGCGGCCTGTTGCCGCCCGGAGGAAAGTATCCATCCCGTTACCTCCTCACCGGGTAATTTCATAAATGATATTCTTCCAGGTCTGCTGTGAGACAAAGAGATATTTGGAACCGCCTCTCCCATATTCATACCCCGGCAGCGCCGTTTTTCGCATGTCCTGCAGGTTCATCTGCCTGCTGAAATGAAAAATGCCGATCATTTGTTCAACCGAAAAGTCGGTGGTGATATCGTGGGTGAATATCCAAAGGAGCTTCGGCACTTCCAACAGCATGCGGGGCTGCAGCACCTGGGAAGCCACCGCTCTTACCACCTCCCGGTCATCGTTGCGAATTCCGGCGGCCGTTTCTTCAAAGGCCTTTAGCATGGTTGTTTCACCGCCGTTTACCTTTAAAACACCGATTATATCACTTAATTTTCGCAGGGCGCTCTGGTTGACATGAAC
>DDKP01000035.1:0-733 GCA_002339745.1 Firmicutes bacterium UBA2595 | reverse complement strand
TTTCCCTGTATAAGTCCCCGACGGTGACGTATTCCTTTTTCAGGTTTACGGGATTTCCGTTATTAATTACAGTATGTAAGGGTATCACGACAATAGCAGCCTGCCTGGTGGCTTTATTAAAACTTGTTACGGAAATCACCTTCAACTCGTCGTCATCAGTCCACACATACATAATGTTTATGGAATCGGTCAGCCGGTTCAAGGCAGTTCTTGCTTCTTCCAGGCTCAGAACCGGGGATGCAAGGTTGGCGGCGGTTTTGGCGCTTTTCGCAAATTCCGGCGCCGCCGGTTTATACCATTTTTCCTGTTCCGTTTTCAGCCAGTGCCCCGCTGCCGGCTTAATCTCCACAGTCTCCGGCGCCGCCTGGAAAAACTGGGCCATCACGGCCGCTAACAGGGCGCCGGCAAAAATCCCGGAAACTACCGCCGGTGTTCTAAAATACTGCCGTTTCATAAAAATCCTCCTTTTGGCCAAACACTACTATTATTGACCGCAGGAGGAAAAATCATGTAAATTGAGTCTTCTTTTTTGCTTATTTAACCTTAAGTTGCCGATAAATTATTTCCGCCAGGCCCAGGCTGCCCGTCTCGGCCGCCTTCATGCTTATCTCGTGGTCCAGCATCCCCCGGAAGATCTGTTCTCCCATAGTTTCTTCGATTAACCCGCCCCGGGGGACAGTCTGCCTCATTGCTTCCAGCATCCGGTAAATAAAAATTGCTTCCAGCTGCCTGG
>DDKP01000154.1:4328-37628 GCA_002339745.1 Firmicutes bacterium UBA2595 | reverse complement strand
ATAATAAGCTTTTCTAAAACAATACCAGTTGGTCCGTTTCCGGGAGGCCCTGCAGGCAACCGTGGTTCTGTAAAATTTCAATCACCGGTTTACTGACCCGGGCCCGGTTTCTCAAATCCTCAACAGAGGTGAACATCCTTTGCTTGCGCGCCCTGGTAATGTTCCTGGCGGCTGTTTCACCCAATCCCTGAAGGGCTGCAAAAGGCGGCAGCAACAGCCCGCTTCCCGTGATGAGGAACTTCTTGGCGTGAGACTGTTCTAGGTTAACGCGGAGCATTTTAATACCGCGTTCATACATTTCCAAAGCCACCTCCAGGATAGTGAGAAGGTTTTTGTCTTTGGCCGTTGCGTCATTTCCCTTACCTTCTATTTCTTCTATTTTCCGCCTGATTTCTCCGCTGCCCTGGACAACCAGGTCAGCATCGAATTCATCTGCCCTGACTGTAAAATAGGTGGCATAGAAAGCCTCCGGATAGTGCACCTTAAAATAGGCTATCCGGTAAGCCATCATAACATAAGCCACTGCGTGCGCCTTTGGGAACATGTATTTAATCTTCTGGCAAGAACGGAGATACCAGTCAGGGATATTTTTTTCGACCATACATTTTTCGTCCTCCGGCTTAATTCCCTTACCTTTGCGCACTCCCTCCATGATTTTGAAAGCCAGTTTTGGTTCAAGCCCCTTCTGAATAAGGAAAATCATTATGTCGTCCCTGGTGGAAATGGCTTCGGACAATTTACATATTCCTTCCCGGATCAGGGTCTGGGCATTGTTCAGCCAAACATCTGTCCCGTGGGAAAAGCCGGATATTCTGACCAGTTCAGAAAAAGTTGCAGGTCTTGTTTCTTCCAGCATCTGCCTGACAAACTTTGTCCCAAACTCCGGAATACCGTAACTCCCAACGTTGGAACGGATCTGATCAGGGGTAACCCCCAGTACCTCTACTCCAGAAAATAATTTCATTGTCTCCGGTTCATCAAGGGGAATCATCCTGGCGTCGACCCCTGTCAGGTCTTCTAGCATCTTAATTACTGTCGGATCATCATGTCCCAGGATATCCAGCTTTACTATGCGGCCGGAGATTGAATGATAATCAAAGTGGGTTGTGACTATCCCCGACTTTTTGTCATCAGCAGGATACTGGAGCGGAGTAAATTGGTAAACATCCATGTCACGGGGTATGACCATGACTCCGCCGGGGTGCTGACCGGTAGTTCGTTTTACCCCGGTACACCCTTCCACCATGCGCTCGGTTTCAGGCCTGCGTTTGGAAAGCCCACGTTCCTCCAGGAATTTCTGCACAAACCCGTAAGCCGTTTTGTCCGCAACGGTGGTTATCGTTCCGGCCCTGAAAACATGCCCCCGGCCGAAAAGCTCCTCGATGTATTTATGAGCCCTGGGCTGGTATTCGCCGGAAAAATTGAGGTCTATATCGGGGACTTTATCTCCTTCAAAACCTAAAAAAACTTCAAATGGAATATCGAATCCGTCTTTTCTATATACAGCGCCGCATTTCGGGCAGTGTTTATCCGGCAGGTCGGCCCCGCAGCCGTATGAACCGTCTTCGACAAACTCGCTGTTTTTGCATCCTGGGCAAACATAGTGAGCAGGCAGCGGGTTAACTTCGGTTATCCCGGTCAATGTGGCCACAAGGGAAGATCCGACCGAACCTCTGGAACCAACCAGGTATCCGTCTTCATTTGACTTCTTCACCAGATTATGGGCAATGAGGTACAGGACCGCAAAACCGTTGTTTATAATTGAGTGGAGTTCTTTTTCAATTCTTTTTTTGACAAGGTCAGGTAGAGGATCACCATAAATGTTTATAGCCCTCGCCCATGTCATATCCGCTATCTGTTTCTCGGCGCCTTCGATTTTGGGCGGGAAAAATTCGTCAGGCATCGGCTTGACTTCCTGGATCCGGTCGGCAATTAAACGCGGATTACCGACTACCACCTCCCACGCCTTTTCCCGGCCAAGGTAAGAGAATTCCTCCAGCATCTCTTCGGTGGTCCTGAAGTATAAAGGCGCCTGGTTATTTACATCCTCATAACCCTGGCCGGCCAACAAAACCTGTCTGAAAAGGGCGTCCGCGGGCTCCAGGAAGTGAACGTCACCGGTCGCCACCACCGGCTTGTTCAGTTCTTCTCCCAGTTCTACAATATCCCTGTTCATCTGCCTTAGTGCTTCAATCCCATCCACCCGTCCTTCACGGATCAGAAAATCATTATTGACTGTTGGCTGTATTTCCAGATAGTCATAGAAAGAAGCAATCTCTTTAAGTTTTTCCTTCTCTGCTTGGTCCAGGTAGGCGCTGATAAGCTCCCCGGCTTCGCAGGCTGAACCAATAATTAAACCCTCCCGCCTTTTCAGCAGTTCGCTCTTGGGAATTCTGGGGTGTCGGTAAAAGTAGTTAAGATGTGACAAAGTGACCAGTTCATATAGGTTTCGCAGGCCCAACTGATTTTCCGCCAGTAAAACAACATGATGGCTCTTCAGCTTGTCGAGGTTAATATGTTTAATTAGTCCATTTATTTCCGCGAGACTGTTTATTCCCCTTTCAGCCAGCAGCCCGAGCATCTTGTTAAAAATTTCTGCCGTGGCCTGAGCGTCATCAAGAGCACGGTGATGCGTTCCCTGGGACACGCCAAACTCTTCGGCCAGGTTTTTCAGCTTATGACTTTTCAGTTTTGGCAGTAGGGCCCTGGCCAGGCCCAGGGTGTCTATCACCGGGTTCTCCAGTTCCAGCCCGGCCCGCTTCAGGTTGACCCTGATAAACCCCGTATCAAACTGGGCGTTATGTGCTACCAGAACAGCAGGCCCCACAAATCCCATGAATTGGGGCAGGACCAGATCAATCCCTTCAGCCCGGGCAACCATTTCCGGCAGTATTCCCGTCAGGCGCTGAACCTCGCCAGGTATATCTCTTTGCGGCCTCACAAGCCTGGAAAAACTATCCGTTACCTGCCCGTTTTTTATTTTCACCGCCGCAATTTCAATGATTTCGTTGACAGTGGAGGACAGGCCGGTGGTTTCCAGATCAAAAACCACAAATTCCTCATCAAGGAGCCGTCCCTGGCGTGGTTTAATTACTATTGGCACGCCGTCATCTATTAGATATCCTTCCATCCCGTAGATTATTTTGACTCCGAATTTCCTGGCTGCCTCATAAGCGTCAGGAAATGCCTGAACCACTCCGTGGTCAGTAATGGCCACAGCCGGATGACCCCATCTGGCAGCTTGGCTGATTACCTCCCTTACCCCGGTAACTCCGTCCATAGCGCTCATCTTGGTGTGAAGATGAAGCTCTACCCTCTTCTCCGGGGCATTGTCTAACCTGGCCGCAGGTTCCACAATATTAATATCCCTGGCCATGACAGTCAGTTCCTGGGAATACCTGTCCTGCTGTGCGGGTCCCCGGACCTTTACCCACATCCCCTGCTTCAGGGCTGAGTAAATCCGATCTTCGTCTTTCTCATCCTCGAACAACTTTACGTTAATGCTATCCGTATAATCGGAAATGTCAAAACTTATCAGGCTGCGCCCGCTCTTCAAACGCCGGATATCCAGCTTTAGGACACAACCCTCAACCACAATGCTTTTATCTTCCTCAATTACGTTTTCAATCGCCACCGGAGGTTCAGTGATAAACCTGCCCATCAGGGCCCCCGGTTCGCAACCTGAGCTTTTTTTGCGATACCGCTTTCCTGCAGGTTGCCGGTGAAGAGCACTTGTAACCTCCTGTACTTCCTTATTGTTGCCGGAATCCGCCTGCGGCTGGCTGGCAGTCAGAGTCCTGAGGTATTCTTCCTCCTGCCGGGAGATCCACTGGACATACTCACACTCTTCCTCTTCGAGAGCGTGGATACTCACCCGGACCTCCAACCCAAATTCCCGTCGTAGAATATCGGATATTTGCCCCGTTACCTGGCGCTGGTTAATCAGGTCTTCACCAACCCCGCTTTTGACAAAAATCTGCAGGCAGTCTCCCTGCATTTTCCTGGCCGCTGAAGCGAGCCACCCCGAGATTACGGGATGTTTCCTGGCAATGGTATAAACAATGTCATCCCAGTAATTATGTATGATTTCGTCCGGCGTAAAGGCCGGCAAGCTGTAACGCAGGCCGAAATTCACCTCTTGGAGTCCCATAATCTCCCGGGTCATTTCGTGCGCGAATTCGTCAACGAGCCTTTTGCTGACAAGCCTGTTAAGGACTAAATGGATACACCACTTTTTTTCCGAAGTGCTTATTTCCACCTTCTCTACGACTGCCTGGCGCATGGCCTCCTTGAAATCTTCCGGAAGTGATGATTTTTCTATATAATTGCAAAAATGTAGAACGGCTGGGCGCCGTTCCGGATTTGGCTCTGGTAGAATTGTTGCCAAGCGTTTCCCCCCGAAATTCAATTATTATTCTCCCCATTCGACATGATGGACTCCAGGCACATCTGACAGTTCGTACATTAACCGGTTAAGGTCAAGACCAGGTGGAACCTTGATATCGATTTCAAACATAACCTTTCTGTCATCACTCATTTGTTTCATCTGGATATTGAGTATAAGTATTCCATGTTCCCCCAGATATGAACCAACCCGCCCCAGCTGTCCGGGCCTGTTATCCGCGGTAACCAGCAGCACCAGGACATTGGCCAGCCCGGCTACCATTCGTTCGACTTTGCCCAGGTAGATGAGGGTTATAAAAACCACTCCCGTGGTTACCAGGGCCGCAAAATACAACCCAGCCCCAACAGCCAGACCGACACCGGCAACTACCCACAGGCTGGCGGCAGTGGTCAGCCCCTTTACGGTGGCTCCCTCCCTCATAATCGTTCCTGCCCCGAGAAAACCTATCCCACTAACAACCTGGGCTGCAATTCTAGCAGGGTCAAGGGCAGCCTTATTCTGGTATATGTTGTATATGTCCTGGGAAACGAGCATTATCAGCGCCGATCCAACGCACACCAGAATATGGGTCCGAAACCCGGCCGACTTGTTGAGGCTCTCTCGTTCCAAGCCGATCAAACCGCCAAGTATGCCTGACAGAATAATTCTCAGTACGATATCTAACTCCTGGAAACCTGACACCCGGCTCTCCCCCTTTTTGTCTACGAAAGCTGTTTTGATAACCCAGGCAACGGTTGGGGCTGCCGACCTCTCCGGAAGAGTCCGATTACCCTTTCCCCATACATTTGGCTATTTCCCAGTACATCTTCAGCCTTGCCAGGAAACCCCGTACAACCCCCAGCTTTTCTTCCTTCATTACATGGGACATGTCTTTTAATTCGACTTCCATCACAGAGATTCCTGCCATCTTTGTATATCTCGTCAGAGCTACCTCAACCCCAAACCTGGACATTTCCAGGTGAGACAGCTGTCTGAACAAGTCCCTTTTTACAGCCCTCTGCCCAGATAAAAACGGGGCTATGAACTGGGCCAGGTCGGTGGCCAGCCGTCCGTGTTCAAAAATTCCCACCGTCATTTCGGCCCGGCCCTCAAGCACCGGAAGCATCAAGTTTATCACGTGTGAGGGCTTAAGCCCTATCAGGTCTGCGTCCAAAAACAGGACCACATCGGCATCGGTACTGTTTACCCCCACCATCATTGCGCCGCCCTTGCCAACGTTCTCCGGAAGAGATATCACTCTTGCCCCTTCGGCTTGGGCAACCTTTGCGGTACTGTCGGTTGAACCGTCGTCAACAACTAAAGTCTCATCAACAAACGGGACCTGCCGGGTGACCCTGATAATTTCGCCTATGGTCCGTTCTTCATTGTATGCCGGAATGATAACTGCAGTCCTCATTCAGTACCCTCCTGCCACTGCAATTGCCAGATTATTATTCACTCCAGTACGTGAGTATGACATGCCCGTAACTTATGCCAGGCTCTCCGCAATCGCGTCCTCTACAATCTGTTTAACCAGCGGCGCCGCGCTGTCAACTTTTGCGGTCTGCACATTCCCGTTCCTGCGGTGCCTGATTTCAACAACTCCTTCCTCAACTGCCCTGGCTCCTATCACTATTCTTAACGGATAACCGATCAAATCCGCATCTTTAAATTTCACACCCGGCCGTTCATTTCTGTCATCGATTACAGCCTCTACTCCCTGCTCCAGGAGAGCGCTGTAAAGGGCCTCGGCTATTTTTACCTGTTCTTCATCCTTAGCGCTTACCGGAATGACCACAGCATGGTAAGGCGCTATCGGCATGGGCCAGATAATCCCGTCATCGTCATGGTTCTGCTCAATAGCGGCGGCCACTGTCCTGCTCACCCCTATTCCGTAACACCCCATAACCATCAGCTGTTCTTTTCCGTTTTCATCAAGGAATTTAGCCCCCAGGACTTTACTGTACTTGGTTCCCAGCTTAAAAATCTGCCCCACTTCGATTCCCCTGGCTTCGTTCAGCCTGCCCCCGCACCTGATACAGGGTTCGCCTGCTTTAACCAGCCTGATGTCTGCCACCTTGTCGGGGGTAAAGTCCCTTCCCGGATTTACATTGATAATGTGTGCATCCGTTTTATTGGCTCCGGCGACGGCGTTCCGCATTAGAACTACTTCCCTGTCGGCGATGATCTGAACCCCTTTCAGGTTGACAGGGCCGGTAAAACCAGGCTCAGCCCCCGTGAGCCCGGTCACTGATTTTCCATCAGCCAAAAATAACTGCAGCGAGCCCAGGACATTCTGCAGCTTCACCTCATTGACTTCCCGGTCTCCCCTTACCAGGGCAAGAACAATCCCTTCCTCAGTTTGGTATACCAGTGACTTAATAACCCTCTCCGGAGTTACTTTCAGAAAAGCGGCTACTTCTTCAATGGTCCGGGCGCCTGGGGTGGGTAATTCCTCGACTGCCAGCATTTCTTCTGCCGACCCCTGCTCGTCCGCCATTGCTTCAGCCTTTTCCACATTGGCTGCGTATTCACAGGTCTCGCAAAATACGATGGCAGCCTCACCCGAATCTGCCATGACCATAAACTCATGGGTACTGCTTCCTCCAATAGCTCCGGGGTCGGCTTCCACAACACGGAATTTGAGACCGCAGCGTGAAAATACCCTTGAATAGGCTTCATACATCTTACGGTAAGTGACTTCCAGCCCCGCTTCATCTTTATCAAAAGAATACAGGTCCTGCATTATGAATTCGCGCCCGCGCATTAACCCAAAACGGGGTCTGCGCTCATCCCTGTACTTATTTTGAATCTGGTACAGAAGGAGGGGCAGCTGTTTATAGCTACGGACTTCGCCCCTGACCAGGTCGGTAATGATTTCCTCGTGGGTGGGCCCCAGCGCAAAATCTCTGTCATGACGGTCCTTCAGCCTGAACAGTTCGTCCCCGTATACATTCCACCGGCCCGATTCCAGCCAGAGTTCCGCCGGTTGAATGATGGGCAGCATCAGTTCCTGGCTGCCTTTTTTGTCCATTTCCTCTCTGATTATCTCTATCACTTTCTTAATTATCCTGTAACCCAACGGTAAGTATGAATACACCCCTGAAGCGACTTTGCGGATCATTCCCGCTCTCAGCATCAGGATATGACTGACAACTTCCGCTTCAGCGGGTACTTCCCGCAGAGTCGGAGCCAAGAGTTCAGATAGTCTCATCAATGCAACCTCCCCTGTTAATTGATGTCCAGCGGCCAGTGACCGGTGGCAGTAACATTTCATGGCCGTCTTTATGGTTCTTCCTTCAACATCAGTTTAATTTCTTTCAGCAGTTCATCAACAAGCCTGTCCTCCGGGATTTTTCTGATAATCCGTCCCTTCTTAAACAGCAGACCGACGCCTTTTCCCCCGGCTATGCCGACGTCAGCTTCCCTCGCCTCTCCCGGTCCGTTCACCACACAACCCATGATGGCCACCTTCAGCGGGGTTTTTAAATGCTGGATTTTCTTTTCAACTTCCCCGGCGATTTTGGCAAGTTTAATTTCCGTTCTACCGCATGTAGGGCAGGAAATTATTGTGGGGCCCAACTGCCGTAAATTAAGGGCCTTGAGTATTTCAAAACCCACCTTTACTTCCAGTACAGGGTCGCCGGTCAGCGAAACCCTGAGGGTATCACCTATACCACTGCTTAAAAGGACGCCAATACCGACCGCGGACCTGATTGTCCCGGCCCATGGTGTGCCGGCCTCGGTAACTCCGATATGCAGAGGGTAATCCACCTTCTCTGAAATCAAGCGGTAAGCCTCCATCATTAACGGGATGTCAAAAGCTTTGAGAGATATCTTGATTTCGTGAAAATCCAATTCCTGCAGTATTTTGACATGCTCCAGGGCACTTTCCACGAGCCCCTGGGGAGTTACTCCGCCGTATTTATCCAGGACTCTTTTGTCCAGTGAACCGGCATTAACCCCGACCCGGATAGGAACCTTCCGTTCACGGGCAGCTTTAACCACTTCTCTAACCCTGCCGGCGCCCCCGATATTTCCCGGATTCAGCCGCAGTCCATGGACTCCGTTGGCAACAGATTTTAAAGCCAGCCTGTAATCAAAATGAATATCAGCTACCACAGGGATAGGGCTTTGCTTAATAATTTCCTTTAAGGCATCGGCAGCAGTACTGTCCGGTACTGCCACCCTGACTATTTCACATCCTGCCCCGGCAAGTTCCATGATTTGAATTACCGTAGCCCGGGCATCCCGCGTATCTGTATTTGTCATGGACTGCACGGAAATGGGAGCGCCACCGCCGACGGGCACGTTCCCTACATAAATCTGCCTGGTCAATCGCCTCTCCAAAACCGTGCCTCCTAACTCAACATCTGGATAATGTCTTGGTAGGTTATTACAACCATTAATAAAAGCAGGAGCGCCAGTCCCACCAGATGGATGAAATTCTCCTTGGACGGTTCAATGGGTGTTCCCCTGATCCCTTCCAGCCCGAGAAATAACAACCTGCTGCCGTCCAGGGCAGGTATGGGCAGGAGGTTAAATAACCCTATCTGGATGCTGAGAAACCCGGCTATGTTTATCAGGAAAACAATACCAAGTTCGGCGGCCTTCCCCAGTTCATAGGTAATTCTGACAGGCCCGCTGAGCTGCACGGGCATCTCCTGCGCTATCATCTTGCCTATAAAATAAACCGTGATTTTAAGAACTTCGTAAGTCTTAATAACACCAAGTTTAAGGGATTTCCATAAACCCAGTCGCTCAGACATGTACGTTATCCCGATCTTGCCCCACTGTTCTTCCGGGTCTTTTACGGGCTTCACTGTAAATATTTTTGTCTGACCTTCTCTCTTGACTTCAATCTTGATTACCCTTTCAGGGTTCTTATGAATAATATCCGTTATTTCCAGCCACGTCCCGGTAGGAGTATCATTAATCTTTGTGATTACATCACCGGGCTTGATGCCCACTTCGGCCGCCGGCAGACCCTGGATAACCTTACCAACTATGTTTTTGTTTGTGGGTAGGCCGAAAATAAGGAAACTCGCGGAGAACAACAAAATCGCCAGCACAAAGTTCATTAAAGGCCCGGCTGCAATAATGGCCATCCTTTTGGGTACGCTTTTGTGCATAAAGCTCTTTTCGGGGCTAATTACGGTTTTGTCTGCCTCCTCCGCTTCAACTTCAGGACTTTCCGGCGATTTCCTGCCGGCCTCCCTCAGGTCCTCCTCCGGGTCCATCCCGGCCATTCGGACAAACCCTCCCAGCGGCACGGCCCGCAGGTTATATACTGTATCCCCTCTTCGGAAGCCGGCCAGTCGCGGTCCAAACCCTATACTGAATTCGTAAACCTGAACCCCGGTCACTTTGGCCAGGGCAAAATGTCCTAATTCGTGGAACAGGACCAGCAGGCCGAATACTATTACGGCATACGGAATATATGCTACCCAACCAGTCATTTCTACACCTTCCTTAACGAATAGCGTTATGACAATCAGTTTTTCACCAGTCTTCCGCACTCTTCACGGGCCCACCTGTCGCTCTGCAAAATATCTTCCAGACCCGGTTGAGGTATACAGTCATGATTGGACATTACGCGGTGAATTAATTCCGGGATATCCAAAAAATCTATCCGGCCATTTAAAAACATTTCTACCGCCTGCTCGTTCGCCGCATTCATCACCGCAGGCAAGGTCCCCCCCGCGGCTCCTGCCTCGATAGCTAGTTGCAGGCACGGAAACAAATCCGTCCGGGGTTCTTCAAAGTTCAGCGTTCCCACTGACAGCAGATCCAGCTTCGGGCAGTCATTTTCCCACCTCTCCGGGTAGGACAGAGCATACTGGATAGGCAACCTCATATCGGGAAGGCCCATCTGGGCAATAACAGACCCGTCAACAAACTCCACCATGGAATGAACGATGCTTTGAGGATGAATTATTACTTTGATATTTGCGAAACCGATGTCAAAAAGCCACCGGGCTTCAATCACTTCAAGGCCTTTGTTCATCATGGTGGCGGAATCTATGGTTATTTTACGTCCCATAGACCAGTTGGGGTGTTTTAGCGCTTCCTCCACCGTGACAATCGCCAGTTCTTCCCTCGACTTGTCTTTAAACGGGCCACCGGACGCCGTGAGGATGAGCTTATTGACCTCAGCCCTGCTTTCCCCGTTGAGGCACTGGAAAATAGCTGAGTGCTCACTGTCGACCGGCAGTATTCTGACTCCTTTTTCTTTAGCCATGGACATCACCAGTTGACCAGCTGCCACCAGTGTCTCCTTGTTTGCCAGCGCTATATCCTTCCCAGCCCTGATAGCTTCCATCGTCGGAATCAGTCCCACAGTTCCGGCGATTGACGTAACAACGATATCCACCTCTTCTGTGGCAGCCAGTTCAGCCATCCCTTCAGCGCCGCATGTCAATTTTATTCCACCGGGTAAAGCCGACCTGAACCTACAATAATCCTCTTCTCGCCGTATGCTCACAATTCTTGGCCGGTGTTTCTCGGCCTGGCTAGCCAGTTTTTCCAGGTTGTTTCCAGCGGCCAACCCCACTACTTCGAATTTTTCCGGGTACCTTTCCACCACTTCCAGGGTCTGACATCCGATGGAACCGGTACTGCCCAATACGGCTATTCTTTTTCTCATTCTATCTTCTCCTATTTATGATACTATACAATAATTGCAACAAAATACATGGGGATCGGCTACAGCGGGGATCGCTGTTTTCCGTTCTGTCAGCTGTCTCTCCACAGGCCTTATCTGGGGTTTTTCCATCCTATGAGCCCCGCCGCCGCAAAAGCCTTCAGGGTGATTATAAACAGGGGGCCGGCTACCACACCCAATGGTCCCAACAAGCGCAGACCAACATACATTCCAACCAGAGTAGCCAACGGGTGCAGTCCCATCGTGGTGGAGACTATCTTCGCCTCCAGTACTTGTCTCACAACCAGTACGATAGAGTAAAGAATCGTCAGTTTAACGGCAAAAGCATTGTCACCTGTAATGAACTCCCACGCAATCCATGGCAGATAAATGGAACTTGGACCCAAAACAGGAATCAAGTCTGCTATACCGATGGCCAACCCTACCAGCAGGGCATACGGAGCGCCGATTATATAAAGGCCTACCAGGCTTTGAACGAACGTAAGGGTAATTAAAATAAGCTGGGCTTTAGCATATCCCGATACGGCATGTATAACATCTTTGGCTATGTCAATGCTTTTCCTGCTCCACGGCTCTGGTACTGCTCTGAACCAAAAATTTTTGATGACGTTCTTGTCTTTGGACATAAAATATGTAGCAATGGCACTGACAATAATCAAAATGATCCAGGCCGGTACAGATGATACCAATCTGAGCATAAAATTCAGGGTTTTCACCACAACCACCTGGATTCTGTTAAAAACTGAATCCAGATTGAATTGATTGCCGGCAACTCTCTCATTAATAAAGTCCAAAACATCTTTGGGCAGCGCCAGGTAATATGCTTCTGCCCGGTCCTGCACTGACAAGATTACAGATTTGATGTTGTCTATATACTCCGGCAAATACGCTGAAAGATGAGCCAGTTCTACTATTAACCGTGTAATTACCAGCGCTAACACCAGGGTAAATCCACCAAAGACAACTACCATGGTAATTCCCACCGCAACTGACCGCGGAAGACGGACCCTGTTCTGTAAAAACGTTACCAGTGGTTCCATAAAAAAAGCTAACAGACCCGCTAAGATAAAAGGCGAAAAAACAGGGGCAACAAATTTCAATAACAGGTATGCGCCCGCAGTCCCCAGGCCTATGTAGATGAAAGTTCGCAGTGGTTGGTACAGGGTCCTCACCTCAATTCATTATTATCAATCTTAAATAATAATATACTGCCGGCGCTGTTAAGTACAGGCTGTCAAACCTGTCAAGAACCCCGCCGTGCCCCGGGATAATCCGGCCTGAATCCTTGACTCCAGCCATTCGTTTCAACGCCGATTCCGCCAGGTCGCCCACCTGCCCGACAACCCCAATTAAAACACCGATTATCACATAATGTATCAACGGCATTCTGGAACCCAAAATGCCTGCGATTACCGCTGCAATTATGCTGCCGGCAACGCCTCCCAGAGAACCTTCCACGGATTTATTCGGACTGACGACCGGCGCCAGTTTGCGTTTTCCTATATTGATACCAACGAAGTAAGCAAAGGTGTCGGTGCTCCATGTACAGGCCAGAACCAATAAAACGTAATGAAATCCGTCAGACAGGTGTCTGATTCCAATCAGGTGGGTTAAGAGCCACCCGGCATATAGTGAAGTAAAAACAGTTGCAGCTAAATCGGTAACTGTAAAAGAAGGATAGACTACTATCATATATACGATGGCTGCGGTCACCGCAAAAAATAATACAGCGGCCTCAAAATACCTGTTGCCGGCGCCGGCGGCAATTACATACAGGACACCCGCAGTCACAGCCAGGGGCAACCAGATATGTACATCCATCTTACACCAGAGACGGTTCATCTCTAGTATTCCTAGAATTACCAGAACTAAAACAACTGCCGCTAATGGCAAGCCCCCGTACCAAAAAGAGAAAAGCATTATCGGTATACCGGCCACAGCGCTGAGGATACGGAATGAAAGCATCTTCTAATCACCGGTCCAGCTATAAATTATTCAGGCCCCCAAATCTCCTTTGGCGGCGCTGGTAGTCCACAATCGCTTCCAGCAGGTGGACCTTCCGGAAATCGGGCCATAAAACCGGAGAATACCAAAATTCAGAATAGGCTGCCTGCCAAAGAAGAAAATTACTGATCCGCAGTTCCCCTGAAGGCCTGATCAGCAGATCCGGGTCGGGTATACCCGCAGTATAAAGAAAACCGGAAATAATGTCCTCGGTTATCTCTTCCGGGCTCAGTTTATTGCCTGCAATTTCCCTGCCAATGCGCTTGACGGCCTCCACAATCTCGTTCCGGCCACCGTAGTTCAGAGCCAGGTTCAATGTCAGGCCGTCGTTGTTTCGCGTATATTCGGCATCCCTGTACAGCGCCTCTCTGGCCTTTTCCGGCAGTTCTTCAATCCTGCCGACAGCTCTGATTTTGACATTGTTTTCATGAAGTTCCTGTATTTCCTGTTCAAGATACTCCACCAGGAGATCCATCAATATATTGACTTCTTCTGCCGGGCGTTTCCAGTTCTCGGTCGAAAAAGCATATACCGTAAGGTATTTTATTCCCAGGGCAGAACAGGTCCGGACTATCTCCCGCAATGACTCAACCCCTGCCCTGTGTCCCAGCGCCCTTGGAAGACCCCGGCGGGTAGCCCAACGTCCATTACCGTCCATAATGATCGCAATATGAGTAGGCAGGCGGCTGAAGTCAACAGCCTTATACAGTTCTTCTGCTCTCTCTGACTCGTTTTTCTCCCTGCATACTCTCCAAAAGCCAAGCCAACTGCGAATCATTTACTATCCTCCTAGGCTTTGTGCTACCCGGTAGATATCCCATCATATTTTTACATATATATTCATTTTACATCTTTACAACAAAAGTTTCTATATAAAACCTTTTCATTACCTCTAATTTGGGAAAGTTTATGCCTGTTTATACTAAAACAAACCCCCTCCTTTATGAGGGGGTTTATTGATTACTCTTCAACAATTGCTCCTGTCGGACAAGCCTCTGCACAAGCACCGCAATCAGCGCACTCATCTGCCTTAATCTTGTAAATGTCGCCTTCCTCGATGGCTCCGTTGGGGCATGCATCCAAACAACTGCCGCAAGCCAAGCACTCATCGGTAATTCTATATGCCACAATGTACACCTCCTTTCTCGTAATCCTGATATGCAACAACAACCTGGAGTGTTGCCTTCTCCAACAGAGAGAGGCGAACAACTCTGGCTACACCCAAAGGTTTTGCTGCTTTAACAGGCTTTGCCACTGTAATCCGGCCCACTTGAAAACCTTTGTTCCTGATTTCAGTCAAGGCCTCATCAATAACAAAGCCCAAAACATCAGGCAATTCCATTTGTATCCCTCAGATCCAAGGATTTTTATACTTCCATGATTTCCTGCTCCTTATTTTCCAGTACCTTGTCTACATCTTTTATGCACTTGTCCGTCAATTTCTGGACATCCTCCTGGGCTCTCTTGAAATCATCCTCCGAGATTTGGTGCTTTTTCTCCATATCCTTCAGTTCTTCATTGGCATCACGCCGGACATTTCTGATAGCTACCTTAGTTTCCTCAGCCTTCTTCCTGACGACCTTCACCAGTTCGTTTCTTCTTTCCTGAGTCAACTGCGGAATAGACAGCCTGATGACCGTTCCGTCATTATTGGGTGTCAAGCCTAAATCAGACTTGAGGATTGCTTTCTCGATGGATGATATCACGCTTTTGTCCCACGGTTGAATAACAAGCAGGCGGGGTTCCGGTACAGAAACGTTGGCCATCTGGTTTATTGGAGTAGGTACCCCATAGTAGTCTACAAGTACTTTATCAAGAAGCGCGGGTGTCGCGCGACCGGCCCGCAATGAAGCCAAATCCTTTCGAAGTACATCAATAGCCTTTTTCATTCTGTCTTCAGCTTCATTTACAACTTCTTTAATCATTTGTCTTCACCCCCGACATATGTACCAATATTTTCCCCCATTACCACCCGTTTTATGTTACCGTTTTCGTTGAGGTTAAACACAATAATGGGAATCTTATTGTCCATACAGAGAGAAGTAGCAGTCGAGTCCATAACTCCCAAACCCCTGTTAAGCACATCTATATAAGTAAGTTCATCAAACCTCTGCGCATCAGGGTTTTTTACAGGGTCGCTGTCGTAAACACCGTCCACCTGTTTAGCCATCAATATCACGTCTGCTTCAATTTCCGCGGCCCTCAGCGCTGCCGTGGTGTCGGTTGAGAAATATGGGTTGCCGGTCCCGGCGCCAAAGATTACAACTCGGCCCTTTTCCAGGTGCCTGATGGCCCTCCTGCGAATATACGGTTCTGCTACCTCGCGCATCTCAATAGCTGTAAGGACCCTTGTATCAACCGCCAGCTTTTCAAGGGCATCCTGCAGAGCCAAGGAGTTCATTACTGTAGCCATCATGCCCATGTAGTCCGCAGTTGCCCTATCCATCCCTTTTGCGCTTCCGGCAATTCCCCGCCAAAGGTTTCCGCCGCCAACAACAATACCAACCTGTACGTTAAGAAATATAATCTCTTTTATTTGTTCGGCAATTGAAACAACAGTCTCCGGGTCTATACCAAACCCCTTTTTTCCGGCTAAAGCTTCACCGCTTAATTTAAGTACAACTCGTTTGTATTTGGGTGTCTGCATAGTAGCCCCGTTACCTCCCGTTTCTCAGAAATAAATCTTCTACATGATATAAGAAAATCCTTTTTGAAAAAATAATTTTTTAAAAAAAGAGAAGACTCAAAGTCTTCTCTTTTTTTAAAAATGTCAAAAAACTTCTGATTAGCACTTTTGTAGAGCCGCAACTTCGGCAGCCAGGTCGGTTTCCCTTTTTTGCAGGCCTTCTCCCATTTCGTAGCGCACAAAGCGCAAAACTTTGACCTGTTTCTGGTCAAGCATTTTCTGGACACTTATATCCGGCTCCCTGATAAACGGCTGTTCTACCAGGCAGATTTCCTTAAAAAACTTTTCCAGCCTGCCGGTCACCATTTTTTCAGCTATGTTTTCAGGTTTCCCTTCATTCATGGCCTGGACTTTCAAAATTTCTCTTTCTTTCTCGACCATTTCTGCAGGGACCTGTTCTCTGGTAACATACTCAGGCCTTGATGCGGCCACCTGCATGGCAACATCCTTGGCTGTTTCCAGTAGATCGCCGGCATTGCCGGTAACCTCAACCAGCACACCTATCCGTCCGGCGCCGTGAATATACGCCTCGAGGGCTCCTTCTGTTGTTTCATACAATTCAAAACGCCGGATAGACATGTTTTCGCCGATTTTGGCGATCTTTTCGGTAACCAGTTCGCCCACAGTTTTTCCGTCCACCTGCATTTGAAGCAGGTCCTCAACTGTTGAAGGGGAATTTTCAAGAATTGCCTCGGCAACCGTATTGACAAACGTTCCAAATTCTTCTGTCTTCGCGACAAAATCAGTCTCGCAGTTTACTTCGACCAGAACGGCCCTCTTGTTCCCTGCCTCAACATTCGCGGCAACCAATCCTTCGGCGGCAATTCGCCCGGCTTTCTTGGCAGCGGCAGCTAAACCTTTTTCCCTTAAATACTCGATAGCTTTTTCCAGGTCCCCACCGGTTTCCTCCAGCGCTTTTTTGCAGTCCATCATTCCGGCGCCGGTGCGTTCCCGCAGTTCTTTTACCATTGCAGCAGTAACCATTATTTATCCTCCTTGGAAAAACAGGGTGACTGTAGGGCTCCAAAAACCCCCGGTCACCCCACTTCTTTTTATTCCACATCTGCCTCAGCAGTATCCTGGCCCTGTTTACCTTCCAGAACGGCATCAGCAATTTTTGCTGTCAGCAGTTTAACCGCTCTGATGGCGTCATCATTACCCGGGATAACGTAATCGACTTCGTCAGGATCACAGTTTGTATCAACGATTGCCACGATAGGAATTCCCAGTTTGCGGGCCTCGGCGACAGCTATCCTTTCTTTTCTCGGGTCAATAATGAATAATGCCCCGGGAAGAGTTCTCATTTCCTTGATTCCACCAAGAAACTTCTCCAGCTTCTCCTTTTCATGGAGCAGACCAGCGACCTCTTTTTTGGGAAGAACTTGAAAAGTGCCGTCGGTTTCCATTTTCTCCAGCTCATGGAGACGGTCAATACGCTTTCTTATGGTCTGGAAATTGGTCAACGTTCCCCCTAGCCACCGCTGGTTGACATAGAACATACCGCAACGTTCAGCCTCTTCTCGGACGGCTTCCTGAGCCTGCTTTTTAGTTCCCACAAACAGAATGGATTTACCTTCAGATACCAGGTCTCTTACAAAAAAATAGGCCTCGTCAACCTTTTTTACCGTTTTCTGAAGGTCAATGATATAAATCCCGTTGCGGTCAGTAAAGATATACTGCGCCATTTTCGGGTTCCACCTGCGGGTCTGGTGACCAAAGTGAACTCCGGCTTCCAACAGTTGTTTCATGGATATGACAGCCATCGGAGTCACCTCCTCTCTCATTGGTTTTGATCCTCCGTTTCGTTCATCTCTCTGTGGAACCGCCTTAGAGCGGCACCGCCACTAAAAATCCCGAAACGTGTGTATTTAACACCAGTTGCTATTGTAGCACAAAATATGGGCTAACGCAACTATATTATTGGAAAGTCTGTACAAATTTATGCGTTCTGACTGGACTGCTATATCAGCGCCCAGCGACCGGAACCCATCATAAACTTAAACAAGAGAATGGGACTGTTCCAGAAGTCAAAGATAAATTTTTTAAGGATTATTTGTCAGAATTCGCACTATCTCTCTCATGTCCCCACCTGATGGTACAGTGAAAGTTCCTGTCCTGAACCTGGTGTGGGCTTTCATTTCTGTCACGACTTGGTAGAATTCGCGCTGGTCTTTGACAACACCCTTTTCCTCCAGCATTTTAGCAATCTGCTCTGACCCCATACCGGGCCTGATAACTACCTGGACACTAACAGGTTTAACAGTCCCTGGAGTCTCGGTAGTGTCGGCAGAGGCAGCCGGCTGCCCGGAACTGATTTGATACGACTGTTTGTATACCTTCTCTGCCGCGGTTGTAACGTCCTCAGCATCTGTCGGGCGCTTGTCTTCTAAAGATTGTTCTTTCTGGACCATTCCGAGTTTAGCTGCCCCGGCCTTTATGTCCTGATCGGTCAATTCAACCCTCCCAAACACCGAGACCATTATCGCGCTTATAATGAAACCGACGCCGACCCCAAGCAAAAAGTCTCTTTGTAAAAAATTATACATTGGCTTCTTCACCCTTGCGTTTAAGCTGTAGCATCAACCTGACCTCACCCTTGCCGATCTTCATTTGTTTAGCGATTTCCTCTTCGGAATACCCGAGCTTATCCATGGCATAGACTATCTGATGTTTAGGCGGGAGTTCTTTCAACAGTTGGTCCAGGTCAACAGCCCCCTCTTTCTTTTTCATCTGCCCCTCGCTCTTTCTCGGGAAAATAATGGTATTACCGTAGGCCGGTTCCTTTTGGACTGGTTTGTGATTCGCCGTTACAATCGATACCGCCAAGTCGTTTCCGGCAGTCAGGGTTTTATTCAGCCCTGGCCGGGACGAAATTCCTTTGCTGTATTGCTCGTAATCTTCCGCATCTTCACTGTCAGGGCTGGTACCGCCAGAACCGGTTTGAACTGCTTGAACGCTCTTTTGGCTGAGCTTGTTTTCCACCAGTTTTGCTTCCTCAATGGTCGTGGATATTTCATCCACAACTTTAGCTGAGACTGTTTCCAGTTGATCAATAAGGGAATCGACTTCTTTTTTCGCCTCTAACAGTTCACTGCGTATATTTTTAAGTTCCTGAAGTTCTTTCTTCTGCAAGTGTGAATGAATTTTACCCAGCCATAAGGCCAGGCCCACAAAAACTACTCCTGTCAACATCAGTACTTCAACCAATTCTAACACCCTCTAATCCCTTATATTTTTATATCCAGCAGGCCTCCCCTGCTGGGGTCCTTGGCGCTGCCGGAATGCTGCTCTTCTTCGTTTTTTCCCTGCCGGGACCTCCTCCCTTGACCTCCCGCACCGTCTTTTTCTTTTGCCTGTTTTTCAATTTTGCTGTTTTCTGATTTATTGGAATTTTGTACCTGCTGTCTTTGTAATTCGGCCTGTTTTTGCAGTTGGGCAGCAAACTGCTGCTGTTGCGTCTGGTCCTGCTGGTTTTGAATCGGATGATTGCGGTTAACTTCCGAGACCTTGGGAAGCAATACCTGCATATCAACAGAACGCAGAGTCATTCTTTTCACCACCTGTCATTAGCTGTATGGAGAAATTTTTATATCTTCCCCTGATTTTGTCAGGCTCACAAAGGTGCATTGATCCTGTATATGTAAATATGCAGAACCAATGGTAACCTTTACTCCGGGGTGCATAATTCCCTGAACCTTTATGTGGCCTCGTTCCGATTGCTGGATCTGGTATTCAACGTTTTCCAGCTGCTGTTTTATTTCTTCCAGTTCAGTTACCAGCTGATTTTGTGCCCTTGATACCCGCACAAGAATAGCCATTTTATCAGCCGGCAGTTCACCTTGAGCCCGCTGTAGGTGGGTTAAAAGTTTTATGGCTTTATCTGCCTTGTCGAAATCCATTTCTTTTTCCTGTTTCTCTCTTAAAAGCCGAGTGTGTTCCTTACGGACTTCCGGGTTTATACCGGCCTCCAGTTCTGTTACAGTCGCCAGCGGTGAGCCGGCTATTCTGCAGCTGATTTCCTCTCCTGCCCTCACCAGTCCACCAACAATAACGCCTTTGCCGCCAACGGTGACGGATCTCCTGGCGCTAACCCTACTGTGCATGATAGCTTCGCCTACCACCACATCCCCGCCTGATTCCACCTTTGAATTTTCAATAAACCTGGTGAAAACGCTGCCTCCTGCTTTAATGTTGCTTTTCTTGCCCACTATTCCGTTTCTCACCTTTAGATTTCCCGAACATTCAACTACCCCGTCGGCGATAGTGTTCAATACTTCCACGTCCCCATCGGCGATAACCTTGAAGCCTTCCCTGATACTGCCCTTGACTATTACGCTGCCTTTGAATTCAATGTTACCGGTATTGAAATCCACGTCTCCGGCCACTTCATAAACGGTAGAGACGCTAATTTTTCCCGCGGAGTAGACTACATGCCCCCTGGCAGTGGACAGAGCGGTAGTTCCATTGTCGATAAGCTCCACGTTTTTGCCGATTCCTATCTGGACATCTTTCCCCGGTTTGGGCGGTACTTCTTCACCGGTTACCAGATAACCGGGAGTACCCATTGTCGCTGGGATTTTTACAGCCAGGATATCACCGGGCTCAACGTTGTTTATCAAGTTAAGACTGTAGAAGTCCACCCTGCCGTCGACAAGTTCCGTTGGTTTCCCTGCTATCCCTTCCTTGTTAAACTTGAAATCGATCCTGGCATTCTCGCCGTGAACAGGTTGACTCCCTCTGGCCACCACAAGAGGCTCACTGATATGCTGTAAGGCTACGGCCTTATCAATAACTTCATCCGCCACCCCATAGACAACATTCTTTTCCTTGATGGCTTCTTCGACATCCTTCCTGGTGGCAGGCTTCCCTCCCCTGGGAGGATATATGGTGAGATACGCTTCCATTTTGTCCTTGCTTAATTCCACATTGACCACTGCATCTTCAATTATTTCTTTCTGAGGGGGCGCAATAATTGCGGGCTCTCCCTTCATCTCCCGGACAACCTGACGGACTTTGGCGGTATCAACACTATGTATTTTGCGGGCTTCTATATCTCTGACCACTTCTTCGGGGTTCAAAGGGCGGCCGCCGTTCTGGGGTGGCAGGACGGTTAAATATACCCCGTCATCTTTATATTCCACAATTCTTATCCCGTCCTGGCGACCTTTTGCTGCAATCTCTTCCGCTTTCTCCACAATCCGCTCGATTTCGCTGTGACTTAAATCTCTATGATATTCATCCGTCAAAACACCCACCCCCTTCTTTCTTACTCCAAGACTTTTTTCTTAATCCTGCTCAACCGTCCTCTTAATCTCATGATTGCCTTGGTATGCATCTGGGATACTCTTGATTCAGATACGCCCAGCACTTTACCAATTTCTTTCAGGGTCAATCCTTCATAGTAATAAAGCGCAATAACTAGTTTTTCCCTTTCCGGCAGCTTATTTATTGCATCCGTTAAGATTTTTTTCTGTTCTTCAAACATAACCATTGTAACTGGATCAGGAGCGCTCTGGTCCTGAATGGTATCTATAACACGAACGGAGTTTCCTCCATTTTTATCCAAAGTCCACAAATCGTCCAGGGAAAGAAATGATAAATAGCTTGTCTCCGTGAGCAGTTGGGCAAACTGCTGCCTGGTCAGGTTCATGGCCTCACATATTTCATCATCGGTGGCGGCCCTGCCTAATTGGTGTTCCAATCTGGCATAAGTCTGTTCCAATTCCTTGGCTTTGTGGCGAACCGAGTATGGAACCCAATCCATCGAGCGCAACCCGTCCCAAATAGCCCCCCGGATTCTGGCAACGGCATAAGTCTCAAACTTGATGTTCCTGTCCATGTCGAATTTTTCGATAGCATCTATTAATCCGAATATTCCGTAGCTGATCAAGTCGTCCTGGTGAACACTGGAAGGAAGAGAAATAGCCATTCTGCCGGCGACATATTTAACCAGCCCGGCATATTCAAGGATTAATTGTTCTCTTGCCTTGGGGTCTCTATGATGTTTATATCTCTCCCATATTACCGAGCAGTCATTTTTCACCACAGAAGAAATCATGAGGACCTCCTCATCTAAGAACTACCGTTTAACCCATCTTCCTGACATTTTCCGCCATCCTTTCGGGGTTACTGCCGATAACTTTGCTTGCATCGGGATCAATCTGCCTTGCCGAAAGAGGAACAAACTCTTGGGAAGAGTTATTTCTTTCTGCTTTATCGAGACTGGAAACAGTCTGACCCAGGCTTGTCCGGGAATAATCCTCAGGTGAGGAACTAGCCGGGTTCCCAACTGTTACGCTAAAATTACTCTCCTGTTGTTTCTCCGAATATTTTTGACTCTTCACGTCCGATAAGCCTGACACTGCATACTTGAAAACTGTTTTTCCCGCTATCCAACAGAGCGCAGTGAAAAATACCGCCGCCAAAACCGCTCTGTTTATACTGGCAATGAATGAAACTTTTGAAAAAACACCAATTATCAAAATCAGAACGAAAACTACAGCGAATATTACCGGGTATATTTTGTTGCCGACAGTCACCTGTGGTCCTCCTTAAATATACTTCTCACCCAAATTAATGGTCCTGACATAAAGCTGGCCGTTTTCAGCATAAAATTCGATTGTTCTGCCGTAATTACCGCCGACATCTTCGGCGGCCAACCTGATTTTGACCTTCTCTAGAACTGCTTTTACAGCCTCAACGTTCCTTTCACCGATCTTCATAATGTCATTTGCGCTGTAAAATGAAAACATCTGTGCACCTCCGGCGATCTTGGCAACCAAACGGGACTTCTCCCCTCCGATTCTGGACATTTCCTGTATAAGCAGCGGTATTGCCGTATCAGCAAACTTTGCGTCATTACCGGATTTGCCCAGCAGACTGGAAGGGAGCATGATATGGGCCATTCCGCTGACTTTGGTGACCGGATCCCACAGGCATATTCCCACACAGGAACCAAGCCCGCAGGTCTGTAAAACATCGGGAGGCTCTGCAACATTCAAATCTGCCATTCCTACCTTGATTATTCTTGCCACTAGCCTTTCACCCCTATAGCCTCCAGTATTTTTTCGAGGGACCCCGCTTCAGGTAAGAGGAAAAAGTGTCCGGTGACATTTTCCTCGAATTCAGTAAAAACCGTCTCCATCAGGAGCGCCTGGTCGCCTGCAATCCCTATCTGGGCCAGAACTGAATTCAAAATGGCCCCGGCCATGTCAATGGCTAATGCCGGGACTGAGGGAACAAAAGAGAGATTGGTAAAACTGGCTAGAGAATTAAGGTATGCTCCGGCTACGATGTTGACAACTTCGGTCAGGGCAGAGTTCCCGTAGTAGTCGATTTCTTCGTCGTCTTTATATTTTCGACCCATCAGTTTGCCAGCAAGGATTTTCGCGCTTTCTATGGGGAACATGAAAAGCATATTACAAGGTGCGGGTCCCTTCACTGTGGTAAACACACCGGCAACAACCCTTTCGGGGCCGCCGACCACATCAGGCACCTGTGAAAACGGAAGTATCCTGATTGCCGGCACGGACATGCCGACCTTTTTATTGATCATCTGTGAAAGAGCTGTAGCGCCGTTACCGGCTCCGATAGTGCCGATTTCTCTAAACGCATCCAGCTGAAATTCTGAAATTTTCTCATACAGAGACATCCCGACACCTCCTTTCTTTAAAAACCCTGGTGATCGGTCCTGATCTCAAAGATGTTATCCAGATTTAGCATTATCAGGAGTCGGCTTCCCAGTTTGCCTATCCCGCTGAAAAACTCAGTATTTACATTGGATGAACAGGATGGCGTATGTTCAATGTTCTGTCTGGGAATCCTTATGACTTCGGACACGCTGTCGACCAGTATGCCGACCATTGACCCGTTGCAGTTGATGATAATAATCCTCGCCGTTTCATCCGGCTTTTGGTCCGGCAGCCCGAACCTCTTCCTGAGATTCATCACAGGGATTACCATGCCCCTTAGATTAATTACCCCTGAAATATATGGCGATGCATGAGGCACACGGGTAATATCCAACAGTCTGATTATTTCCTGGACACTTCTTATGTCTATGGCGTATTCTTCATTGTCCACAGTACACGCAACCAATTGGACGTCGTTTTCCATTACCCTACACCCCTTTTAAAACAGACTGGCCACATCAATTATCAAGGACACTTGCCCGTTTCCAAGAATAGTGGCCCCGGCAATCACCGGAATCCCGCCCAGGATTTTCCCGAGAGGTTTGATAACAATCTCCTGTTGGCCGATTAAGGTATCAACGATCAAGCCAATCCTTTTCTCTCCTTTTCTGACCACAACAATATTAATTTCTTCCTCTCTGGGAATGCCGGACGGGGGTACCTGAAGAACTTCATTTAGTCTTACCAGAGGCAGCACATCACCCCGAATCAGGATGACTTCCTGCTCCTGGATCCTATTAATCTGCTGGGGCAGAACACTGGTTGTTTCAGCTATAAAACTTAAAGGAATAGCGTAAATCTCCCTCTCAATCAGGACCAGCAAAGCCTGGATAATGGCCAGGGTAAGCGGTAGCTGAATTTTAAATTTTGTTCCCGTTCCTGGAGCGCTTTCGATGTGAAGACTACCACTGAGAGACTCGATTTTGTTTTTCACGGCGTCGAGCCCGACACCACGGCCTGACAGATCCGTTACCTTTTCGGCTGTACTGAGTCCAGGCATCAGAATCAGGCGGAGAATCGAGTGCTCGTCGATTTCTTCGGCTTCTTCCGGAAGTACTAACCCTTTTTCAATGGCTTTAATTTTGATCCTTTCGATATCCAGTCCTCTTCCGTCGTCCTGCACTTCTATTACCACGTTATTCCCCTCATGCCTGGCAGCCAAGATGACAGTCCCGCGCTCTTTTTTGCCGGCATTCACCCTAACCGCCGGTTCTTCAATGCCGTGGTCTATGGAGTTCCTTAGCAAGTGAACCAGGGGATCACCGATTTCGTCTATTACTGTCCGGTCAAGTTCGGTTTCTTTTCCCTCAATTATAAGGTCTATTTCCTTACCCAGGTCCCGGGCCAAGTCCCTGACCATCCTTGGGAAACGACTGAAGACATTTTCAATGGGAACCATGCGGACCTTCATCACAACATTTTGCAGATCAGAGGTAATCCTGTCCATCTGTTCCATAGTTTCGGCCAGTTCCGGCACCTGGAGAGATCGTCCGATCTGCTCCAGACGGGTTTTGTTTATAACCAGTTCACCCACAAGATTCATCAGGTTATCCAGCCTTGCGGCATCCACCCGCACCGTCTGATTTATCTTTGCTCTTGAAATTGTCTGGTGCTGGACAGGATGAGACTCCTCAGCCTTTGCATCAACGGTCGGTTTAACCGGATCTCCGGTTGCCGGAACCTCTTTTTTATCCACGGGTAATTCGTTTAAGGGCTTAAATACGCCCGTTATGAGCTTAATTTCCGGTTCCGTTACCTCGGTAATTGTTACCAGCCCTTTTCTTATGACTTCCGTTGGTTCCCTGGAAACTACAACAAGGTCAAAGCTGTTTTCAAACTTCTCTTCTTCTATGTCCTGAACAGGGGGAATACTCTTAATTATTTCACCGATTTCTTCCATGTTTTTAAACACCATGAATGCCCTGGCCGATTTCATGATACACCGTGGGTCTATATTCACAACCAGGTGATAACATTGAAATCCCTGGTCTATTGCCTGCTTTATCAGGTTTTTTTCATATTCGTTAAACTCTATCGTTGTAATAATGACTGATTCATCCCCGTCTTCACTGTTTTCTTCTCCGGTGGTACCTACGGCTGAACCGGAATCAGGCGTTGCCGGGAAACTGCCCGGATTGCCGGTTTTCAGTTCTGCCAGTAAGTCATCTATCGACAGACTGCCGCTTCCTCCACTGGCAATATCGCTGACCATGCTGTCCAAAGCGTCAACACATTTAAAAAGCAGATCGAGTATTCCGGGAGTGGTCTTGATCTCCTCATTCCTGAGTTTATGCAAAACGTTTTCCATATCGTGAGTCAGTTCGGCAATCTGGCTAAATCCCATTGTGGCTGACATACCTTTCAAGGTATGTGCTGACCGGAAAATTTCATCCAGAACAGACTTATTGTCCGGAGAACCTTCCAGGTCCAGAAGCGCTTCATTAAGCTTCTGTAAATGCTCCCGGGATTCTTCCAAAAACATATTCAAATATTGAGTCATATCCATAGCCTTCACCTCCGGCTGGTGTTTCTGCTGCTTATAAATTGCTTACGATCTCGTGGGAAATCTGGTGTAAAGGTACAACCTTATGTACACAGTTATTTTCCAGGGCCGCTCTTGGCATCCCATATACCACACATGTAGATTCATCTTCCGCTATCGTATATCCGCTGGCAGCCTGTATCTTTTTAAGTCCGGCCACGCCGTCGTAACCCATACCCGTTAAGAGTACTCCAGTTACCGGAACGCCGCACTCCACCAACGACTCCATCATTTTATCAACAGACGGGCGCAGTCCCTGAACCGGCGGTTCATCACTCAGGGTAACATACAAGCGGTCACCGGCCCTTCTGATTAACATATGCCTGTCTCCGGGAGATATCAAAACCCGGCCGGCAACCAGTTCGTCACCTTCGTTAGCCTCTGATACGGTCAACTGGGAAACGCTGTTTAGTCTTTCCGCCAGGGACTTGGTAAACCCCTTGGGCATATGCTGGACAATTGTAAAAGCGGCAGGTACATTACCAGGTATCTTGGACAAGACAGCTTGCAGAGCCCTCGGGCCTCCTGTTGAAGTTCCGACAGCCACAATCCTGCGAAGAGGTAAACCGTTATGGAAGTTCGGCAGCGTGGCAATACTATCGGCTCCCCTGCTTCCGCTCAGTCTTGCCATTCTGTGATAACATTGGGCAGCTATTTTTACTTTTACAATAATCTCATCCTGAATCTTATCCAGGTCCAGTGAAATATTACCCGACGGTTTAGCGATAAAGTCTACAGCGCCCAGTTCAAGGGCCTTTAAAGTAGCATCTGCTCCTACCTTTGTCCGGCTGCTGAGCATAATCACAGGGGTCGGGAATAAATGCATTATATTTTCCAGTGCGGCAAGCCCATCCATCTCAGGCATTTCTATGTCCATAGTAACTACATCGGGTCTCAGTTCCCTGGTTTTCTCCACGGCGTCAATGCCATTGATAGCTGTTCCTACCACCTGCAGTTCTTTGTCCGCCTGAATAATGTCACTGATAAACCTTCTCATAAATGAAGAATCATCCACAACCAGGACCCGGTATTTCGTTTGCACCTGCTATCACCTCTTGTATGATGCGGATCTTATAGGAGTCCTTTCCTGCGAAGCTCTCTCTGCTGATTAAAAATAAACCTGATTATTTTATCCCTCTCCGCCTCCTCTATGATGGTAAACTCAAATCCGGCCGAATACCTGTTCCGGGATTTGGGTGGGTTTTCCACGATCCTGACAATACGGCCTATAGCTGTAACCGTTTCCTTTTCGCTTAAATTGATTACAGCCTCCAAGACATCCCCCACTTTCATATTTGTATCGCAAACAAACATCATTCCACCGCCGCTGATATCGACTGTAGTAGCGGAAATAGTTTCCCCGCTGGGAATATATTTTTCGTTAAGCAGAGATAAATTCACCGTTAATCTTGTATCCAGCCTGACAAAATTCCGCCTCTGGATTCTCTTGGAATCAGAAGGCCTGTCAAGGATAAGAGTCGGTATGCCACTTATGTTTTGGGACAAAACCTCGGAGGAAAATGTATACACGGCAACGTTATCTGTGTAAGTGACCTTTACAACTGTGCCCCGCCTGACCGGGACAATCGCACCGCTTTTCATCGGAGAAGCCACTATCAGTCTGTCATCGGATACGTATTCGACCCTGCTCCTGTAACAGACAGATTGCTCCCCCGGAATCTCTATTTCGACCGGTTGATTTACTTTTAACGGTTCAAATGCACCCATGCTTCCCCTCCTTGGGCTTTTACGACATTATCCAAATAGTTTGGCAATTTTTCCTAAAAACGCCCTGACCCCACCGGGTTCGTAGCAGTGTCCCTGGTCCACTAACTGCGCCGCCAGGCGCTGAATGCATTCGGAAGCAGGAGACCTGGGATATTTTAATATAAAAGGTTCCTGATGTTTCACAGCCTTTTTAACTGCTGGGTCATCCAGGATAAACCCCAGACGCCCAATATTCATTTTTAAAAACTTTTCAGCCACTATAGACAGCTTACTAGCAGTGATATCAGCTTCCTGCGCATTTTCGACCCTGTTCACCACCAGGTGAACAATACTGTTTTTCTTTTTAGCGGTCATAGCTTTTACGAGGCCGTAGGCATCCGTTATAGCCGTCGGTTCCGGGGTAGTGATGACAATCACTTCGTCCGCTGCCAGAACAAAACTCATTACATTTCTGGAAAGGCCGGCGGCAGTGTCAATTATCAAAATGTCAGCCATTCCTTCCAGTTCCTCAAGTTTGGCTATAAACTGCTCCACCTGCCACCGCCTCAGATTGGCCAGTTCCTGGATACCGGACCCTCCGGCGATAATCTGTAATCCCTGAGGGCCAGTGAAGATGATATCATGGATACTCTTTTCCCCTTTAACGACGTGGTAAAGATTATAAGCAGGATTGATACCCAGCACCACATCAATATTTGCCAGTCCCAGGTCGGCATCCAGGATTATGACTCTTTGACCGCAAGATATTAGCGCCAAGGCGAAGTTAATGGTGAAATTGGTTTTTCCCACCCCGCCTTTTCCGCTGGTGACCGCCATGATTCGGGTTTTCTTTTGGGTTCCCTTGATTTCACATTCCACCTGATGTTTAAGGGTTCTGGCCAATACGCGAAGTTTTTCCGCCTGGTCACGCATGGCTATCTCTCCCTCGTAATCATTTTGACGATTTTAACCGGGTCAGCTATTTCTATATCGTCCGGAACATTCTGCCCAACCGTTACATACGAAAGACACTTCTGGGTCCTGGAAACCACGTTTAGAATAAGCCCAAATGTAGAAGTTTCATCCAGTTTGGTGAAAACCAGCCTCGTAATCGGAATATCAGAGTAACTGTCCACAATCTCCAGCATATCTTTGTACTTCGTAGTGGCGCTGAGAACCAGAAAAATATCCGATGGTTCGGCCGCATCCAGAAAGCTCTTCAATTCCACCATTTGCTCATTGTTTTTATGACTGCGGCCGGCAGTATCTATCAAGACCAGGTCTTTGTCGGTATGCCTGGAAATCGCGTTGGAAAGCTCCGGGGGTGTGTATACCACATCGACAGGCACACCAATAATCTCGCCGTAAGTCTTCAGTTGCTCCACGGCCGCCACCCTGTAAGTATCAGCTGTAATCAAGGCAATTTTTTTCTTGTCTACGATGGAAAATGTGGCCGCCATCTTGGCAATGGTAGTTGTTTTGCCTACCCCTGTAGGTCCCACTAAAGCAATTGACTGCATGCCCAGACCTCTTCTTTTAAATGAGATTGGTTTGGGTTTCTTTAACAATTTGAGGATTTGCTGTTCCAGGAAGTCCCTCACCACGTCACTGTCGGAAGCGTCCTCATGGGGTAACTGCTTAAACACTTCCTTTATTATCTTTTTGGTCAGCCTATCATCCACTTCATTATCTACCAGAATCTGATGATATCTCTGTAACGTCTTGGGGAAAACTTTAACGTCATTGGAGGAGTCCATCTGATTCAGCATTTCATTAATCATTAACTTCATTTCCTGGATATCTTCCCGCAGACCTGTTTTGATTTCCGCATCTTCGTCATCTGAAGCTGCCAGGGACTGGGGTAGAATGACCGAACTCCTGCCGGGCTCCGGGGATGCCGTGGCAGGCATTGGAGCATCCTCGACGGCAGCGGTAACCTCAAACATTACCTTACCGAAGAGCCCCAAAAACCCTCCCTCCTTGAACTTTCTTGTATGTAAAATTACGGCATCCTTGCCCATGTCCATTTTAACCTTGATCATTGCGTCCTGCAGGGTATCCGCAACATATCTTTTGACCCGCACTAGATACTCACCACCCCTAACGATTGGACGTTTACCCTACCCTCAAGCTCATTGTAAGAGAGCACTGTCAGATTTGGAATAAGTCTTTCGGTCAGTTTTTTAAAATATATCCGCACAACCGGCGCACACAGTATTATAGGCTGGTATCCTTTTTCTGCAGCCTTTTCTACGTTGGCCGTCAGGCTTTTGAATATTGACTGGGCTTTTTCCGGATCCACCGTTATGAATGACCCATGTTCAGTATACTGAATGGACTCCCTTATGATCTGTTCAACATTCGGATCGAGGGTAATTACATGCAGGGTGTCCGTAGCGTCAGCATACTGTTTTACTATGTTTCTGGCCAGGGCCTGCCGTACATACTCTATAAGCATATCAACATCCTTGGTAACCCTGGCGTGGTCTGCCAGGGATTCTAAAATAGTCACCAGGTCCCTGATTGGCACCCGTTCCCTCAATAAACCGGCCAGAACCTTTTGCACCTCTCCGACTGTCAGCAGACCAGGAATAAGCTCTTCCACAACGGCCGGGTGGGTCTTTTTGATATGATCCAGCAGATTTTGTACATCCTGCTTACCAAGTATTTCATGAGAATGGCCTTTAATGATTTCCGTCAGGTGGGTAGCAATAACAGAAGACGGGTCCACCACTGTATAACCGGCCAGTTCCGCGTGTTCGCGAAGGCTGGCAGGAATCCATTTGGCCGGAAGCCCAAAGGCAGGTTCGACGGTTTCTATCCCCTGGATTCCGTCTTCCGTCACCCCCGAACTCATTGCCAGGTAATGATCCAGCATCAGTTCCCCACTGGCCACTTCCACCCCTTTAATCTTTATCACATAACTGTTGGGCTTTAACTGCATGTTATCTCTCATGCGGATGGGTGGCAGAACAATTCCGTACTCCAGAGCACACTGGCGGCGAATTATGACCACCCTGTCCAGAAGGTCCCCTCCCTGACTTACATCCACCAGCGGGATAAGGGAATACCCCATTTCCAGCTCCAGTACGTCCACTTGGATCAGGGAAATTACATTTTCAGGTTTCCTGATCTCCTCGACCTGTTCATCCTTTTCCTTTTCGATTACAGCTAACTTCTGCTGGTCCTGTGCCCTTTTAATGGCATAAGCCGTGAATCCAAGGATTGTCGAAAGAGTCAAAAACGGAAGCGGGGGCATACCCAAAACGGCCAGCAGCGCCAGTCCTCCTGCCGCAATAGCAAGGGCTCTTGGACGACCCATCAGTTGGGTAGTGAACTCGTGACTCAGGTTGGCTTCAGATGTGGCGGCCCGGGTTACAGTAATACCGGTAGCAGTAGATATCAACAAAGCCGGGATCTGAGCTACCAGACCTTCCCCTACAGTCAGGATTGTATAAGTGTTCAATGAATCCAGGGCCGACATCTTTCTCTGCAGTATTCCAATCACAAAACCGCCGATGATATTTATCAGGACGATTACAATTGCCGCTATGGCATCACCCTTGATGAACTTGGAAGCGCCGTCCATGGCCCCGTAAAAATCGGCCTCGCTCTGGATTCGCCGGCGCCTGTCTAAAGCTTCTTTCTCCGTAATAAGGCCGGCATTTAAATCCGCGTCTATGCTCATCTGCTTTCCCGGCATAGCATCCAGGGTAAACCTGGCAGCCACTTCCGATACCCGTTCGGCGCCCTTGGTTATCACAATAAACTGGATAATCACCAGTATTAAGAAAATTATAAATCCTACAACCGGGTTACCTCCTAACACAAACAGCCCGAATTTTTCAATGATCTGCCCGGCAAACCCGTTAAGCAAAATCAGTCTTGTGGAACTGACGTTCAAAGAAAGCCTGAACAGCGTCATGACCAACAGCAGCGACGGAAACGAAGAAAACTGGAGCGGTTCATTGTTGTACATGCTGACCAGCAGGATAATCAATGAAAAGGTGATATTTACAGTCAGAAGAAAGTCCAGTAAAACAGTGGGAACAGGGATGACCATCATCACAACCATTCCGATAACTGCGGCAGCAATAACTATATCAGTATTTCTATACCATCTCCAGGCAGCAACCTGTTCGGAAGCCATATTTGTCCTCCTCTGCTTAACCAGGTGATAGATGTTAGACACCGGGCGCCGGGCGCCGGGTACTGACCACTAGCAACTATATTTTCCCTTTAAGTTTATACACGAATGCCAAAACCTCTGCCACGGCCTGGTAGAGTTCAGGCGGCACCATGTCGCCAATTTCAGCGCTGTAGTACAATGACTGGGCCAGGGGTGGGTTTTCAACAGTCACTATGTTGTGTTCTTTAGCTACTTCTTTAATTTTTTGGGCCATTCTGTCCTGTCCCTTGGCGATAACCGTAGGAGCAAACATGCGCTGGGAATCGTACTCCAGAGCTACAGCATAATGAGTGGGGTTGGTGATTATCACATCGGCCTTCGGCAGGACCTGCATCATTCTGGCCATGGACATCTGTCTCTGCTTCTGCTTGACTTTCCCTTTAATTAAGGGGTCGCCTTCTATCTCCTTGTGTTCTTCTTTCAATTCCTGTTTAGACATCATAATCTGCTTTTCATGACGCCATCTCTGGAAAAAGTAATCTGCTCCAGCCAGGGCAACAAGCCACAGGATAATTTTAAACACCATATTCAGGGTAACCTGGCCCACATAAGCGCATGATGCCCTGAGATTCATATCGACAAGCCGGGAGAAGTTAGGAAATTCTTTCATATACTCGGAGTAGGCCACGTAACCCACAATCAAGACCTTTAAGATGGACTTGACCAATTCTGCCAGGGAATAAGCCGAGAAAATCCGTTTCAGCCCGGAAATCGGGTTTATATTATTGAGATCAAATTTTATGATGGAAACATTAAAATGAAAACCTGCCTGAAGGAGAGTTGCCGCCACTCCCGCCAGCATTGCTCCTCCCACAATGGGGGCAAGAATCTTCGAAGTAGAAACTATTACCATAAGAAAAATCTTCTGTACAGTGTGATAGTTCAGGTTAAAATGCCCTTTACCAAATTCCTTGAAAAGATTATTGGTTAAATCGGTCCATTCCTGAATCATATATGGAGTTAAGGCTTTAATGGCCAGGAATGCGGCTAACAACACCAAAACTGAATTAATCTCCGGACTCCTGACAACCTGCCCTTTTTCAGCGGCCTTCCGTCTCCGCCTGGGAGTCGGTTTTTCTGTCTTTTCGGCAAATAACTGCAGGTTAATATTGAGGTTTTCCAGCCGAATACCCTCCATATCAGTCCCTCATTAGCCCAGGGTTTTAATCATCCTCAGCATATCCTGGTAATTACCCTCAAACAGCAACTGAATTACTGCCATGTATACAGGAAGAATCATCATGAGCAGAATAAATCCAAGCCAAATCTTAAGGGGGATACCCACAAAAAACACCTGCATCTGGGGCATGGTCCTGGCGATTATCCCAATAGCCATATCGGCGACAAAAATCGCGCCTACCACCGGGATGGCCAGTTTCAACCCCGTGACCAGCATATTTCCGAATAAGTTAATCATTAATTGGGTTGCCTCT
>DDKP01000154.1:0-3921 GCA_002339745.1 Firmicutes bacterium UBA2595 | reverse complement strand
CCGTTGACTACCAGGAAGAGAAAAAGCGCCAGCACATTGTTAAAAGAACCTATTAAAGGAGCCTGCGTGCCGTAAATGGGGTCAACCACGTTGACGATTCCGAAGCCCATCTGCATGTCGATTACCTGTCCCGCAATCTGTACTGCCGCAAAAACCAGCTGGGCCACTAACCCTATGGCCAACCCGACTATTACTTCACCGACCAGGTACAGGGTGAAGGGCCCCAACTTAGCCGGTATCGCCGGAGTATTTACCTGCAGGCCTGTAAACAGGACGAGAGTTACTACCACTGTCATAAATGCCTTGGCCTGGCGAGGTATTGCCTTATTGCTGAATATGGGGCCGATTAAAAAGATACCTCCCACCCTGGCCATGATCAATAAGAAGACATCTGTCTTTGAGGCAATTTGGCCAATAAAATCCACAAAAATGCCCTACTTTCCGATTCACTTTATGAAGCTGTTCAGATTAATAAATAAATTGGATATGTAAGAAAGCATCACATTGATCATCCACGAACCAAATAAAACGACAACCACCAATACGCCTATAATCTTGGGAACAAAGGTCAGGGTCTGCTCCTGCAGGTGTGTGGTGGCCTGGAAAAAACTTATTATAAGACCGATTAGCAGACTACTGCCCAGGATAGGGGAGGCAACCAGCAAAATAGTTATCACTGCTTCCCTGCCCAGATAGATTACCGTGTCACTGCCCATTTCGGCTCTCCTTTCACTGGTAGCTTAAGATGAGCGAGCGAACCAACAGATGCCACCCGTCCACCATGACAAACATAAGTATTTTGAACGGCAGAGAAATCATCATCGGCGGCAGCATCAGCATTCCCATCGACATCAGCGAACTGGCGACTATCATATCAATAACGATGAACGGTATGAACAGGATAAAACCTATCTGAAATGCTGTTTTCAACTCACTTATTACAAACGCCGGAATTAGCACATAGGTTGGGACATCATCATAGGATTTGGGTCTCTTTATGTTGGCCAGTTTTACGAACAAGGCCAGGTCTTTTTCCCTTGTCTGCCTGAACATAAAATCCCGCAAGGGATTGATCGCATTGGTAAATGCCTGCTCCTGGGTTATTTTGGCCTCCATATAAGGTTTTAAGGCATTCTGGTTTATTTGTGACCACGTGGGAGCCATGATAAAAAATGTCAGGAATAACGCCATACCTATCATTACCTGGTTTGGCGGCGTCTGCTGGGTAGCCAGGGCGCTGCGCATAAAAGAAAGGACAACTACAACCCGTGTAAATGAAGTCATCATCACCAGTATGGAAGGAGCCAGCGATAAAATGGTGAGAAGGAAAAGCATCTGTAAACTGGTTGCCATTTCTTTGGGATTGCTGGCATCTCCTAGCCCTATGGTTATGCTGGGGACAGGAATTTCCGGGGCGCCTGCGGCATTCCGGGGAAACAGAATCACCGATATTGCGGCGGTCATTGCAATCAACCCAATGAACCTGGAAATTCTTTTACTTCTATTCATTCCTGTCATCCTCCCGGGAATTACCTCCTGGTTTTTCCACTATCGATTGAAGTTTTTTGATCTGTTTTTGGATATGCTCACTAAAAGACTTACCTTGGGAGGCCGGTTGAATCAGGTTTGGAAACACTCGTTCTAAAATCCCGGGTGGGATAATCGGTTCTTCCGCTTTCTCCCGGGCCCGATTGACCAGTTCTTTAATAACATCCGGGTCATTAATTTCAGTTATCATAGTTATGCTGTGCTCGGTAACCCCTAAAACATATACCCTGCCGGCAATTTGGGTGATGTATATTCCCTTGTTCAGGCTGAAGGAGTACTGGTCCAGAACGTTAATATTCTCTCCCCTGGATAAAACTTTCATATTCCTGCGCAACAGCTTCATTGTAAAATAAACGAGTCCTGCAATAATTAAAAGACTTATCGTAAGCCTGAAAAGCAGGGCCAGCATGCTGGGCATTGGGGTTACCTGCGGGTCTGCAGCCGTATCCAGGTTCAGTTCCCTGGATACCGCCAGTACCTGTTGAACAGGAAGCATCAGAGCCCAGAACATTCCGGCAAGGATAACCGAAATAAGCCTGGTTAAGATATTTATCACTTAATTAACCCCTTTCTTTCCAGGCTTAAGACAAAGCTTTGCGAACAGCTTCCAAAACACGGTCAGGCTGAAAAGGTTTAACTATAAAATCCTTGGCCCCGGCTTGAATTGCGTCGATAACCATGGCTTGTTGGCCCATGGCGCTGCACATGATGATATTGGCCTTAGGGTCAGTTTTTCTTATTTCTTTGACGGCGGTAATTCCGTCCATTTCGGGCATAGTTATGTCCATCGTTGTTAAGTCCGGACGGAGTTCCTGGTATTTATCGACTGCCACCCTTCCATTTTCAGCTTCTCCAACTATTTCATAACCATTTTTGGTTAAGATGTCTTTGATCATCATGCGCATAAAAGCTGCGTCATCTACAATGAGGATTCGCGCTCCCATAAATGTCCTCCTTTGGCGTTTATTGTAAGCTGGTTACTCTTTCAATTGGAGAAATTATGTCAGTCACCCTGATGCCGAAGTTCTCGTCAATTACGACTACTTCCCCTTTGGCCAGCAGTTTTCCGTTGACCAGCAGGTCGACAGGTTCACCTGCCAGTTTATCCAACTCCACCACTGAGCCGGGGGTGAGAGCCAGGATTTCACGGATGGTTTTTCGCGACCTGCCCAGTTCTACGGTAATTTGCAGAGGCACATCCATAATAAGGTCAATATTGGCTATTTCCTTGGTTTGGTAAGCGGTTTTCAGCGGAGCAAATGTTGCCGGTTTTACAGCTATTTCCGCGCCTTCAACCCCAGGTTTAACCGGAGCGGGTTGAACTGAAGCAGTTGCTTCAGGTACCTGGACAGTGTACCGGTTTAGCCCCGCCGGTTCGGCCGCTGCTGCCGCCTCAGGTGTGTGGGAAACCGGTTTTTCTTCTCGCAAGATTTCCGTTAACCCCGGTATATCCTGCAGCGATTCTTTTCTTTCCTCTTCATGGGCAGAACTGGACGCGGCCATTTCGTCCATAAGGTTTCTCACCATGGTCTTAGCAAAATCTACCGGAATTAACTGCATAATCTCACTGTCCACCAGTCCCTCGATAGTCATGCGAAACGACACCTTGACCAGAGATTGTCCTTTCTTTCCAATCGTACCCTTGAGGTCATCTGTAGCAAAGTTAACGATTTCAACAGTGGGAGGTGAAATCTCAACCCGCTCTTTGATTATTGTAGACATAGCTGTTGATGCCGAACCCATCATCTGGTTCATGGCTTCGCTTATAGCGCTCAGGTGAATTTCTCCCAGTTCTTCCGGAGGCGACTGCCCGTCACCGCCCATCATCAGGTCAACCATCACACCGGCATCCTTGTCTCTGATGATAAGTACATTAGCCCCGCTTATCCCGGTAACATATTCCACGTTCACCAAAAGATAGGGTAGTGGATATTCCTGCCTGAACCTGTCAGGATCGGTAAACTGGACAACAGGAGTAGTAATCTCGACTTTTTTCCCCAGTAATGTAGATAAGGCGGTTGCGGCTGAACCCATGACAATGTTGGCTACCTCACCGGCGGCATCTTTTTCTATTTCGCTCAGCCCGTTCTGGTCAATTTTCGACTCTAAGGATTGTTCATCCGCCGTAATCTGTGCCGGTGCGCTTTCATTTAACTCTTTGGCTACAGCATCCGATCTCAGCAGGGCATCAATTTCTTCCTGGGAAAGAACGCCTTCACTCAATGTTATCATCCCCTTCCTTTATTACAGAAACAATCTGGACTGCCAGCTTACTTCCAATTGTACCGGGGCGGCCAAAAAACTTTTTCTTGGAACCAACCAGGATTTCTACCGGGTCCGACAGCTTATTATCAAGAATAACTACATCACCCG
>DDKP01000021.1:5052-10191 GCA_002339745.1 Firmicutes bacterium UBA2595 | reverse complement strand
GTGCTGCTCAGCAGTTCGCCCCACGGGCCGTATTTGTATGTGGCAACTCTTGTTTTGTTTGTATCTGTTATTGCCAGGATATCGCCCCGGTAATTGGTGTGGGTATAGTAGGTCTGCCCGCCTTTTTCAATGGCGATAAGCCGGTCTTTGTCATCATAGATGTACAAGGCCAGGGTGTTGCCGTTAGCATCACTTTCCCTGACCAGGCGTTCTTTATTGTCCCAGTGGTAGCGGACAGTGCCGGAAGAGGTGGTCTTGCTTATGCGCAGGCCCCGGTAGTCATATTCATAGGCAGCCACCGTAGAACCGTCAGCTACCTTGGTTACCCTGACCAGGCGGTTCTCGCTGTCGTAATGGTAGTTGAACTTGCCGTCGCCGGTCAGGTTGCCGTTCTGGTCGTAAGAGAAGCCGGGGTTGGTTATTTCGTTGGCGGCGTTATAGGTAAAGGTCTTATCCCCTTTTTGGGTCAGGTTTCCTGCCGCGTCGAATCCGTAAGCGGTTACATTTCCCGCTTCATTAGTCCAGCTTACGAGGCGGTTTAAGGCATCGTAAGAGAATCTCTCCACTCCGGTGTTTTTTTGCTCCTGCACAATGTTTCCGTTGGCATCAAATATGTAATGGAGCACGCTGTTGTTCGGGGTTCCCGGATCCGCAATCTGCTTCAGCCTGCCGGCATCATCGTATAAATCTACCCTTTTCAGGCCGTTTCCCCTGATGATTTCAAAAGGCCGGCCGGCTTCATCATAGCGGAACCTGGTCTGCCTCCCGGACGGGTCGGTCAGGGTAAGGAGCTGGTTGGCTGAGCCGTAAGCGTAAGATGTTTTCCGGTTGCTGGTATCAGTAACAGAGGTGATGTTGTCCGCTTTATCCAGGGTATAGTTCAGCCCGTAGCCGAAAATGTCAGTGGAACCGGTCAGGCGGTTTGCTTTGTCGAATGTATATTGATAACTTCTGTTTTTTTCATCTGATACCTGCTTGAGATTGCCTGCAGGGTCATAAAAGTGAGAATATTTTTCGGTCCCGGACCCATAGCTTTTCTGGCTTAAGCGGTTGGCCCTGTCATAAGAACAGATAATTTTCTTGCCGTCCGGAAAGACGGTGGAAGCAAGATTTCCCGCATCGTCATACGAGTTGTCGGTCCGTCTTCCCAGGGGATCAATTGTGCCGGTCACCTGATTCAGTTCGTTGTACGTGAATACGGTTTTATAGGTATTGTCTTCCGGACTCGCGCTCCTGGCATCCCGGTAGGTTACCTGCAGGGATACAGGGTCATATTCAAACCTGGATATATTACCCAAGGGGTCGGTAACCGAGGTCAGGTTGTTTAAGGAGTCATAACCGAAGTATGTGATATTCCCCTTGGGGTCATTTACCATGGTGCGGTTTCCGGCCGCGTCATAAGCATAGTCTGTCCGGCTGCCGAGGGGATCGATTGCGGCGGTCAGATAATTGCCGGCCGAATCATACAGATATCTGGCAGTTGACCTCGGGACAAGTTTCAGGTTATCGAAATAGGCAGTCCCCACTGATGAAATTACGTTCCCGTATACCAACACATATGCTGTATTGCTCGGCGGGGTCACGGCCACGGCATAGCGGGTATAGTCGCGGTCGCCTGTCTGGAGCGCGGTTGCGTTAAAGCCCAGGTAGGTGTTGTTCTGGTCATAATACTGCACCTGCACCCGAGCCCCCGAGCCTGTTATGCCGGCTGTCTTTACAAAGCCTGACAGTGTCAAACGTTCCCCCGGCCTTACCGCAATGGCGGCGCTTCTTATCCAGGCCGTGCCTGATGAGGTCAGATTTATCCTGGCGCAGCGTGTCCCAGCCCAGGGGGATTCTGTGGTGATTGTTGTCGCTCCGGCTACTCCGCCTGAATACCAGTAGCCGCTTCCGGCTTCAAAACCGGAGTTTTCCACGTAGTCAAATTTTGTCAGGATATGTCCTTCCCCGCTGTTTACCGGGGATTCAAGCTGCGCCCCGTCAAACCATACGGTACCCTGGGCATTTCTCATGTCAAGAATGGCCAGGACGTATGCCGCGCCGGCCGGGGCATCCGAGGTGACGATAAAGGTATTGTTCCCTGTGCCTGTATAAAGATTGGAATAACTGCAGCCAAGATAGTTCCAGTTGGCGTCATAGTATTCCAGGCCGATGTCTGCCCCGCCTGCTCCGCCCGGTCCGCTGAGGGCTTCCATCTTTACAAACGCGCTCAGCGTCAGTTTTTGTCCGGGCGTAACGCTGACTGACCTGCTGTAAACATATGCAGATGTCTGGGTAGCGCTGCTGATCTTTAAGGAAGAATTCCCATATCTTGCTGTTGAAGTGTCTACGCTGATAGCCGAAGCATCCCCGCCAAGGTACCAAAGCTCCGGCTTCCCATTAGCGTCCTTCCATTCGAAACTCCCGTTTTGCAACAAGTTGGATACAGGAGCGCCGGGGTCGGTGGCAGAAGTCAGGTTTCCATATGCATCGTAGGTGTTGGCATCGGCTTCTTTTCTCTTGGGATTGGCGGATGACAGCATATTTGACTTTGTATCATACCTGGCGGTTACTTGGTTGTTGTTGGGATCGGTTATAACTGTCGGGTTGTTTAAGCTGTCATACTCCGCTGTGGCGGTAGCGTTGTTGTTGGCATCTATAGTATCGGTAACGGAAGTTGGGTTTCCGTTGGCGTCATAGGTTGCTGTGGTAGAACCGGAGGCATCTGTTACCTTAACCGGATTGTTTTTGTCCCAGGCAAAGGTTTTGACAACTCCTTCTTCATCCTGGGTCTGAATGAGATTCCCTGAAGAATTGTGGGTATAGACAATGCTTTTACCGGCCGGGTCGGTTATTGTGGTTGTTAAGAGACTTTGGTCATAGCTTATTGTTGTGGCATATTCTTTTTGGCCGGCGGACCTGGCGTCATTTATTTTAACTGCCCTGCCGCCGGCGCTGTAAAAGAATGAAGTGGTGTGGCCGTTGGCATCGGTAAAACCTGCCAGGCGGCCTGAGCTGTCATAGCTGAACCGGGTTATGCCGCCTTTCGGATCTGTTACTGAGGCAAGCCTTCCGTCGGCGTCATAGCCGAAGATATATGACCTCCCGGCAGGATCGGTGATTGTGCTCAGCCGGCCGTTTGTGTCATAGCTGTAGTTCAGCTTCCGGCCGGACGGGTCTGTGACGGATGCAAGCCGGCCATCTGCGTCATAGCTGAATGAAGTGGTGTTCCCTTTTTCGTCGGCAATGCTTCTGAGAAGCCCGCTTTCAAAGCGGAAAACGGAGTTTGCTTTGTCTTTTACGGTAAATATACCTGTATCTGTTTTGGTTAATTTAAGGTAGACTCCGTCAGGCGCGGTGTAGCTGCCGTCGGCGTTTCCGGTAAATTTATGGTTGGTCCCGTCTTCGTCTTTAAAAATTACGCTTCCGTCTTCATTTTCCTGCAGGAAAAGGTCATTTTCCAGTTTCCAGCCGGCGCCAAGAACGCCGGTCTGACCGGACAGGGAGTTATAGACCAGCCCTTCGCTAAGGGCAATCCCCCGGCCGGGAATGGTTACCAAATCTTTTTGTATAATCAGGTTGCCGGTAAAGGTGTTTATCGAATACTTCCACCCGGCGCCTAAATCATCGCTAAAAAAGTTCCAAAAACTCTCCGTCCCTAAACCGTCCCTGTCTGCTGCGGAAGCTTCGGCGGCAGGTGTGCCGGTCACCCTGTGCAGGGGAGAAAATGATGCCGGGGTAAAGCCCGCAAGGTTAAAAATAAAGGTAAATAACACGATCCATGTTATTTTTCGTAATCCAGGCCTTTTCGGCCAAAGAGTTGTTCCCTCTTTCACTCTGACCCCTCCCCGTCCCCAGTCAGATTAACCGGCGCCTCTTCAAGTGGGCGCGGCCTCTTCTCTATCATTTCTTTGTCCGCAGAAGGATTCGCTTTATCTCTCAGGTTTTTTCTGGGAGTCGGCATGCCATTCGGTTTGATAACCCCCTCTTTTGCCTGCCAATTTTTCCCTTCTATTGTTTCACAACCCTTTTCTTTTTTGACTTTGTCATTGTTAGTTGAAGCCGCATAAGCCCCCGCCACCAATCCTGCCAAAAGCAGGCCGGCGAGAAGCAAAATCCAAATACGCTTAAACATTGCTGTCATCAAACATACCTCCTTTGGTTGGTTTTTGAGTCTAGCAATTTTACCTTGTTTTTAGTCTCCTTCCTTTTCACCACACCCCTTTCTTTGATAACCAAGTAGGTTCTGCTTAAACAAAAAAGCCATGAACAATCATACCGGTTCATCCGGTCATGACCTTCATGGCCTGTCAACTGCCTTCTTGGTAATCTCTTCCTAATTATTAGTTATTCGAGCTGATTTTTCTTAAATCCTCCTATATTGCTAAAATTTTTTAAATAATAAATATTTTTGCTGTCACTTTTACGATACTCCAGGCGGCAAGCAGTAAGCTATCAGCCGTCCAAGATTTTTACTATCCCTTTTATAAATAACCGGCTCAAATAGACAGCGGGATCACTTACCCTATCACAAGTTATTGCCATCCCGGTAAATGATTGAATAAACCTTTCTCCTGCTTCCATTACCGACCCGGCAGACAACAATCCCCATGTATACTCGTCCAGCAGATGTATCAAAGCCGCAGCCAAAGTTACTAACCGTTCTTCCCCAGCCAACCGGTTTAATCTTTCGATGAACATTTCCCGGCTCAGAACGGCCCCATCCCGCTGGGCTTCCTGCCAGAAATCCTCATCCTTAATCCCGTATCTCGCCCAACGCGCCAGGAAATTCCGCTGGCGTTCCGGCCCGAGACCGGTCTCCTTGTACAAGGCTTCCTTGACAGCATCTTTAACGGCTGACCCGATTAACTCTCCTAATTTTGAGTGTTTTCCGGCATCTGTATACCTGTATGGGCTTGATGGATTAGATACCACAATAATCTGGTCAGTGCCGGAACCGGTGGCAATACCCCGGGAGTAACGGCTGGGCGCCATGAGTTCCTGTAAAGCGGCTGTTTTCGCTTCAGTAGCCGTCACAACAGTTCGTACCAAAGTATAAGGCGGCAGGTTGCCATTTATGATAAGTATAATATTTATGGTCCCGCCCAGGACAGTATACTGCCCGTCCGCCTCGTGGTAGGCCGCCGGGTCGCCGGCCCG
>DDKP01000021.1:3785-4651 GCA_002339745.1 Firmicutes bacterium UBA2595 | reverse complement strand
CCTGCAGTCTTTATAGCGATATTTTCCATTCCGGCAGCCGTCAATAAGCCGGCGGTACGTTTGGGGGATAAACGCAGCTCGCCGGCCAATTGCTCCAGGTACTGTTCGGCGCTGCAGTTGGGCAGATTTTTCACATGACACTTTTCCGGAGGCAGGCAGTGATTAAACACTGCCTCAAGGTCCTCCCGAAAGCCGCCGTTAATCCTGGACGTACTTATTGTCAGGCGCGGGCCGGGGAAAAAAACAATTATCGTATTATCCATCCGGTATACTTTTTCCCCGCTTTTCGTTTCATAAACTAACATCACATATCACCTTGCGCCGTGTTTTTTTGTTGAGCCGGAGTCTCAGGCAAATAACTCGCCTCCAGTTTTCTGCGGAAACGGGTCAAAATCCTGGTAAAACCGGCCCCAAAAAGCAAATAAAAGACGGCATTCCCCAAGGCATGGAAGGTGTCAAACCAGAAACTGGCGGCATAAGCGGCCAAAAATGACTGCCAGTTCAGCGGGTAAATAAATGCCGTCCAGAACCACAGATTCATGATCCAACCAAACAAATAACCCCAGGCGATATGAAAGATTACCATGGCCCGGCGGCCTATACGGGGATAGAGACTCTTGAGCAAACCCGCGGTAGCTCCGGCCAGACCCCAGGAAAACATCTGCCACGGCGTCCACGGCCCCTGGCCCAGAAAAAAGTTAGCCACAATCGCGGCGGTTGAGCCGGTCATAAACCCTGCCCGCGGTCCAAATACAAAACCCGAAATTATAACTATAAACGTAGTCGGCTGAACATTGGGCAGCGCCGCAAAAGGCACCCGTCCTACCGCGGCTGTCGCGCCGAGCACGGCAATAACCGCTATTTCA
>DDKP01000021.1:0-3398 GCA_002339745.1 Firmicutes bacterium UBA2595 | reverse complement strand
CAGCCACCATTTCAGCGGATAATAAGCCCCAATTCTGCCCGGAGACAGGATTGTCGCCCCGTATACTCAGTATCAATAACACCGCCACTACTGACAGAAATAAAGGGAAGCGCCATCTCAACCCACTTTTACGCATGAGTACCATCCCGCACCATGCCCTGCAATTCCCGCATTTCCTCAACAGCCTCGGCCACTGTGAGGATGCCGTCAACAGTCCCTCTGAACAGCCTGCTCATTTGGGGCGAATAAAAAACCGAGCCTCCCAAAACTTCGCGTTTTGACCCTTCACTGACTATCCTGCCGTCGAACATCAAAATCACGCGATCGGCGTATTCCGCCGCAAACTCGATATCATGCGTAACCATAATTATCGTAACCCCTTCTTCCCTGAGTTCCGAGAGCATATCACCCAATTCATTTTTCAGGCGGTAATCAATACCGCGGGTAGGCTCATCCAATAAGAGCAGTTGCGGTCCCGCCGCCAATACTGCAGCCAGGGCAACCCGCTGCCGTTCACCGCTGCTCAAATCCCGCGGGTTGGCGGTACGATAGTGAGATAAATTAAGTTTTTCCAAAAGATACTCAATACGACCGAAATCTGATAGCCCAAAATTTTTGAGCGTAAACAGCAGTTCTTCCTCCACTGTATCCTGAAAAAGGCAGTCGTTTGGGTTTTGGGAAAGGTAGCCCACATACCGGGCCAACTCCGCTAACGGGGTTTTTCCGGTATCCCGGCCCATTACCGATATGCTGCCGCGCCCCGGTTTCAGGAGTCCTGCCATATGTTTAAGTAAAGTAGATTTTCCGGCCGCATTCTCTCCCAGAATAACTACAAATTCCTTTTGTTCAATGCGGCAGCTAACGTTGCGCAGCGCCTCCCGGCCACCCGGGTAAGTAAACCAAACATTTTTCAGTTCAACCAGGGTATTTTCTCTGTTTTCTTGCCCCGGTTTGCCTCTAACCTTTAAGTCTCTCTTATTTGGCAAGGGCACAGGTGTTGTCCGGTTGCCCCTGGCCCGGGACCCCGGCATTGCATAATACGGCTTGAGCGCCTTACGTCCCTCTTTAACCGTAAGCGGTATGGAGGAAGCGCCGAGAGAAGCAAAAAATTTTGCCACCGGCGTGATAAAAGGAATGGATTTCTCTACTTCCCACCGGGCCACCTCGTCCGCCGGGCCGTCCTTTAATATTTCCCCGCGCTCCATAATTATCAACCGGTCGGCAACGTGAAAACACCTTTCCAGGCGTTGTTCGATTAAAATTATCGTTAACCCCATTTCTTCGTTTAACCGTTTAACTAAATTAAGCAGTTCCTCGGCGGCAACCGGATCCAACTGCGAGGTGGGCTCATCCAAAACAAGTACCTTTGGCTGCATAGCCAGGACAGATGCCAGAGCCAGTCTCTGTTTTTGTCCCCCCGACAGGTTGCCGGTAAACTCATCTTTCACTGCGGATAAATCGAGAAAACTCATCACTTCGGCTGCCCGGCGGAACATTTCCTCTTGCGGCAGCCCCAGATTTTCCAGACCAAAAGCTATTTCAGCCTCAACACTGGTCATCACCAACTGTTTCTCGGGGTCCTGAAAAACAATACCGACATCCCTGGTCAAACTGCGCCGGTCGATATCACGCAAGTTCCGGCCTTGGAACAGGACCTTGCCTCCGAATTTTCCGCCGTAAAAATCAGGTATTAATCCGGCCAGCGCCCGCGCCAGGGAAGACTTGCCCGAGCCGGAACCGCCGGCCACAAGCAGGAACTCTCCTTCTTCAACAGTCAGGTTAATATTGTTCAGAGCCGGCTTATCGATATCCGGGTAATAGTAAATCAGATTTTTGATTTCAAATATCGGCAATGTTTCCACCCCCAGCTTAACGCGACCGGAACAAGTAAACCCATCAACACGACGGCCAAAACTAACATGTTCATACTGCCGTCAATCAGATATCCCAGTTGCGGATAATATTGATATCTCCCAAACCCTCTGAAAAGACCGTACAGCCCGGAAGTTAACGCCAAACCGCATCCCGACAGGCAAAGTAAATCCCGCGTCCGGAACAATTCCCGCCGGTAGCAGGAGCGGGGTCCGCTGCCGAACGCCCGTGCCTGCATGGCCTCGGCGGTTTGCAGGGAACCCTCCAGAGAAGACAAAAGCAAGATATTCAACAGTGACGAGTACTTTTTTATCTTTTCCTTTAAATTCCCGGATGCAAAATCTACTCCCCGCATCCGCTGGACATCCCGGATACTATTTAAATCTCTGACCATGGCCGGAAACATCCTGGTAGCCAGGGATATGATCAATGTGGATTTATGAGCGAAGCGGGAAAATACTTGCAATGTTTTATCCGGATGTACAATGAGATTATAGAGGCAGAAAACGCTGATCACAGCCAGCAGCCGCACGCTCATCGCCGCCCCGTAGCAAATGGCTTCCAGCGTAATGGTCAAACGCCCGATAACCGGAATCCGGGGCCCGTACCAAAGGACGGTTTTACCGGCATGGACTACAATTGGATTGATAATTATAATCAAAACGATCATGCCCAAACTGACTTTTAAATAGGATTCCCATGCTTCTAATCCATCGGCAGCCCAAATGGCCAGCGCGGTGACGAGAAGGAGTCCGACCAGGTAGAAAGGGTGCGAAAATACAAGGGTCAGGACGAATAAGACCGCTATGTAAGCAAGCGCCGCCACTGAATGCAGGCTCTGCAAAAAAAGCCCTTTTTCCCGGTAAAACAACCGGTCAAACACAGCTTAACCCCCTCTGCCAAAATTTTGCCGTAAAATCCTCTTATTTTGAAATGATTACTGCCCCAGCTGCCTTATCCCAGTCCACCCGGAACCCAAAGGACTCCGCGACATAGCGGGCAGGAAGATAGGTACGGCCCTGCCGCAGCACAGGGACCACATCCATCTGACGGCAGGCGCCGTTTATACAGATCAGCGGGCTGCCCACGACCAGCTTAACGTCGGCGCCGTTCAGCAATAATGTAACGGTACGGGACTTGCTATCCCAGTTAACCCCGCTCTCAGGTATCCCCAGGGCATAAGCAAGGTAACGCACGGGTACATAAGTGCGGCCGTTTTCAATAAAAGGGACGGCATCGGTTGCTTGCGTCTGCCGCTGCCCACCCACGGTCACCATATATTGTTTTCTGCCGACTTCAAAGCGTACCGTCCGCTCCGGTGGCGTTAACGGCTTCGATGTACCAGGGGCAGCCCGAAGGCGGAGCCTGTTAAACAAGATATCCCCGTAATAAACATCCGCCAGCGCCATGAGAGCCTGCTGGGTGGCCATTTCACTGCTGCCGCCGTTTTTCAGATGACTGAAAGACCCATCGGGCAGTTGAAAACTCAGCATGGCGGTCACAGGATTTCCGCCTGACTTCAACCA
>DDKP01000127.1:15019-18578 GCA_002339745.1 Firmicutes bacterium UBA2595 | reverse complement strand
GCCCTAAAACTTCTTCCCGCCGACGACATGGAGGACCCCGTCCAGGTGTTTGCTGACGGGGACGGTATTCCCGGCTGGGCCCGGGAGGCAGTAAAAACAGCGTTTGATTACAAATTAATCAGCGGGTATCCTGACGGGCATTTTTTCCCGGACCGCAAAGCGACCAGGGGGGAGACAGCGGCGCTCATCGAGAAGGTCCTGGCCCACCTCGGTACGCAGTTCACTTTTTTCGGCAGGGTCCAAATGGTCGATGACATATCCCGGCTGCTTACCCTCAACATACATGGACAGATTGAGTCTTTTCCGTACAAGGCTGCAGTAGAGGTGAGAATCAACGGAAAACCCGGAACCGTAAATAGTTTAAAACCGGACGGCTATGTATTTGTTATCATTGATGATAACGGGTATATCAGTTTCATTGAGACTGCGGAAACCGGTGTACAAGACCCGGTTATAACGGGGGCTTCGGAAAGCCGGCAGGCAGTTTCACTGGGGTATGCGGGCTGGACCGAAGACAGCCGTTACCAGGAACGGCATGTAACTGCGCTGGTTGTCACCAGGCGAGGTTCAACCGCGGAAATCTCTGACTTGGTCAAATCCAGGGGAGGGACGGTTGAATTTATCAACGAAAACATAGACTTCGTTCTGGCTGAAATAACGGAAGGCCTGTTCCGTGAACTGCAGTCTCACCCGCTGGTCGAAGAAATCACCCCCGATGGGGTGATAGAGATCAACAGTCTGTTAACCGGTGAAGGAGAATCCGGGGGAACTGCAGCGGAGGAAAATCCCGGCCGCAGTTTGAATGTAACCCGGGAAGCGATAAAAGCGCCGGCATATGTCGGCCTGACCCACGCTGACGGGAAAGGCCAGGTCATAGCCATAATCGACACCGGTATAGACCCCGGGCACCCCGATTTGCAGAAAACATCCGATAATAAACGAAAAATAACAGAATGGCGGGATTTTACAGGCGAAGGCAACATTGATACCAGCTCGACAGTGAAGCCGGAAGGGAAGTATTTAAACCTGGCCAATGATTCCTACTATATAGGGGAAATTTCATCGGCCAGCGGTACCTACAGGTACGGGTACCTACGGGAAATTGACCTCAGGGACGTTTATGGAAAGAGCGGATATGACTTCAATTTCAACGGAAAGAAAACGGATATTTTTGCGGTTCTTGTGACAGACAGTCTGAGAAGAGGGGTCTATGACACCGTCTATATCGATACCAACGGGGATAAGGATTTTACAGACCAGACACCGCTTAACCCTTACGCGGGTAAAGCCGGCTACGAAAGCTTTGTCGGGAATGACGGCAAAGACCAGCTTAACATTGTTCTGACCGAGATAAATTCCGACGGTTCTCAAATCAATCTTGGCTTTGACGGTAATGACCACGGCACTCTCGTGGCCGGGATTGCCGCGGCCAACGGGAAGATCAAAGGTGTGGCCCCGGGGGCCCAGGTAATGGCCCTGAAAGTCCTGGATACGGCCGGGTACGGCAGCCTGGGCGCCATCACTAAAGCCATGTCATACGCCGCTTCACGGGGCGCCAGAATTATCAATCTCAGCCTGGGGTTTCCGGTGAGCGACCACAACGGCGGCAGCGTGCCTGCAAAACTACTGAACAACCTGACAGAAGAATTCGGGGTAATTTTTGTGGTGGCGGCCGGGAATGACGGGCCGGGGCTCAGCACTGTCGCCACTCCCGGAGACGCCGCCGCGGCGCTGAGCGTGGGCGCATTCAATACCCCGGAGATGTGGAAAACGGATTACGGCTGGGATGTTCCGGAAGCAAACCTCTGGTGGTTCAGCTCAGCCGGCCCCCGCAGGGACGGGGCCGTCTCCCCTTCGGTAGTGGCGCCGGGAAGCGCGGTTTCGACCGTTCCGCTGCGCAACGGAAAAAAATACTTTTTAAGTGAAGGGACCAGCATTGCTGCCCCGCACGCCTCGGGAGCCATTGCCTTGCTGATGGAAGTGGCCCAGAGAAACAGGTTGAACGTATCGCCGGCGATAATAAAAAGGGCTGTTGAATCCGGCGCCCAGCCAATATCCGGTTATTCAGCCGCCGAACAGGGCTATGGCGCTATAAACCTGCCTATGTCCTGGGCGGAGCTCCTATCATTGAAAAACGAATCCCCGGTTACGGTTGAGACCACTAATCTTGAAACCGGTAAGGGGGCCGGAATATTTTTCAGGGAAGGCGTCCCCCAAAAATTAACCCTGTATTTGAAGAACAATTCCAACATTAACCGTACTTTGAACCTGGACAGCAGCCCATGGGTTACGCCTGACCAGAGTGTCATAAATATACCCCCCGGTAAAACCCGGGCGGTCGATATAGAGCTCAGCGTTCCTGAGGAAAAAGGGCTTTACTCCGCGTTTATATCGGGGAAAAACCCCACCGTTTACGGTACGGAATTTGAAGCTTTGGCAACAGTGGTCAACCCTTATAATTTTTCCGGGGATAATGGGCGCCAGCTGGTAATTAATGATTCCGAAAACGCTGCCCAGTATAAAAGGTATTTCTTTAAAATTCTTCCCGGGGCCGACTCCATTCAAGCCAGGCTTATAGTACCCGGAGGAAATGGCAGGTCAAAGGTATACCTGTTTAACCCAAAAGGCCAGTTGATTGACGAAACCGATTTTGCCGGAGTAAACGTTGCCGGTTCCACGGAAGAGGTCAGTGCATCGGGCGACTCCCCGATGCCGGGAGTATGGGAAGTTGTAGTGTACAGTTCAGCGGCGCTGAGCGCTTATAACCTGAACAGGTCCGATTACCGGCTTGTTGTTTCCCTGCAGGGGGCTAATATCGGGCAGGTTCAACAGGAGAGCCGTAATGTGATTGTTGGCATTCTCCCGAAGGTTCTCCGCGCGGGCAGGACCAATTATGTGACCGTTCAGGTCAGAGACAGGTATACCAAAAAGCCTTATCAAGGTTTTATTGAGATTAACGGCAGAATATACTTTACTCATAGAGGTAGAGTCGTCCTTCCGGCAGATCTGGGGGATGAGGGTTTGGATCTGGTCGTCAGGACTGTCCCTCAATCCCAGTTGCTCAGACCGTCAGAATTCGGATTTACTCTGCTGTCCGGGTAGCCGGACTTCCAATAACTTGTTGTTGATAGTACTAGTAAATTACGGTAAAATATCACCGTAGAGGTGAGTGCGGGATGATGCCGCGGAGAAGAAGGTCTCCTTTAAAATTTATTGCGCTGCTCCTGGTTTTTACGGTTTCCTTTTTTACCGGGAAGTTGCTGGCCCAATGGGGGACGGCGGGTCCTGACAAGGACCAGGGTGGAAATGTATCCGAAGAAAACGTTGATCTTCCTGTCAACCGGCTGAATGTTCTCCTGCTGGGAATGGACGCCCGCCCTGGGGAAACTGAGGCGAGGACCGATTCAATAGTTGTGGTGAGCATTGACAGGGACACAAAGAAGATCGCCATGCTTTCAATCCCCCGGGATACCCTTGTCGAAATCCCGGGCCACGGGAAAAACAAGATAAATTCCGCGAACCTTTTTGGTGGACCCGAATTGTCCAAGGAAACCGTTGA
>DDKP01000127.1:7154-14604 GCA_002339745.1 Firmicutes bacterium UBA2595 | reverse complement strand
GGCGGGGTCACCCTGGAAGTAGAAAAAAGAATGTACTACCCCGCCGAAAAAATCGACCTGAAACCCGGCCTGCAGAGGCTAAACGGGGAAGATGCCCTGGGGTATGTGAGGTACAGACACGATGCTCTCGGCGATATTACCAGGGCTGAACGCCAGCAGAAGTTTTTGACCGCATTGGCTAAAGAAATGTTCCGTGCGCGCACGATTATTAAGCTTCCTAAGTTGATTCCACAGCTGATGGACGCGGTAGAAACCAATCTGAAGATGACTGATGTTCTCTTCCTGGCCAGGGTGACTTCAAAATTAAATCCCGACAATATTGTGACTGCAACCCTGCCGGGAACCTTCTATAACTACAAGGGAGTCAGTTATTGGAAAGCTGATGAAGACAAAGCCAAGGTTGTTTTTAACGATCTGTTCAGAGGGTTGAAGCTGGCCACGATAACCGGGCCGGATATCAATGTGCCGCCTGACAAGAAGGCTGCCAAGAAGCCTCAGGCAGAACCGGAGGAAAGTACCAGCGAAGAGCCTCCCCAGGAGGATAATTCTCTGCCGCCTCAGGGAACAACAGGGGAAAGTGACCAGAACAATAACGGGACGCCGGATTCCGGTTTAACCGACAGTACCGGTGGTTCTTCCTCCGGACAGAACACCACGACGCCGGTATCACCTCCTGATGCGGCATCGCCACAGCCGGGAGGGACATCTCTGCCTTCAAGTGGAAGCCCGGGCTCTAATACGACAACATCTCCTCCGGCGCCCGGCGGTCCGGCACAGGGGCCGGCAACCGTTCCGCAGGGAAGCGGTCAGGCTACCGGTAACGTTACCACTCCAAAGGTGGATATTATTCAACAAGGATAGGTAATATTACCTATCCTTTTATGCTAAAAGGATGATCACTATGATGAAGCGGGTATCTATACTGGGAGTAGAGATTGACAACCTGGACCTGGGAGAGGCCGTGCAAAGGATAAACGGTTACATTGAAAGAGGCGAACCCAGCATGGTGGTAACGGCAAACCCGGAAATCGTTATGCTGGCCAGAGCAGACCGGGAATTCCGGGACATCCTGAAAAACGCAAAACTGGTGACTGCCGACGGAATAGGACTGGTCATTGCCGCCAGGATTCTGGGGACGCCTTTAAAACAGCGGGTAACCGGTATAGACCTGGTTACTGCACTGTTTAAGAATGCGGAAAACAAAAGTTACAGGTTTTATTTCCTGGGCGCCAGGCCGGGTGTAGCGGAAAAAGCCGCAGACAATATCAGGAACAGGTATCCGGGTGTAACAGTGGCAGGCATACATCATGGGTATTTTAAGGATGATTTGCAGGTAGTGGCGGATATATCTGAGAAAAAGCCCGACATATTGCTGGTGGCGCTGGGAATGGGGAAACAGGAGAAATGGATCAGCGAACACGCCGCAGAAATCGGCATCCCGGTAAGTATAGGAATCGGCGGCAGTTTTGACATTTTTGCCGGAGAAATAAAAAGAGCGCCGGAATGGATGCAGAAAGCCGGCCTTGAATGGCTGTACAGGCTGGTAAAACAGCCTTCACGTTTTTTCCGTATGTTACAGCTGCCCAGGTTTTTACTTGCTGTCATAATCTCAAGATTATTTGAATAGGCGACCGTGCGCGGCTTTTACCGGAGTTGTCCCGAGACCAGCACAATCGTTACCGTGACAAAGACGTGCAACAGCTTGTTCCGTCATGGCGCTGGGCTTACAGTTACATCCATTGCCCCGGACCGCAGCGCCAAACGGGCAGAGGTAATGGTAATGCTGTACCATTTCATAATGAATGACAAGCCTGGCCCTCCCGGGGACAGTATACTGCTCTCCCGTACCGATGAGATGTTGAAGGCTATGGAATCGGCTATAAACGGGGATGGGCAGGTTGATTTGACTGCTGCTGTTCCTAGTCAAACAACTTGTTAATCGCGCCTGCAGTTGATAAAATAAATTAACAGGTCAATTTGAAACCGATTGGAAAGGGTGCAGGTTTTTGAGGATCCTTGTCACCGGAGGCGCCGGTTTTATCGGTTCCCACACAGTGGATAAACTCATTGAAAAAAAGGCCGAAGTGCTTGTTATCGACGACCTTTCAACAGGGAAGGCCGAAAATGTCAACCCTGCGGCTCATTTCGTTAAGATGGACATAACCTCCGGACACTTGTCCCAGGTTTTCCAAAAGTTCAAACCCGAGTATGTAATACATCTGGCTGCCCAGGTCAGTGTTCCCAAATCCCTGGAGGACCCGGTCAAGGATTGTATGACAAATGTGGCGGGATGTGTCAACATCCTCGAGAACTGCCGGCTCCTCGGTGTCCGCAAGGTGGTATATTCTTCATCGGCGGCAGTCTATGGGGATTTCGGTGACACGAAAGTTTCCGAAAGTGCGCCTGTGCGGCCCCTTTCTTTTTATGGAGTTTCCAAGCTTTCGCCGGAGTACTATCTTCAGGTGTTCTATCACCTGTACGGTCTAAAATATACGGTTCTACGCTATGCTAACGTATACGGTCCCAGGCAGGACGCGTTCGGGGAGGGAGGCGTCGTTTCAATTTTTGCCGCCAGGGTAGCAGACAAGCAAAGTCCCCGGATATTCGGGGACGGGGAACAGGCCAGGGACTTTGTTTATGTGGAGGACGTGGCAGCTGCCAATATCAGGGCGCTGGACAGGGGAGACCAGATGATTTTGAATGTGGGGACAGGCGTTTCAACTTCGGTTAACCGGTTGTTCTCCCTCATTTCGGAAATCGCCGGGATTGCATTAAAACCCGAATACTGCAGGGCAAGGGAGGGTGATATCAGGCACAGCTGTATGGATATTACGAATACTGTGGCAGCGCTGGACTGGAAACCTGATTTCTCACTGAGGGAAGGGCTGGTAAGAACCTTAGAATATTATAGAAGCTGAAGTTTTGTCAACGGTTGATGGGGGTGGTATGTTGGAGCGGATCAGAGTACTTCATGTAATTGGCGGCGGTGAGTTCGGTGGAGCTGAACAGCACCTTTTGACTTTGATAAAGCATATGGACCGCTCTGAGTTCGCCATACATGTGGCCTGTCTTTTTCCGGAGCCGCTGGCGCCCCTGGTGAAAAATGATGGTATCCCTGTCCATATTTTTCCCATGAAGAGTAAAATAAACCTGAAACCCGTCGGTGAGATAGCCTCCCTGATTAAGCTGGAAGGCTTTCATATTGTGCACACCCATGGCGTACGGGCGAACCTGGTTGGCCGGCTGGCCGCCAAATTGGCGGGGGTCAGGCCTGTTGTTACAACGGTGCACAGTGTTCTGGCTTTTGACTACAACCGGTGGTATGACCGATGGGTTAACGCGGTTTGTGAAAGGGTTGCCAGGAATATCACGGATAAATTTATCGCTGTCAGTGATGCGCTGGGCCAGCGCCTGGCGGCAGAGGGTGTCCCGGCGGGGAAAATCGTTACCGTATATAACGGTCTGGAACTGGCGAAATATGACCCGGAAACACCGGGTTTACCGGTCAGAAAAGAGTTCGGTATCAGCCCCGGTGCAGTAGTGGCAGGAATTATTGCCAGGCTCCATCCGGTAAAGGGACATAAGTATCTGCTGGAGGCCTTCGCCGAAGCCGGTAAAAAGTATTCCGATCTCTTTCTGCTAATTGTTGGGGCCGGTTATGAACGGGATAGACTTGAAGATAGGGCTAATAAACTCGGCATTAGCGAGAGAGTGATCTTTACGGGTTTCCGCCGTGATATTACCCACGTCATAGCTGCTTTGGACTTTCTGGTTCTACCTTCGCTTTCCGAGGGCCTGGGCATTGTCATCATGGAGGCTATGTCCATGAAAAAACCTGTTATAGCCAGCCGGGTAGGGGGGATTCCTGAGGTTATCACCCCCGGTGTTGACGGTTTACTGGTCCCTCCCGCCGATGTGCCGGCCCTGGTATCCGCCATTGAACTGCTGGCTGGTGACCGCCGGATGGTTTCGGTACTTGGCGAGGCGGCAAGGGAAACAGCACAAACCAGGTTCTCGGCAGAGATTATGGGTAAAAAAACGGCTATGATTTACAAAGATATTTTAAAACAAATCGAGGTTCGGGAATTATGATTACAGGAAAGTCGATTGCCAAGGGCGCACTGGTGGTAATGGGAGCTACTCTGTTAAGCCGTTTATTGGGTTTTTTCAGGGAGATGGTCATTGCCAAGTATTTCGGGCTTTCCGGTGATGTTGATGCCTATCTGGTGGCTTTTACGGTGCCCAGCGGGGTGGCAATGGCTGTTGCCGCCGCTATAAGCGCGGGATTTATTCCGGTACTGAACAGCTACCTGGTGGCGGACGAACGGGATAATGCCAACAAAGTAGCTAACACCCTCATCAACGCAATGGTCATCATTCTGCTGGCTGCAGTAAGCGTGGCAATGTTTCAGGCGCCTGCCCTGGTGAGGGTTCTGGCGCCCGGTTTCAGTGAAGAATCGGTTTTACTGGCGGCCGAGATGAGCAGGTATATGCTTCCGGCGCTCGTTTTTGTGAGCCTGATGGGCGTTGCTTCCGGATTTCTCAACTCACACCAGCATTTTTTGCTTCCGGCCCTGGGACCTATGATAACCAGTATAATAATTATCGGAGCAGTATTTGTCCTTAGCCCGGTCATGGGCATCAGAGGGTTGGCCGCCGGGACCATGGCCGGGTTTGCCTGCCAGTTTCTCATCCAGCTTCCGGTGATGTATAGAAAGGGGTTTCGCTACAAACCCGAGCTTTCAATATTTCATCCCGGAGTGGCGAGAGTCTTCAAGTTAATGACCCCTGTTCTGGTTGCATCCATGGTTCCGCCGTTCTTACTGATTGTCGAGAGGGGGCTGGCTTCCACATTGGGGACCGGAAGCATAGCGGCCCTTAATTATGCCTTCAGGCTGATGCAGCTCCCCCTGGGCCTGTTTTTGATGGCCGTTGCGGTGCCTCTGTTTCCTGCTCTTTCTGCTTTGGCCGCCCGGAATGAACTGGACAGGTTGAAGGAAACAATGGTGAAAGGAGTAAGCGTCCTGGCCCTGATCATGGTTCCGGCGTCTGCAGGGTTGATAGCGCTGGATGTGCCGATTGTCAGGCTGCTTTTTGAAAGGGGAGCCTTTGGCGCCAAAGATACGTTACCGACAGCCCATACACTGGCAATTTATGCCCTGGCCTTGCTGCCCCTGGCGATAAGGGACATATTCAGGAGAGGTTTTTACGCCCTGCAGAACACGCTGACCCCTGTGATTGTAACGGTTGCCGCTCTGGCCCTGAATGTTGCCCTGGACCTGTTTCTGGTTAAACTGATAGGAATAGGAGGGCTGGCTTTGGGAGCGGTTGTAACCGCCTTTACGGAGGCGCTGGTCCTGTATGCCCTGCTGAGCGGCAGGCTAAACGGGCTGCCCGTCAAACCCTTTTTGATTCTCCTGTTAAAACTGGCGGTTGCTTCGGTTGTTATGGGGATTGCCGCTTATCTTTGCGCCGGCTTGATAGGGGCCAGAACTGACCTGGCGACAGGCGCCGGCAGGTTAATCCAGGTGGGAGGTTCCGTTATCCTTGGGCTGATTGTTTATCTCCTGGCCCTCATTGTCTTAAAGGTGGAGGAAATAAGGGAGGCCGCGAGATTGGCCAGGAGCCTGTACAGTAAAGCGGTTCACGGGATGAAATAAGCCTGCAAAATTTGGTTTTTGGCGCTTTTCCGGAAGGTAACAATTGTAATTTATCGAATAACAATTTGAATAATGTTTGATTGGAGGATTCTACGGTGCTTGATATCAACGAAATCCAAAAGATTCTGCCGCATCGCTACCCGTTTCTGCTGGTAGACCGGATTTTGGAATCTGATGAAAAAAGGATAGTCGGACTAAAAAATGTGAGCGCCAACGAATATTATTTTCAGGGGCATTTTCCAGGGTATCCTGTTATGCCCGGGGTCCTGATAATAGAAGCCATGGCCCAGGTTGGCGCCGTGTGGATTTTAGGCAAACCCGAGTATCAAGGCAAGATTGCATTTTTTGCCGGGATCGACAATGCCCGGTTCCGCCGCCAGGTGGTGCCCGGTGACCAGCTGAGAATCGAAGTGGAGGTCCTTAAACTCAGGGGCAGGGTAGGAAAAGCCCGGGGCAGGGCCCTGGTAAACGGCGACCTGGCTGCGGAGGCTGAGTTTATGTTTGCCGTAGGCGAATAAAATTCGGGGTATTAAAACCGAATTTTCCAAAATTTTTGGTGACAAATAATAACAGGTGTGATAAAATCTTATAGGACAAGTTTGTTATTATTTCTAGAGAGAATCCCGCATACAAATAGACGGGATAGAATTTCGCATCGCACGGGATATAACTGCACCAGAGAGGAGACGAATGATGGCGGGGCTTTTGACAGGTTTCATAACAGCATTTCTGTTTTCTCTTGCCGTTACTCCTTTAATAAAAAAAGTAGCTTTTCGCTTGGGAGCCATTGACCGGCCTGACTCCAGAAAAGTACATTCCCGGGTTATGCCAAGGCTGGGAGGCCTGTCGGTTTACCTGGCATTCACGCTCACCGTCCTGGCAATAGAACCTTTGTCAAAAGAATTGTTAGGGCTTTTGGTGGGCGGCACTATCATTATGTTGTTGGGTATGATTGACGACATAAGGAGTATCCCCCCCAGGGTGAAACTTTTGGGGCAAGTTGCTGCGGCCGGCGTTTTGGTGGCCTTCGGAGTAAAAGTTGCTTTTATTACCAACCCTTTTGGTCCAATGATATGGCTCAACTGGCACGGAATTGATTTCGGCATTCTCGTAACCATCTTATGGATAGTGGGAATCACCAATGCCGTAAACCTGGTGGACGGGCTGGACGGCCTGGCAGCCGGGCTGAGTGCCATTGCGGCCATGACCATTGCCGTGATTGCCTGGTATGAGGGCGAAATGATGATTGTCCTGCCGGCTGTTGTGTTGAGCGCCAGTACCATCGGTTTCCTCAAATATAATTTCCATCCGGCCAGGATATTTATGGGCGATTCCGGCAGCCTGTTTCTTGGTTACATGCTGGCAGGAATGTCTGTTATCGGATTAACCAAAGGAGCGGCGGTATTTTCCGTGTTTGTTCCCGTATTGATCCTGGGGATTCCGATATTCGACACGCTTTTTGCCATTGTCAGGAGATATATCAACAACCAGCCGATTTTTGAGGCCGATAAGGAGCACCTGCATCACCGGTTGCTGGCTATTGGTCTTTCCCACAGGCAGTCTGTCGTGGTAATCTACGGGGTAAGCGGCTTGCTGGGTATCAGCGCAATATTCCTGACTTTCCTCACAACGGCGCAAGCTTTTGCAGTCTTTCTGGGTATTACCCTGCTGGTGTTTTTTGCAGCAAACAAGATAGGGGTCTTAAGCACGAGGGCTGTCCGGAAAACCGGGCAGGCCGAACTCGAAAATCGCACGGATTTTAGCGCCTAAACGGGATGGATACTTTCCTC
>DDKP01000127.1:4609-6752 GCA_002339745.1 Firmicutes bacterium UBA2595 | reverse complement strand
CAACTGCTTCCGCCTGACGGCGGACCGCAGGCCAGTGGACGTCAGCTTCGCTCTACGGAACATACCTGCCTCTCAAACGTACAGCTGACTTCAGTCCGCTTTGCATAACAGGTGCGGCCACAACAAATAATACACCTGAAATTGCAGATTGGAGGGAAAGATTAAAATGCCTGTGATTGTAGAAGCGGTGTTTCGGTCCGTGTTCGCGTTTGTCGTCCTGCTGGTGCTAACCAGGAAGCAACATTACTCCCAGCTCACGTTTTTTGACTATGTAGCTGGTATGACCGTTGGGGGAATTGCTGCCTTGATGGCTGCGGGGCTAAACCTCAACATCTGGGGTACTTTCGCTGCTCTGGTGACCTTTTTAGTACTGTTGATATTGAAAGGGTACCTGGCTCAGGAGAACAGCCCGTTAAGAAAGCTGCTAACCTACAAAGGGGGCCGGCGCTGAACTGATTCAAAAGGCCTCACTGTTTCCATGGGTGAACCAACCGGCCGGTTTCCAGCTTTACCCGAAGTACTTATAGTAAAAAGGAATAATTAGATATTCATAGAAATACATTAGAAAACAGGTTTTAAAAAGATCTATGGTACCAAGGAGGTTCGGTTTATGCCGAAGATTAAGTTTGGGACAGACGGCTGGAGAGATATCATTGCCAGGGAGTTCACTTTTGAGAATGTCAAGTTTGTAACACAGGCCATTGCAGACTATGTCTGCGGCAAAGGTGTCGCGGGACGGGGAATTGTCATCGGGTATGACAACCGGTTCCTGTCTGAACACTTTGCCAGGGCCGTGGCGGAAGTTCTTTGCGGCAACGGAGTTAAAGTGTTTATGACCGCCAGAGCTACTCCAACCCCCGTTACTGCCTTTGCCGTTAAACACCTGGCAGCGGCGGGAGCAGTAATGCTTACGGCGAGCCATAACCCCCCGGAATACAACGGGATCAAGTTTATCCCGGAGTACGCCGGCCCGGCTCTCCCGTATATTACGGATGAAATTGAGGCCAATCTGAGGAGGGTTTTAGCAGAAGGAAAATATTTGGATATCCCGTACGATAAAGCCGAGGCTGAAGGATGGATTGAAAACATTAACCCTCTCAACCAATACATTGCTCACCTGAAATCGGTTGTCCGGCTGGAGGATATCAACCGGGCCAATCTTAAAATAATTGTTGACCCTATGTACGGAGCAGGGATAGGTTACCTTGACCGACTGTTAGGCGAAGCGGGATGCCGGGTGATAGTTATCCATGGATACCGGGACCCCTTATTCGGCGGGACTATGCCTGAGCCCTCGGCGAAAGTGTTAACGGAATTACGGGAAGCTGTACTCTCCGAAAAAGCGGATCTTGGATTGGCTATGGACGGTGACGCGGACCGTTTTGGGATTATTGATAGTGATGGCAGTTATATTATTCCCAACCAGGTCTTATACCTGATTTATTACCACCTTATCAATTCCCGGGGACTGAAGGGGCCGGTGGCCAGGTCGGTGGCAACAACACATATGCTGGATCGTATAGCTGACTACTACGGGCTTGCTGTGGATGAAACACCGGTTGGATTCAAGTATATCGGTGAATCAATGATGAAAAAAGGGAGTATTTTGGGTGGGGAGGAAAGCGGCGGTTTGAGTATTGCCGGGCATATTCCGGAGAAGGACGGGATTCTGGCCGCCGCCTTAATAGCCGAACTGGTGGCTGTAGAGAAAATGCCGGTCAGGGATATCCTGAAAAAACTGGCGGAAAAGTTCGGGGCGCTGGTGAGTGAAAGGCTGGATATACATACCAAGGCAGAAAATAAAGAACAGGTCCTGAATACCTTAAAAGAAGCCATACCGCATTCTATAGGCGGGATACCTGTGAAAAGCATTCTGGATATCGACGGTAAAAAATTTGTTTTGGAGGACGGCAGCTGGGCGCTGGTCAGGGCCTCGGGGACAGAACCGCTGTTTAGGATATATGTCGAATCCGATGACAGCAACAAGCTGAAAAAAATTCAAACTGCCGTCAAAGAAATGCTAAAATTGTAGTAGGTTAAAGGCTGCCTCAGTAGAACCTGTTGACAAACTCCAGTTTATCGCAATATAAACGGGATGGATACTTTCCTCCGGGCGGCAGCAAGCCGCTGAGAGATAGTTTGA
>DDKP01000127.1:0-4254 GCA_002339745.1 Firmicutes bacterium UBA2595 | reverse complement strand
CGAGCGAACAACAACTCCACTGGCAACTGCTTCCGCCTGACGGCGGATCGCAGGCCAGCGGACGTCAGCTTCGCTCTACGGAACACACCTGCCTCTCAAACGTACAGCTGACTTCAGTCCGCCCTTCCGGAAAGCGCCCATCCCGTTTCTCAATACCTCAAGGGGTTTGTCAACAGGCTATTAGGGCAGCCTTTTTATTGGCCAGTATTAAATATCGGTAGCAGGAATAATGAAAAATGTGTCGAAAAATGTAAATTATGGAGGTGTACTTATGGATGGGCTGGCTCGGACAGGCAGCCATGGTGAACTAACTTCCCTGGATTTGGTGATCAGGGAAACGGTTAATACTTTGGAAAGCGAACGGGAGCAGTTATTTGCAGTATCCGAGAACGCCCGTAATGAGTGTTCGCGCCTTGAAGGCGCTCTTCTGGAAACAGACCGGCAGCTGGAGGAGATTTCCAAAGAACTGGCGGAAGTCGAATCCAGTGAAAAAGAAGCTCAAAACGTTGTAGCCAAAATTACCGGTAACTTTGAGCGGCATACTGAAGCAGAAATAAAAGGAGCATATGAAAGGGCCAAGGAATTGCAGGTCAAATCAACCCTCCTGAAGGAGAGATACGAGCAGCTGGAACATAAGAAGAAAGAGCTCCAGACCAGCCTTCACGGGCTGCGGGAAACCGCGGAGAAAGCCGAGGGCATGGTGTCCCGGGTAGGAGTTGTGATGGACTTCATCAGGGGGAATCTTAAAGATTTAAACGTCAAGCTGGAGACCTTGCACCAGAGACAGCAGATGGGCCTTCAGGTAATCAGGGCACAGGAAGAGGAGCGTAAAAGAGTTGCCCGGGAGATTCATGACGGGCCCGCCCAGTCCATGGCTAACGTGGTTCTGCGTATGGAATTTTGCGAAAAACTGATGGAGGTCGACCCCCACAAAGTCCGGGCAGAATTGCAGGAGTTGAAAGGAATAGTCAAAAACACCCTGCAAGATATCCGAAAAATTATCTTTGACCTGCGGCCTATGGCCCTGGACGACCTGGGAGTCGTGCCGGCCCTCAAAAGATATATTGAAGATTTTCGGCAAAAATACGATATAAATATTGAAATGAGCTTTTACGGCAGAGAAACAAGGCTGGAACCTGCTCTGGAAGTCGCCCTGTTCAGGTTGGTCCAGGAGGCCTTAAACAATGTACTCAAACATTCCAACGCTTCCAACGCTAAGGTAATCATAGAAATGAAGCCGGAATGGGTCAAAGCAATCGTTGAGGATGACGGTACAGGATTTGACCTGGAACAGGCGCTGGCCAACCAGGGAGGCACAAAATTCGGGTTAATCAGCATGAAAGAGAGGATTAGCCTGTTGGAAGGAGATATTGATATTGACACCAGGCCCGGCAGGGGGACGAAGATATTATTTAAGGTCCCGGTAACAAGATAGGGGGTAAAATGATTTGAAGCCGGTTAAGGTATTAATTGCGGACGACCACCCGCTTATCCGTCAGGGATTGGTGCAGGTGTTGAGTTTTGATGCTGGGATACAGGTGGTAGGTGAGGCGGTCAATGGGGAAGATGCAGTGGAAAAAGCCAAGAGGCATAGACCCGATGTAATCCTCATGGACCTCTATATGCCGGAGATGGATGGCTTTGAAGCATCCAAGATTATTCTGGCTGCCTGTCCGGAAATAAAAATTATTGCCCTGACCGTTGAAGACAGTGAGCAGAGAGTGGTGGAAGGGATAAAAGCCGGTGTGCGGGGCTATATTCTGAAGGATGTCGAACCCGAAGCTTTGGCTTCTACCATTAAAGCGGTTAATGCCGGCGAGACTGTAATCCATCCCAAAATTACCTCTCTGCTGTTCAAGGAACTGGAGCGGGTTTCCGTTGACCCGGGCGAGGACAACCCTTCAGCGGGTGGAAAAACCCGCCTGACACCGAGGGAGATGGAAATCCTGGAATGTATTGCGCGGGGCATACACAACAAGGAGATTGCGAGCCGCTTGTTTATTAGTGAAAAGACCGTTAAGAATCATATTACCAACATCTTTAGAAAACTCCAAGTCGAGGACCGCACACAGGCCGCCTTGTTCGCCATTAAACGGAAACTGGTCAATTTATAAATAATTTGCATAAACCTATAGATAAGCTTGGTGCAATATGGTAAAATAAAAGGTTTTTCTATGGGCTTATCCTTACTCTCCTGGAAAAAATCCAGTGTTTGTTTTGGCGCCGGGTCGTTCTCTATCATAAGATAATAAAAAATATCTTATGAGGTGGAACGATGTACCGGGGCTGGTTCATTGCAACCGCACTACTGATTGCTATATATTGTCTGCTGGTATTCATCCGCAGGGTAGTGGTCTGTAAACAAACAGGACGTGCTGACCTTCCTGAAATCAGCCTGCTCTTTCTGGTAAAAAATCAACAGAACATTATAGAGGGTCTTGTCAGGAGCATTTTTTCAGGCACATACGCCAAACAGCCGGAAATCATTGCCATAGACTTCGGTTCTGTTGACCAGACAAAAAAAATATTTCAATGTCTGGCCAAGGAGTACAATTATTTCAGGTACCTGGCCTGCGAGGAACTAAAGTTATCAAATACAGTTTTCAACCTGTGCCGTGGGCGCGTTATTTACTGTTTTGATTTGACAAGTCCAATTAACTATGGGTTGATGACAAAAACGATTAATTCCATTCTTAACGGCTCCAGGTCCAGTTTATATAGGACCAGGGTCCTATATAAAAATGAGACCACAGGTCGATGTAACCACAGTTATTACTTGGTAAAATAAAAAATAGAAGAATAGTACCTCACGATAAAGGCTAAGCCGCTGAAAGGCGGTGGCGCAAAGCCATGGGTCTAAGGTGGAAACACTATGATTGCCAGGCTGCCGAAGGGGAGTGGTGATAAAAAGAAACCCTTCTCTGACCGGCGTAGGAGAAGGGTTTATTTTTTAACTGAATAGGTTAAATCAATAAAAACTTTAATAGGGGGTGAATATCATGTTGAATATGCTTAAAAATCTGGCCAGAGAAGAAAGAGGCCAGGGGATGACCGAGTACGGGTTGATTCTGGCACTACTCGTAATAGGCGTAATTGCCGTACTGGTGGTAATGGGACCAAAACTTGCCGCAAAATTCCAGAATGTCAGCGACAACCTATAACTAAGAACATAGACCCTACTTGAAAAAGTAGGGTCTCTTCTCAAAAAAGGGTGGAAAAAATGAGGTTTTCAGCCATATATGCAGTTGATGTCATTATGGCAGCGGCAGTATTAATTTCTGTTTACACAGATTTAAAGGAACGGAAAATTTATAACACGGTGGTCATTCCTGCGGCGTTAGCCGGGCTGATAATTCACTCGGTATTGTCCGGGCTGAACGGGATGCTGTTCAGTCTGAAGGGATTGGCGGCAGGCCTCGGCTTGTTGTTTATCCCTTACGCCCTGGGCGGATTTGGGGCAGGGGATGTTAAGCTGCTGGGAGCCATAGGAGCGCTGAAAGGAGCATTTTTCGCGTTCAAGGTATTTTTGGCCACCGGAATCACGGGAGGGATTCTTGCCGTTCTCGTTTTGGTCAAGCAAAAACGGCTGCTGTCAACACTAAAACGGATAGGACTTAGCTTTTACATATTTGTCGGGAGTGTTTTTAAAGTCAACACCCTGAAAAGCCTGGACAAAGCGGAGTTTCATGAATCCCTGCCATACGGTTTGGCAATAGGTATCGGTTCATTGATAGCGTACCTGGTGGGGTGATTAATATGTTATGGTTCCACGATTTCCGCAAAACGCAACGGGGCCAGGCTGTTGTAGAGATGGCCCTGGTCCTGCCTGTACTCATATTGCTGGTGTTTGGTATTGTGGAATTCGGCAGGGTTTTGCACACATACATGATAGTGACCGACTTGTCCCGGGAAGGAGCCCGGAAAGGCGCCGTAGGCGGGACAGACAGCGAAATCGTTACAACGGTTGAAAACAATGCCAGCGCGGCAGGGCTCGACATTGCCAATCTTACGGTAAATGTGACGCCTGCCAGTATGGCGAAACGGGCCCGGGGGACTTCTGTCTCTGTTACTGTCTCATTCCCGGTAGAAATCATTGCTCCCGTTATCGGCAATATCATTGGAAACCCATATACTGTCACCTCCCATACAACGATGCGGGTAGAGGGGTAACATCATAAAAAGGGTTCTCACGACACTAAAACTTATGTCAAGTATGTTACCCATACTGTTTCCGGGGAAACCGACAATACCGTA
>DDKP01000137.1:15014-16888 GCA_002339745.1 Firmicutes bacterium UBA2595 | reverse complement strand
GTTTTGCTGGAGAAATTTTTGCGTGGACTGCCCTTTATAATGACCGGAGCCCAAGACCGCGTCTTGAATGAGATATTCCGTGATATGGAAAATGTGAAGCCGATGAACCGCTTGGTTCAAGGCGATGTAGGGTCCGGGAAGACGGTAATTGCCGCCGCCGCCCTGGTCAAGACTGTAGAAAACGGGTGCCAGGGCGCTATGATGGCGCCAACGGAAATCCTGGCAGGACAACATTTCGAAGGATTGGCGGAATTATTACAGCCCCTGGGAATTGCAGTGGCCCTCCTGACGGGAGGAATTAGCAGGAACGAGAGGACCCGTATAATTGAAGACATAAAAAACGGGCGGGTTGACATTGTTGTGGGAACCCATGCCGTCATTCAGGACGAAGTGGAGTTTCAAAAACTGGGCCTGGCCATTACAGATGAACAGCACAGGTTTGGTGTTAAACAGAGGGCCAAGCTGCAAGGAAAAGGTGCCAACCCTGATGTCCTGGTCATGACAGCCACCCCTATTCCGCGCACCCTGGCTTTAACTGTCTACGGAGATCTCGATATATCGGTTGTGGACGAACTGCCCCCCGGCAGGCAGGCTGTAAAAACATACTGGATTACCGAAAAAATGAAGAACAGGGTTTACAAGTTCATTCGCGAACAGGTGGAACAGGGAAGGCAGGCTTATTACGTCTGCCCTCTGGTTGAAGAATCCGATAAACTTGATGTCGGCGCTGCCGTTGAATTGGCCGAAATGCTGCAAAAAAGAGTCTTTCCCGACCTCAGGGTAGGTTTGCTGCACGGGCGGCTGAAACAGGACGAAAAAGATGCGGTCATGGGGGAATTCAGGAACGGCGCTGTGCAAATCCTGGTGGCAACCACCGTAGTGGAAGTAGGAGTCAATGTGCCCAATGCCACCCTCATGGTGATTGAAAATGCGGACCGGTTCGGCCTGGCCCAGCTCCACCAGCTGAGGGGACGCGTTGGAAGGGGAATCCACCAGTCGTATTGTATTCTGGTGGCCAGTCCTTCAACAGAGGAGGGCAGGGCCCGGATGGAGATCATGCAGTCAACATCCGACGGCTTTGTTATTGCCGAGGAGGATTTAAAATTAAGAGGACCGGGAGAGTTTTTCGGTACCAGGCAGTCGGGAATGCCGGACTTGAAAATTGCGGATATCATCAGAGACGTCAAAATTCTTCAGACCGCCCGGGAAGAGGCCTTCGACCTTATCAGGAAAGACCCCGGACTGAAGCGGCCCGAACATGCTATGCTTAAACAAAAGGTATTACAGAAATTTAAAGAAAATGAAAATTATATAAAAATAAGTTAGAGGGTGAACTTTTTTCAGTCTCCCGCTACAAAAAATGTCATTTTCCATACCCCGTCTTTTTTGATAAAACGTGTACGGTAATCCAGCGGGCTCCGCAGGTATTTTCCGTAGATATACCCCTCAGTTCCGGTCAGTGTACGGATTGTAAACCACCTGAAACTTTCGCCGTTGGTTGTTTCACTCATGGTGCTAACCGGGTCTTTTTCCAATTTTACAACAGTGTAACTCAACCCGCCGACTATTTTTGAATCAGACCTGGGCTCGGCATGAATGCTCACATTTTTGTTAATTACTGCCGCATATTCAAAAGCATCGTATGAACCCGGGAACCTGCTGAACACGTAAGGGGCTGTAAACGAGCTTTTTTCCTTGTCATCGAAAGTACCACCCAGTTTTAAAACTTCTTCCAGCTCTGACCAGAACCCTGATTTCTCGGGGTTGCTGTTGAGATTCCAATACTTTAAAAACCCGTTAATTCCGCCGGACTCGCCGAAACTATAATGGATGTTCTGGTCAACATGTTTTTTCAGGAACTCCAGATCCTTTTC
>DDKP01000137.1:13587-14633 GCA_002339745.1 Firmicutes bacterium UBA2595 | reverse complement strand
TCGGCTTCATCAACAGGGGTAAACAGGATTTCCCGAATGATGTCCTCCTGTGGATTATTCTCCTGTGAGTTATTCTCCTGAGAAACAGCCTGTTCAGGAACATTTTCCTCCGCCGAAAAGTTTGAGTTATCAGGCTTTACGGCGGCTGGCCGGCCGGCGGCTTTATCTGAAGATGGCTGCTGGAAAAACAACCTGTTATCTACCGAGGGGGGCCCGTTTACCAAGGTTGTAAGAAAAAGGGCCAGGACAATGCCGGCAGCGGCGAACCATTTCTTCCAACCGGGAAAGTTTTCAATTTTCCGGTCAATGGTTACAATGGTTATTATAATTAACGCCAAGAGAAGGATAAATTTCACAGAGTTCCACATGGCCAACCCCCCTAAAGGTTTTAAAATATATAGTGGCATATATAGTTTCTGTAAATTATATGTTTTTCCTGCCGGGGGGGGTGTAATCTGCCGGGGGGGTAATGTAATAACCATTTATTTCATACTGCTGGCTGAACCCTGTAAGTCATATAACGGTATTTCGGTGTAAGCTGTATGCAGCAGCTGGCGGGATCGCCGGCTCAAAGGACGGCCCAGAAACTCATCGTATAACATTTTGATATACGGGTTTTCGTGGGCTTTTCTTATTTCCTTGAGGCTGTCCTGCCGGAATAAAGCTTCACCCCTTTTATAGCGCTGCTCCATTTGGCCGTCCCAGGTATCAAGACCCGCGTATACCGGCTGTCCGCCGCCGCCCACGCAGCCGCCGGGGCAGGCCATGATTTCGATAAAATCATACCGGAGTTCTCCCGACTTTACCCGGTCTATCAGCCGGCGGGCCTCCCCGGTAGTTCTGGCCACCGCACAGCGGACTTCCCGGTCACCGAGGTCAATCTCCGCTTCCTGCACCTTTTCAAACGACATCAGCTCGCGAAGCGGAAGTGACTGCAAGGGCTTGCCGGTCATAATCTCATAAACGGTGCGCATGGTGGCTTCCAGAACCCCGCCCCCGGAACCGAATATTACCCCTGCTCCTGAGGCATAGCCCATCGGGTTGTC
>DDKP01000137.1:7209-13183 GCA_002339745.1 Firmicutes bacterium UBA2595 | reverse complement strand
CGGGTTGTCAGGACCACATCCACATCCCACTGGCCGCTGGCCCTGGCGCCTTCCTCCCTGACAGCTTCCCATTTCTTGGCTACACAGGGCATTACCGAGACACTGAATATGGTCTTGGGGTCAATTCCCGCCTTTTGGGCGTAGTATGTTTTGACTAAGGCGCCGAACACCTGCTGCGGCGATTTTACACTGGACAGGTGCGGTATCAGTTCAGGGTAAAAAAGGAGACACAATCTCAGCCAGCCCGGGCAGCAGGATGTAAATTGAGGCAACGGCCCGTCGTTTTTGAGGCGGTAGATAAGTTCATGGCCTTCCTCCATTACCACTATATCGGCTCCAAAACAATCATCAAAGACCTTGTCAAAACCCAACCGTCGGATGGCAGCCACCATTTTTCCGGTGACCAGGGACCCTACCGGCATACCGAAAGCCTCTCCTATGGTGGCCCTGATAGAAGGTGCGGTCTGGATAATGACGTGTTTTTTGGGGTCATTCAGGGCTTCCCAGACCTTTTCCTGGTCTTCCCGCTCATGAATAGCCGCCGTCGGGCATAACAACAGGCACTGTCCGCAATATATACAAGGCGTCTCGTTGAGACTCTTTTTAAAAGCGGGGGATGCTACGGCATCAAAGCCCCTCTCCACAATCTGATAAATCCCGATTTCCTGAACATCTTTGCATACTCTGACACACCTTCTGCATACCACACACTTGCTCGGTTCCCTGACCATCGCAGGCGACTGGTCATCCTTGGGAGGGTCATTGCGGTCGCCCATGGCTACCAGGTTTGTTATATGGTAGCGTTCTGCCAGAGACTGGAGTTCGCAAATTTGATTTCGCACACAGGTCAGGCAGTCAAAAGGATGGTTTGACAGGTAAAGTTCCAGTATCATTTTTCTGGCCTTAATAACTCTTGGTGAATGCGTATGCACAACCATACCCTGTGCTACCGGTATCGAACATGATGGTTGAAGTGCCTTGGCCCCTTCAATTTCCACCAGGCAGACACGACAAGCTCCGATGACGTTTAATGCCTTCATGTAACACATGGTAGGTATGTATATTCCCAATTTTCTGGCGGCTTCCAGAATAGTGGTCCCTGGTTCGACCTCCACTTTGGTTCCGTCTATTTTCAAGGAAATCAACCGGAATCTCACCCTTTCAATTTCAATGTTAAGTTACAACAAAAGTTAATTATATTATGCCCTGATTAAAGGCCAGACATTTGCCCAAAATTAAAAAGATGTTGTCAGTCTGCCCAATAATTACACCGTATATCTAAACACTGTAAGCGGATAATATTTACTGAGGATTGAATTTTTAAATAGATTTCCTGTAACATTGCCAGTTAATGATTTCTAGTATAATGCTCTTATTGCGAGCTTATACTAATATTAGCTACAGAGAGGAGGTGATTTAATGGGAACCGGACAAAAACGTAACAACCTGGTGGTTCCTCAGGCCCAACAAGCTATGTATCAATTCAAGTATGAAATGGCAAATCAGGTGGGGATAACTAACCAGATCCAGGGTGGCTACTGGGGGCATATCTCTTCAAGAGACTGTGGCGCCGTCGGAGGTCAAATGGTTAGAAGGATGATCGAGGCTTACGAGCAATCACTCGCAGGCAGGGCGTAGTGATACCTTTCTGCGCTGATTTTCAGATACCGCATAAAAACAGAAAGGGGGGAATTTATTTTGGGTACCGGACAAAAACGCAACAAGTTAGTTGTCCCGGAAGCCGGCCAGGCCATGTACAACTTTAAGTATGAACTGGCCAATGAAGTTGGTATCGCCAACCAGATCCAGGGTGGTTACTGGGGCCACATCTCCTCCAGGGACTGCGGTGCCGTGGGAGGTAATATGGTCAGAAGGATGATCCAGGCTTACGAACAGTCCCTGGCAGGACAACAAACCCAGTTTTAATAAACCGGTAAGCGGGAAAACCCGCTTACCCTTTTTTCTTGTTTTATTATCAATGCAGGTACATATGAAACTCCTGGGGGTCTACCGACGGATGAAGGGCAATGGAAATTCCCCCGGCAATAATTTTCCCCAGGGATTGAATCAGGTCGTCAATTTCTTTGGGAGTAACCATTAAATTGGTGCTGTACGGACCTAAAACACTTTTTACGATTTCCTGTATGGTAATCGGATTTATATTTTTTACGGTATCTCTGACTACCGGATTAGTGGCCATCTGCTGCATAAAGCGGTCCAGAGCGCCCTGGGCTATAACCGCGGCATTTACTACAGTAGGGACTCCGATGGCAATGACGGGTACTCCCATGGTCTCTTTATTGATGCCCATTCTCTGGTTGCCAATACCCGCTCCGGGAGAAATCCCTGTGTCGGCCAGTTGAATGGAGGTGGCGATCCGGTCCGTACTCTGGGTTGCCAGTGCATCGATTGCAATGATCAGGTCGGGGCGTGTTTTTTCCACCACTCCTTTGATTATTTCAGCAGTTTCGATGCCGGTGATGCCCAACACTCCGGGCGCCAGGGCGCTTACAGGCCTCAACCCGCCACTCAGGTCCTGCGGAGCATATTTCTTTAAATGGCGGGTGACCAGGGTATAATTTACTACCCTGGGTCCAAGGGCGTCAGGTGTTGCGTTCCAGTTTCCCAGCCCAACAATGAGCACACTGGCGTCATGGGTCAGGTTTAAGAGAGAGCTTAACTGTTTCGCCAGAACTTCTGCAATTTCATTATGGATCTGTTTGTTGTTCTCCCTGATGGCCGGGGCATCAATAGTTATGTAAGTTCCCACCGGTTTCCCCATGACTTGTGCCGCAGACGCATCCAGGATTCGGATAACGGTTACCTCTGCATGTTCAAAAGACTGTTTTTGCTGCTGAACGCCTGGTATTTCTTGCCCGGTGTCGCCACGCACGATGTCGTGGGCTTCCAGCGCCATATCAATTTTGATGCCGAGGCTCCTGTATAAATCGCTTCTCAATGTTATTTCACCCGCCTAACAAAATTTGTGCATTTTATAAAAATATAATTGTCCAATCGGGGAAAAAATATTCGCCCCCAAAAAAAAGAAAGAACATCGACGCCTGTTTATAGGGGCGACCGTTGTTCTATAAATAATTCTGTAATCGGGTATCCAGCGACCAATAGCAACTGGCAACTAGATTGCTTTCAGGATAAAACCGTGTTTTTCAACTTCTGACCTGTTATATAGATTTTTGGTATCGACTATGACCGGCGTGCCGGCTTTACTCATGAGCTGGCGGAAAAGCCGGAAGTTGTTATAGCCTATTCCGTCCTGTTTGGCCAATACAACTACGGCGTGCGCATCACGAACAGCTTCCTCAAGGGATTCAACTTTGAAATCGTAGTTGGACGGGACCGCCGGGTCGAAGGCAGACACTTTAATGCCGGACATTTGCATAAGCCTGATGACTTCCAGGGCGGGACTTAGACGGTCATCACTGGAATAATCCTTCATGGCAATTCCAAGCACAGCGACTTTGGCTTCGCTGGCCGGTACCGGCAGGTTTTTTGTGACAAGGCTGGCCACAAAAACGGGGATATCATTATTAATTTTGCGGGCAGTACGCAGGAGCTTTAGGGGAACGCCAAGTTCATCGGCTTTGGGGGTTAAATAATGAAGCGCGTTGGGAATGCAGTAGCCGCCTACTCCGGGACCGGGTGTAAGAAGTTTAACCCGTTTATGAGTATTGGCCAGCCTGATAACTTCAAATACGTCTATATCCAATGCTTCACAGAAGCGGGCAAATTCATTGACCATGGCAATATTGACGTCACGTGAGATGTTTTCCATGACCTTGGAGCTTTCCACAACCTCTATAGAAGTGGCCAAGTGCAATTCTTTGGTTACAATGGACATTAGCCGGCGGGCTTCTTCCGCACTGGTCTCATTTATCCCACTGACCAGTGACGGCATGTTTTCAAATTCATCAAATGCCTTACCTTCGGCAATCCGTTCGGATGAGTAGGCCAGATAAAAGTCTTCTCCGGCTTTCAGCCCGGTCTCTTCCAGAATCGGCATGATAAATCCGCGGGTCATACCGGGAACCAGGGTGCTGCGGACAAGGACAAGATCCCCCTTTTTTAATCCGGAGGATATGGCCCTGGAACAAGATTCAATGTGACTGAAATCGTGGTTTCCTTCAACTACGGGGATACCAACAGTCATAATAAAGTAACGGCATTGGCTCATGGCTTCCCGGGCATCAGTGGTGGCTCTGAATCTCCCATTATGCAGTTGTTCGGCCAGGACTTCCTGGATCGGGGTATCGTGATATTTTTCCAGGTGATGGGTTACTCCCCGGTTAAGTTCGTTGACAAGGTTTTGGTCCACATCCACGCCGATAACCTGGCAGCCTCGAATCGCATAACTTAAGGCCAATGGCAGACCGACAAACCCTAGTCCGAAAATCCCTATTTTAACCTCAGACGGTTTTAGCGTTTCAGTTGACAACATGTTTTCCTCCTTTATGTTTATGTCCCGGCGTGTTCATTATTTCGATAATCCTGGACATCATAAAATCCACACGGCTTTCCCAGGAGTTTTCGCTGGCCCGTTCTAACCGCCGGTTTAATTTTTCCTGGTCATCTTCATTAAGTGCCCGTTCTATACCCTGAATAAACTCTTCTTTATTGTCGGCTATTTCCACGATATCTGAAAAAGCGCTGACACCTGGCATATTTACCGAAACTATGGGTTTACCTGAGGCAAGGTATTCGTAAAATTTTAACGGGCTTACCTTGTCGGTAAGTTCGTTAAGTTTAAAGGGGTTGATACATACATCAAAGGCTTTCATATAACTGGGGAGTACCGAGACATCCTTTCTTCCTAAAAAATAAACATTAGGCAGATCCTGCAGGCCCGAAATGTCTATGCCGGCCGCTACAGGGCCGACCATCACAAATGACCATTCAGGGTGGGAAAGGGCGGTTTCCCTGATCAAATCAAGGTCAATCCAATCCTGGATAACCCCGACAAATCCCACCACCGGCCGGGGAATGGAAGCAATTTCTTGTGGAACCGGCGTATCCGGGCGCTGGGCCTTCATAAAATGCTCCACGTCAGCGGCATTGGGAAGAAAGTATATCTTACGGGCATATTCTCTTTTGGAGTCATACAATCCTTTTGCGGTAACGAAAACAACATCACAGTTGTCTATTAACTGGCGCTCCATGTCGAGCATGGTATTTTTATCGATAAACCCCGAATATTCCGAATGCTCGTCAACACAGTCGTAAACCAGCAGTTTTTTCTGACCCAATTTATCCACAAGGTCTACCGAATTAGGCAGATAAGTCCAAACTATAGGATTTTTGATTTCGAGGTGGGCCATAACGGCCTTTAAAAACAGGGAAACCCACCACTGGTTGAGACGGTTTATAACCCTGTACTTGTTCCCGAAGGGAAGAGTGACAGGTGGAGAAAATAGGAATATATTTTTGCTCCAAGGACGGAACCCCTTTAAAAAAGTAAACCATTTAATAATACTTTTAGGATCTTTCAGAGGAGACAGGAGGGTTACCGGCGGTTCAATATATAGAATTTTGTTGGACTTTGGCAGCCTCGACATAACTTGCTGTTTACGTGTCCAGATGGGGTCCCAGTCAACAGAGGATATACAGATAATATTTTCATTTTCCAAGGCGGACAAGTCCGTCACCTCCCCATGAAATCTACCTTTTCTATAATATTACATGAAAACGAAAAAGTAAAGGAATGAATAGTCATCATAAACATTTTTGGTTACACTGTCAAAATGACAAACAATTTTTTGTAATGCGCTGTGTCCGAAATTAAAGGAAACTGTCAAAAATTATCGGGTGTCCAAAAGGTTCAACATTTGTTATAATAACAAGGGGGAGTGGTCATAATGCATTTTGTAAGTCCTACAAAAGGTAAAATTACGGCTAAGGAGATGTGTGACGACATACTGGAATTTGTCAATTCGTACCCCAAAGACAGGTTCCGGCTGAT
>DDKP01000137.1:1717-6787 GCA_002339745.1 Firmicutes bacterium UBA2595 | reverse complement strand
TTTTACTTTCGCCGCACTTACCACAGGACCCCGCTGACATTAAGGCACAGGGTATTTGAAGAAGCTACCCGCAGCCTGGAGATGGCCGGGACCCTGATCCAGTTGATGGCTGATATGAACCCCGAATTAACGATAGAAATACACGTGGATATAGGAGAAAAGGGGCGGACCAGGGAGCTAATCCAACAAGTGGTAGGCATGATCAACATGTGTGGTTTCCTGGCAAAAGTCAAGCCTTACTCATATGGGGCAACCAAGGTTGCTGACAGGTTTACCAAGTAAAAGAGGGCTGTCCCATAAATATGCTATCTTCTCAGTTCGGTAAAAATACTTGACGGGCAGGTATATTCCTGCGAGCGGCCACAATCTCCACCGGCAACCACTCCCGCTGTGCGGATCAGGGCCGGTGGACGATATAACGCCGCTCTTCGGAACATACCTGCCCGTCTTCAGTAATAACATTTGGGATAGCTCCATTTGAATTATCTTAACATAACTTTAACATAACATACGTTGTATTTTTACATTGATGAAATATAATCACATTGTGGTTGGTAAACCACGAATATGACCTGTTTAATCAACAAGGAGGAAAACAATGAAGACGCTGATTACTAATAAGTTAAGAGTAGCGCTGCTCCTGGCAGTTATACTGGTAACCTTGCTGGCGGTTGCCGGATGCGATGGCGGCAAGAGTTCCGAAAAAAACGGGGCGAAGCCTGCGGGCGGATCGATAACCGGCGGCACTGTAAAGGTAGCCGGCTCTACATCGGTGCAGCCTCTGGTAGAAGAATTGGCAGAGGCCTTCATGGACAAGAATCCTGATGTGGCAGTAAGTGTACAGGGAGGGGGTTCCAGTGCGGGGGTTGAGGCGGCCAAAACCGGAACAGCCCAGGTGGGCACGTCATCCAGGGAACTTAAGGCCGAAGAAAAAGGGTATGATTTAACTGAAACAGTTATTGCTAAAGACGGTATTGCCGTTGTGGTCAATTCAGCCAACCAGGTTTCGGAACTCAGCATGGACCAAGTAAAAAAGATATTTTCAGGTGAAATCAAGGACTGGAGTGAAGTAGGAGGGAAAAAAAGTCCCATTACGGTTGTAGTCCGTGAAGAGGGGTCCGGTACTAGGGGAGCGTTCCAGGAAATAGTATTAGGTAATAGTGCCAGCTTAATATCCAGCGCTATTGTACAGAACTCTACCGGGGCCATAAAAACTGCCGTAACTAAAGATATAAACGCCATCGGTTTTATTTCCCTCGGCTCGGTGGATGACACCGTAAAAGCAGTGAAGGTTGACGGTGTGGAACCTTCAGAGGCTGCTGTTCTTGACGGTTCGTACAAAATATCTAGGCCCTTCCTGTTCCTGACCAAAGGGGAAACCGACGCAGCCACAAAGGCGTTTATCGATTATGTGCTCAGTGAAGAAGGACAAAAAATAGTTTCTGAGCACTATATCAAAGTTAAATAGCAGTTATAAAAGGTTGAAAGGCAATAGAAGGGGTGGACCGAGTCCGCCCTTAAGCCGTTTGGAGTAGGTGATACGGTGAGCTATAAGGTGAAAGAAAGAGTCTATGAAAAAATTCTCTTGGTCAGCGCGTTCGTTTCGGTTATTACGATAATTTTAATTGGCGGTTTTATTTTTAAAGAAGGTTTGCCTATCATCGGTAAAGTCGGTTTGTTCAAATTCCTGCTGGGCAGGGAATGGCACCCTACGGAGGGGGAATTCGGCATTTTCCCGATGATTGTCGGGACGTTTGCCGTGACTTTTGGAGCATTAATCTTGGGAGTCCCTTTGGGAGTCGCAACTGCCATCTTCCTTGCTGAATTTGCCCCGCCCTGGGTTAGCAGGATTGTCCGCCCGGCAGTAGAGCTCCTGGCTGGGATCCCGTCGGTTGTTTATGGTCTGTTCGGAATGGTTATAATCAACCAGGTCCTGATGAACATTGAAAGGACTTACCTTGCCAACCTATTGAGACCGGAGTATCAACGGGGGTACAGTGTTCTTTCAGCTTCCATCATACTGGCTATTATGATTCTTCCCACTGTCATAAACATCTCCGAGGATGCTATCCGCTCGGTCCCCCATGAGTACAAAGAGGCGTCGCTGGCCCTGGGGGCAACCCAATGGCAGACGATTTACAAAGTACTGCTTCCGGCTGCCATTTCCGGGATTATTGCCGCCATTGTGCTGGGGATGGGGCGGGCTCTGGGAGAGACCATGGCTGTAATCATGGTGGCCGGAAATACGGTGGCTATACCTGATTCCATTTTTGCCCCGGTAAGAACATTAACAGGCAACATCGCCATAGAAATGGGATATGCGGCCGGAGACCATGTGAAGGCGTTATTTGCCACAGGAATCGTCTTATTCGTAATTATCATGGCCCTTAATACCCTGGCCACCGCGGTAGCCAAGAGAGGGGTGGGCCGGTCATGATGTCGGTAAAGACAGCGCAAAAAATTGCTAAAGCAGCCCTGTGGATAGCAGGATTCTCCACAGTAGCTGTTTTGATAATAGTAATCGGTTACGTTCTTTTTGAAGGGCTACTGCATGTTGACTGGGAGTTCCTCACAGCGAAACCCAGGAAAATGGGGTCCGAAGGCGGCATTTTCCCTATTATAGTCTCAACGGTATATTTTACCGTACTTACCCTGGCCATTGCGACTCCCATCGGGGTAGGGGCGGCCATTTACCTGACAGAATATACCCGGGAAGGGAAAGTTACAAGAATAATCAGGTTTGGGACTGAGGCGCTGGCCGGCATACCGTCTATAGTATTTGGGTTATTCGGTTTTGCATTCTTTGTAATCCTCCTGGAACCCATAACTCACGGGTGGTCCCTGCTTTCCGGCGCCCTGACCGGTGCAACGATGATTTTGCCTACTCTGGTGAGGACATCGGAGGAGGCTATAAAAACGGTGCCTGTTTCCTACCGGGAAGGGAGCCTGGCGCTGGGGGCAACAAAATGGCAGACAATTTGCAAGGTAATATTGCCTTCTGCACTGCCGGGGATTATTACCGGCGTTATCCTGTCCATAGGACGGGTAATCGGAGAAACAGCAGCGTTGATGCTGACTCTTGGCGGTTCCCTCAGGATGCCGGACAGCATATTTGACCCCGCCCGCACAATGTCTATGCACTTATACCTGGTAGCCCTGGAAGTCGGAACTCAATCGGCCATTGAAAAGGCCTTTGCCACCGGAACTGTGCTTATCATAACAATATTTATAATTAACACCGCGGCCAACTGGATAATGAAGAAGTTCATCTCTAGAATGTCATAACTTTAATAATAAAAGCCGTTAGGGTAAAGACTAATCTGAAACCGCATGACGAAATGAGCTTCGAATGCGGTTTTTGCCGTTTCGCCTCAGGGTATGTTGAAAATTGACAAAAACTTTTCTGTTCAAATCGATTTTTCAAAAAAACTGTGTTATAATGAAATATGTTAAAAATTTCATCCCAGAGGTGTTAGAAATACTTTGCGGGTAATTGCAGGCGTGGTCAAAGGACGCAGGCTAAAGGCGCCCAAGGGGCTGAAAACTCGCCCGACTTCCGACCGCACAAAAGAATCACTCTTCAATATTATCGGCAGCAGGATTGTTAACGCTAAATTTCTGGACCTGTATGCAGGAACCGGGGCTATCAGCATCGAAGCAATCAGTAGAGGGGCAGAAAGGTCAGTCCTGGTTGAAAACGACCCGCGAGCCATTAAGGTAATCAGGGAAAACCTGCAATTAACCGGATTGGATGATTATGCAGAGATTTTGTCTCAGAGTGTTGAAAGTGCCATCAAAAGCCTTTCGGTAAAAGATATGACGTTTGACATTATTTTTATGGATCCTCCATACCTGAAAGGTCTTATTGAGCCATGTTTAACGGAAATAAACAAAGGAAAAGTACTTGCTTCCGGGGGGTTAATAATCGCAGAGAGCAGTAAGTTGGATGTCCTGCCGGAATCGGTAGGAAGTTTTCGATTATTCCGGAAGGAAAAATACGGTGATACGGTCTTGTCGTTTTACCAGGAATCCTGATTTTTCAGTGAAAGGAAAGGGGTATCACGTGAAACTGGCTATTTATCCCGGGAGCTTTGACCCGGTTACCAACGGACACATAGACATAATTGAAAGAGCGGCCTTCCTGTTTGATCATGTTATTGTTGCCGTATCAGAAAACGCGGGAAAAAAACCGCTCTTCACACTGGATGAACGAGTGGATCTCCTGAAAGAAGTGCTGAAAACATACAAAAACGTCTCGGTGGACAGTTTTAAGGGTTTGACAGTAAACTATACCGCCAGGAAAAAAGCCCAAGCCATAATCAGGGGATTAAGGGCTATTTCAGATTTTGAAAACGAGTTTCAAATGGCGCTGACCAACAAAAAACTGCTTCCCGAAGTTGAGACAATCTTCATGATGGCTCAACCACAGTGGTCATTTCTCAGTTCCAGCGTGGTGAAGGAAGTAGGTTCCCTGGGAGGATGCATCCGGGATTTTGTTCCGCTGGCGGTGGAGAACAAGCTAAAAGAAAAATTTTCTTTTAATATACAAGACCAATAGAAAAATTTTTGGCTTTAGGAGGAATGCAGATGGATATCCTGGATGTCTTAAACGAGTTAGAAGAACTGGTAGAAGAGAGCACCAGGGTTCCCCTGGTGGGCAAAATTCTGGTTGACGATGAGCTTATCCTGGACATGATTGACCACATCCGGACGTCTCTGCCTGATGAGATGAGAAAGGCTAAGGCTGTTATGCAGGAGAGTGAAAAAATACTCGATGAGGCAAAGCACGAGGCCAATAGAATAATAGCCGAGGCCAAACAAGAATTGGACAGGATGACCGGGGAAAACGAGCTGGTTAAAAAAGCCCGCGAACAGGCTACGGAAGTGATGGAACAGGCTAAGGCCATGTCAAGAGAAATCAAGATTGGCGCCTACCAATTTGTTGATGACTTACTACTGACAACAGAAGAAAACCTTGAAAAAATTCTAACTCAGATTAAGAATGCCAGAGAAGAACTCCGCACGCCTCCTAAGATTGAACAGGAAGCCGCTGCTTCCAAGTAAACTAAT
>DDKP01000137.1:0-1381 GCA_002339745.1 Firmicutes bacterium UBA2595 | reverse complement strand
AACAAGGCAGGTCAGACGCCTGCCTTGTTAATTGTTTAAACACGGAAGCGAACCACTGAGAGTGAACGGAAAAAATAAACGGCCAGCGCCAGCAGCGCCCAGACTGTCAGGGCATAAATGCAGAGACGGTTGAAAAAAAGGAAAACTTCCAGCCAGGAAAGCGAGTTATCCGGTGAAAAGGCGCCGGTAAAAACCGGGTTGGCCAGCCATTTAGTAACACCGTCAACCTGCAGAATAAGAAAGCAAAGACCGCCGGCGATGAGCGCATGCAGCAATCGGCATACAACAAATAAGCCCATCTTGAGGTCTGTTTCGCTTATCATCGCTGAAACCTGAGCCAGAACAGATATTCCGCTCCAGCCGAGAATAAGGCTGGTCGAGACTGCTTTCTGAATAAGCGGTACGGATGCTTCGGCTGCCGCCTTGGCGCCCAGCGTGATTTCAAATAACCCCCAACTGAGGGACATTATTGCTTCATTCGCAAATCCCAGGGGTAATGCCGCTAGTCCAACAATGTTTGTCAGAACTTCCATAACGCCGGTAATCATGAAAACCCTGATGATTATGGAAAAAATAATGATAAAACCGCCAATCAACAGCAGTTTGTTGACAGAAGAAGTCACGGCATCACCCAGGATCCTGCCGAAAGAGCGCGGGTTCATGCCTTGTGCTTTTTGCATTTCAAATAAGGCCCTGCGGAAAAGACTTCCACCAGTGTGTGTTCCTGAATTAAATACGGTGACATCCGGTTTATAAAAACGGAGAACCAAACCCAGTATGAGATTTCCCAGGTAGTGGCACCCGGCAATAAGCGCCCCGAGGCGTGGGTTGTGAAACATCCCGACACCGACAGCGACCAGCATGAAAAGAGGGCTGGCATTATTTGTGAAGCACATGAGCCTTTCTGCTTCGGACCTGGTACAGAAGCCGTCTTTGCGAAGACGGGCAGCCAGAGAGGCGCTTATAGGAAATCCTGAGGTGTAACCCACGGCAATTACAAAAGCTCCTGCGCCGGGCAGGTTGAACAAAGGTCTCATAACCGGTTCAAGTATGACACCCATGAACTGGACAATACCGTATCCCATCAGCATCTCGGAACTTATAAAAAAGGGAAGTAAGGCGGGGAAAACGATGTTCCACCAAGCATAGGCCCCTGCTTTGGAAGCCTCAAAAACCGCTGTCGGGAAAACTACCATACAGGCGGTAAACGCGAGTACAGCAGGAATAATCAGCCGCTTTGCCGAGAAATATCTTTTTAATGCAATTATCATTTAGGGCTCCCCCTCACTCCGAGCAGTACAATATATAAAGAGAGCGTTATGAATAGAACTGTTCATCGGTAATTGGGAAAAATTTTAACAAACACTGGCGCCAAGGGCGG
>DDKP01000169.1:3627-6619 GCA_002339745.1 Firmicutes bacterium UBA2595 | reverse complement strand
CCGGAGCAACACGATACAACACTACACCTAGCGGCGCTGCTCCCCATTGTCCGCCCTCCGGATTAGGAGGGCTCTCCTGCCCCCCGCTGCCACTGCCGGGAGGAACTTCTTGGACAGGAGGCTGTTTTGGGCCGTCCTCCGGCTGAATACTATCATCCGGAGGCGGGTTACCAGCCGGGGGAGACGGGCTGGCGTCAGGCGGAGCCTGAGTGTTGGGCGGCTTCGGTACAGCCGGCGGGGAACTGTTATCAGGGACAAACAACACCTGTCCGGTCCATAGTCCGGAAGAATTTATCCTGTTGACAAGGCTCAGCGCATCGATATTGGCATTAAACCTGCGGGCAATCAGGAAAAGGGTATCCCCGTTCTGCACCGTATAACGCGTCTGGGGAGGCAGGGGTACCACAATCTTTTGCCCGGTATATATGACAGCGCTGTCCAGCCGGTTGGCTTCCTGAACTGCGGAAGCGGCGACCCCAAATTTCTGTCCGATGATGTACAGGCTGTCTCCCTGTTTTACCACATAATCGACAGACTTGGGGATTTCACGGACAGGACCTGTGGATCTTGGTATCCTCAGAATTTGCCCCGTGAAGACCACATCGGATTTGAGACCGTTTAGGCTTTTTATGGCAGCGGGGGTTGTTTCGAACCTCCATCCGATAAGCCAAAGGGAATCTCCGGCCTGTACCCTGTAATACAGGTCGGTTTGATCGCCGGCGGCCATGGCTACAGGCGCAGAAATCAGAAACAAAACGGTTACCATCAATGAAACGAAGACAGCTTTATTAAAGTATTTACCGGTCATTAATTCCCTCCTTGTTCAGTTTCCACTTCGTTGTCGATAGCTAATTATGGTTCTCTTGCGTTATATTAGCGTTGCTGTCAACACCTCCTCGATTTGGCGGGTTATGGTATCTTGATTCGACATATTTCGACACAACTCCTTCTGGTAATTTAAACCAAACATAAAGGCCGCCCACTGGCTGAACGCGGGCGGCCGCAAGTTTTACACCTTTATTTTATAGGTTCAGTGGAATTCGACCTCTTTTCCGTCAATAAACAGCCGTGAAAGAGCGGAGTTCCCCCGCTTGTCCACACTGACCTCCACTTCCGGGAGAACCGGGGACCGTTCAATGACCCTGCCTTCGTGCTGGGGTACAAAGTAACTTTCAATCCCGTAATTTACACGCAACCTAGCGTCATAGCTGTACATTACCGTTCCCCTGATAAAAAGGCTGCCATCCGGGGGCTTTCCATGAGAAACAGCAGATGGTTCCCAGTATTTATCCTGCTGTTTTAAAACCACGTAAACGGTTTCGTTCCGCTTAAAATCCTTCTTGTCAGCCGGAAGGGCGTTCAGGTCCAGTTCGGATATATCATAATTCAGGGTCACATAATCTCCTCTGAACAGGTCCCAGGGGTCAACCGGCTGGGTCTTGAGCAAAATCTTGGTACCGAAGGCCAGGGTTGACCATTTCATCCCGATCATCAGCGCCAGGAAAACAACTTGCAGGCCCACGGCAAGAGTGAACCAAAGTCTACGCCGCATAGTTCTTCACCTTCATTTCCCGGACGATTTTCCTCCTGTGCCGTTCCAGCAGGGTCCCGCCCACCAGGAGCAGCATCCCGCCTACCATGAAAAAGACCGACTTGTCCAGCATGTCCCAGAAGAAATCAAAATACCTCGCCACCACATCCAGGACGAAAAATACCAGGCCAAAGTTTATCAACACGGGTTCCCTGTTGGCATATCCTATAATCACGAGCGCCACAATGGAAATAAACAAAAAGATGTTTGTAACCGCCAGGAAAACATGCCGGTCCAGCATAGCCGCGGTAAAAGTCAGGACCGAAAGCATTACGGCAATTACCAGGACAAAAAGTCCTTCTTTAATTGTTTCTTTCCGGTCCTTTCCCTTTACCGCCAGAAAGGCGGCGGCAAAAAAAGTCCCCAGGGCCGTCAGGCCAAAAGCAGCCAGGTAGAAGGGAGGGAAAGAAACCCATCCCTCCAGGTCATGGACTCGGACAAGCCACTTAAAGCTTAAAACATAAAGCGAAATCAGGAATACGAACAGTCCCGCAATCTGGTAGGGGAATTTCATGAGAGAATACTTCTCTTTAATCTTATGCAGGTTGCCGAGGACGTAAATCAGCAGCCCCAGGACGGAGGTCAGCAGAAACGCGTACATGATATCGCCAAATCTTCCGAATGAGACCGCACTGGCAATCCCGGCCCATACCGCTATTCCCGGCAGCGACAAACCTACGGCCAGCCTTGATCTCATCCAGTAGGCCATGCCCAGCGTCAATGCGATAAGAGGCAGGTAAAAGTAGTTGGTTACTTCAAAACCGGTTTGTTCAAGTACTGTCCAAAAAGTCAACAGCAGGGACGTTTGTATTAAAACAGACAGTGAACGGCAGACCAGGGCCACCGGAAGAATACCGGCCGCCCAAAACAATACCCCGTTGGGGTAGTGGGCGTTAATGTGAAAAATCTGGGCAATAAGCCATATTCCGGCTCCGTAAAGAATGGACCCCAGGAAAATAACAGCCCGCCCGACACGCGGGTAATTTTGTTTCTCAAAAGCCAGGTAGTACCCTATTCCATAAGCGGCTATGATGCCCCCGAATACTACGGATACTTTCAGCCATTTGGGCATTTCCTGCCAGTTGGCGGCAAAAAAGGTGATAACTCCAATCCCTACCAGAAGTGAGCCCATAACAGCCAGGACGGTTACCAGCTTGCTTCCACGGTCGGCTTCCTCCGCGGCCCGCATCTCCTCATACCTGGCCAATATGGCCCCGGCCTGGTTTTCATCAATTATGCCTTCAGTTTTCCAGGCCCATGCTTCATCTTCCAGCCATTTCAGCCATTTTCCTGGTATCTTCTTTCTCTGTTCAGTCACCCGGCCACCTCCTTCATTAAAGTCTCTCCGGTCCCAATCTATTCCACAAATTCCATCCCTTTCATAAATTCGTCATAACATGG
>DDKP01000169.1:0-3288 GCA_002339745.1 Firmicutes bacterium UBA2595 | reverse complement strand
ATGGTCGGCCACCAGGGCGAAGGAGAGCTGGCTAACTATGATAATGCTGGAGGCGGTGGTTATCCCCAGCCTGGGAATGAGGAAGGCGCTTCCCACCACAATAATCATTCCCAGGACTCCGCCCAGGAATGAAAACCATTCGGCATCCCTGAGGACGGTCAAGCTCTGCCTGCTGAATACCAGGTATACCACAAGCGCCGTACCGGCCGCAACCATGTTCACAACCAAGGCGGTCAGCGGCAGGTCCGCCGACCTGTTCAGGCTGCTGTTTAAAAGAACTTGCACCGCCCCAGCTACACCCAACGCCACCGCAATAACTACATAAAACACCAAGCTCATTGGGTCACCTGCTTTCGGTAAATTTAACCCTGCCAAGGACTGCTTCATGTATCCAAATACATTTTTACAGCTAACTTAACTTTTTTCTTCAACTGTTCATCATTTATCCTGCCACATTGTTCATTAAGTCTTTCCTTGGATACTACCCTTATTTGGTGCGTCATAGCTATCGAGTCCTTTGGTAATCCTGTGTAAGCGGCAGGTAAAAATGTCTCGGTCGGATAAACTCTTCTTCCCGGTTTTACAGATGTTAACGGTAACACTGAAACAATAGGTAATGCCTGATTTACTTCTTCTGCGGAAATTACCAGTACCGGGCGCAGGCCTGACTGTTCCGACCCTTTGACAGGATCAAGGTTAGCCCAGAAAATACCCCATTGATAGTTTACCATTCAGGTATCCTCCTGGCTGGCTCGGCATCAGAACTTTCAAACGCCTTCATACTATCTTCCAAATCTTTCATAAACAAAGGATCCTTTGACGCTTCCATCATTTCTTTGCGGAGTTTTTCTTTTTCTATTTTTGTGGAATATTGCTCTAAAGCTTCTTTAACTGCTGAATTAACTGACGGGATATAATTATTTTTGGCATAATCCCTAAACTTTTCCACAAGCTCTACAGGGAGAGAAAACGTAATATTTTTGACCTTTCCAGACATTTTATCACCCCTATTAATATTGTATACTTATATTGTATTATTATATGTGTAAATATGCAAGGTTCGTGAAAGGCACTTGGCACCTACCCACTGCTCACTGAATTTATCAGCTCCCCGTACCCCGGTACCTCCTGATCCCCGCCGTCCAAACCCGGTAAGCGACGGTAAAACATATGACTCCGACCAGGGGCGTCAGCAACGCGTGCCCGATATATTCATACCTGTGCAGCAGCACGGTCGACGGGTAAAACCCTACAAAGGCAAAAGGCAGGATCCATGTCAGAATAAACCGTACCGGCCCGCGGTAAATGGTCATCGGGTAGCGCCCATAGTTGGACAGATTGTAGACCATCGGCATCAGGCCGATATTGCCCTCCGTCCAGAAGCCCAGGCTGGCAAGGAACGTGTAGACCCCGGCGTAAATCATTGTAGCCCCCAATACCAGCACCAGCGCCAGGGGAATATCCCACCACGCCAGCTGCAGGCCCATGGCGCTCCCCGAATAAGCCATGATTACAATCCCGGCCAGTGTCCCCACCAGCAGTTCGGGGTTCATGGTTTCCACCACCACCTGGTACCAGGCATTCAGAGGGCGGACCAGGACCCTGTCCATCTCACCCTGGAGCACGTATTTCTCAGGAACATCAAACAGGTGGTTGAAAAATCCGCTGTAGAAGCCAAAAGGCACCAGGAAAAATCCGTATATAAACAGTACCTGGTTTCTATCCCAACCCTTGATATCCGGGACCTTTGAAAACACCACCAGCAAAAAAATCAGGTTGACCGACTGCAGCAACAGGTCAGACAATACATATATGAAGAAGTCGGCCCGGTATGCCATTTTTGTTTTCATATACTGAGCCGTGTAATGAAAAAATATCACAGCATGACGGGTTATCTGGTCCTTTAACCCCGGTTTTTTCATCGTAATTCTATCCTCCCTGGATGACCACGTGCTTCACGGCAAAACGCCAGAACCAAAATCCCGTGAAGCCCAGCACAAGAATCCAAAAAAACTGCAGCATGACTACCTGCAGCGCCGCTGCGCCGCTGATTTTACCCAGGTAAATCAGGTTCGGCATATAGCTTATCACCTGAAAGGGAAAGAGCTTGATAATTTCCCTGGCCCAATCGGGGTAAAAACTGATAGGCAGGAGAAGCCCGGAAAACAGGTCCATGATAACACGTTTTGCCCTGTAAATGCCGCTGGCGCTGCGGGTAAAGAAAGCCAGAAACCCCGCCAGCATGCTGATTTGGGCGGTAATGGCAAAGCTCCCCAGCATGGTCAGCAAAAACACCAGGCCGTTCTGCCAGCTGGCAGGAAGACCAAATGGCCTGATCAGGTAAATCAGAGCCCCCGCCGGGAGGGCAAAAAAGAGAATGCGGAAGACCGCTTCGCCAAAAGCCCTGGCATATTTGACCATCTGGTAGCTGTAAGGCCTGATCAATTCCAGGGCAATCTTGCCGTCCCTTATTTCAACAGCCACCCTGCGGTCAAGGTTGCTGAAATAAAAGGACCTGACCACCCAGGCTACAATAAGGTAAGTAATCATTTCTTCCTTGTTCAGGCCTCCGAGCACCTTCCGGCCCGCGTAAATCGAGTCCCACAGGAAGAAATATGCCCCTATCTGGATCGAGTAATTGAAAATACCGGTGAAATAAGTTGTCCTGTAGGCCAGGTTGTTGACAAACTCCATCCGCATCAGTTCGATATAGAGCATCAGGCGGTTCCAGAAGTGTGCCGCCAACCTCCCACGGCCCGTCTTTTTACCGGGCAAGGCCGTCCCCTCCCCTGTTATGCGTCTCCTGCCGGTCCGGCCGGTGTCCCTGGTATAGCCTTTTGACGATTTCCTCCAGTTTATCATGGCCCCACTGGGTATACAGGTCATCCACCGAGCCATCAAACAGCATTTTGCCTTTATCTATGATCGCCACGCGCGGGCAGAGGGCTTCGATATCCCCCAGGTCGTGAGTCGTCAGGATTATGGTTGTCCTGTACTGCCTGTTGATCTCCTTGAGGAAATCCCTGATTTTGGACTTGGCCAATACATCCAGGCCGATGGTCGGTTCATCCAGGAATAAAATCTTGGGGCTGTGCAGCAGCGCCGCGGCCAGGTCGCATCTCATCCGCTGCCCCAGGCTGAGCTTGCGCACCGGAAGGTGCAAAAGGGCGCCCACTTCCAGTATTTCATCAAATAGTTCCAGCTTCCTCTGAAAATCTTCCCTGGAAACATCATACACCCTTCGGAGAAGTTTAAACGATTCGATAACGGCGATGTCCCACCACAGCT
>DDKP01000003.1 GCA_002339745.1 Firmicutes bacterium UBA2595 | reverse complement strand
CCCGCTGGTGGAATACAAGTTTGAAGGTTATGAAATGTTCTAGAACATGATTTCAAGTATTCACGAAGATGTTGTACGCTATATTTTCCGGGTCAATGTGATTCAGGAACCGGCTCGTCACCATCAAAATATCGTTGAAAACAGATATGCCGAGGATACTCCCAGGCAGCCCAGAAAAGTCGAAAAACGGATAGGTCGCAACGAGCCCTGCCCGTGCGGCAGCGGCAAGAAATACAAAAAGTGCTGCGGACAATAAAAAGCGCTGAAAAGCGCTTTTTTTTGCTTTACAAACACTAAAGTTGAGGCCGCCTTTCTTCGATATTATTTAATGTTAAGTACCTTATGCCGACATTAAGTGAAAAAAATGTCAAATAATCGGGATTTATAGCAGGAAAAGAAGAGTTACTAGCTAATTATTATTTATATTAAATGATGCAAAAATCCTAGAGGGTGGGGCATAAACGTGGATTTATCATCTGTTATAGGTATTCTTTTCGGGTTTGCGATGTTAATAGGCGGATTTATGCTGGAAGGCGGACATTTCACTTCTCTCTTGCAGCCAACTGCTGCGATGATAGTTTTCGGCGGTACCGCCGGCGCCACGATGGCCAGTTTTGGAATGGATGACATCAAACAGGTTGGAAAACTCTTTCAAATAATGTTTACGGAAAAAAAATACAATGTAAACGAACTTATTACAACCTTATGTGGATTTGCGGAAAAAGCGAGGCGCGAGGGCTTGCTCAGCCTGGAAAGGGAAACGGCAAGTATTGACGACGAATTTGTTCGCCAGGGTATCCAACTGGTGGTTGACGGGACCGACCCGGCGCTGGTGAGGGACATCCTGGAGACACAGATAGATTTTACAGACCAGAGGCACAAAATCGGCGCTGATATATTCGAAGCGGCCGGCGGTTACTCTCCAACGATGGGGATTATCGGTACGGTAATGGGGCTTGTCCACGTGTTGAGTAACCTTTCTGACCCGGATAAACTGGGACCGGCTATTGCCGTCGCTTTTATTGCAACCCTTTACGGCGTTTGTTTTGCCAATGTTGTTTGGCTGCCGATCGGCCATAAACTGAAGTTAAAGAGTAAACAGGAGCGATTTATGAGAGAAATTGCCCTGGAAGGCATCCTTTCCATTCAGGCAGGAGATAACCCCAGCATTGTACGCGAAAAACTCAAGGCCTTCTTAGCGGCAAAAGTACGCCAGGAGGAACCCTCAAAGGAATAGGGGTGGTCTTATGGGCAGACGCGGTAGAGAACCCGAAAAAGCCCCTAACCATGAGCGGTGGCTTATTACATATGCTGACCTGATTACCCTGCTCATGATTTTTTTTATCATAATGTACACGATAAGCAACATCAACTCCAAAAAATTTGCCCAGCTGTCTGCTTCCATGACTGAAGCCCTGCTGGGGCAGAACAGCGGGTATATTCTGGGCGACGCGCCAGGTCCATTGATGATCCCGGATAGTACCGCCGCCGGAGGTAGGACCGAACTGGCCAGCATGAGGAAGGCCAAAGAAGAGATTGAAAAATATATTGAAAAACAGGGCTTAAAAAGTAAAGTTGAAGTTTCTCAGGAAGAACGGGGTTTGGTCATTAGTCTGAAAGAGGCGCTTCTTTTTAATAAGGGTTCTGCACAGATTACGCCTCCTGCCAGAGAAGTAATTTTAAAAGTTGGGCAGGTATTATCACAATTACCCAACAACATAAGGATAGAAGGACACACCTGCAATCTTCCCATTCATACAGCCCAGTTTCCGTCCAACTGGGAACTGTCTACGGCAAGAGCCACTAATGTGGTCCGGTTTTTGGTAACCGAGGTGGGGATAAAGCCAGAGAAACTTTCAGCTACCGGCTACGGTGAATTCCGCCCGGTGGCGCCAAATACCTCCGAAGCAAACAGAGCCCGGAATCGCAGGGTCGATATAGTGGTGCTGAGAAGTGTGCTTGATATAGCCGAGCCGGGAAAAGGGAAGATTGATCTTAAGGAATTAACGGAGTAATTATCCCCCGCTGTCAAAGTTAAATAAAATTTTAGAGGGTTACATGAGGGATGGTTTACATCCTTCTTTTTTTGAAGGAAAGCGGAGAAATTTGTCAAATTTATATATCATTCCATTTTCCGGCTGAGGAGGGTTTCCTCTCATGCAGCTCAAGATTACCTATAATGGGGAAACGGTTGATTGTCAAAACGGCAACCTGGCTGAATTGGATATTGACCGTGATGAACTGGTAACCGCAGTTTTATTTCATGACTGCGGTAAGGGCAGGAGTTGATGACAAATTATTTTCTATTGATGAATGCGCCCCGGCCAGGGTTCCCAAAAAATTAAAGAAGTCCGGCACGGATACAGCCTTGGACAGGACATAGAATCAAATTTTCACGAAGCCAGGAAGAAAGTTAACGAGGCAAAATAAACGAGTTAAACATTGATCCAACACTGAGATTTTGACAAAAATCATTCACAAAAGTATAATGATATAAGTTATGACACGAGTTTGGAGGTATTATCATGATTGCTGATTTTAAGAAAGACCTTGAGATTCTCAGGAACCGGATCGACGAACTGAGGGTTTCTCTTTGACTATGACCGTAAGATTAAGAGGATTGAAGAGCTTGAAGCTCAGGTAGCGTCTGAAGGTTTTTGGAATGACCCCGATAAGGCTCAACAGATTATGCAGGAAATAACCCGTCTGAGGGACAAGACTGAAGATTACAATGAGGTACTTTCTTCCTACGAGGATGCCAGTGTTTTATGGCAACTGGGGGTTGAAGAGGGTGACGAATCTCTTGAGAAAGAAGTATCCGAAGCGGTTATCAAACTAAACGAAAGGCTTTCGGAACTTGAGCTGGAACTATTGCTGAAAGGGCCGTATGACAGGGCTAATGCCGTTATATCTCTTCATGCCGGAGCTGGTGGAACCGAGTCGCAGGATTGGGTGCAGATGCTTCTGAGAATGTATACCCGGTGGGCTGACAGTAAAGGATACGGGGTTGAAATACTGGACCTTCTGCCAGGTGACGAAGCCGGAGTTAAAAGTGTTTCACTGCTCATATCCGGAGAGAATGCTTACGGGTACCTGAAGGCTGAGAAGGGAATCCATCGCCTCGTCCGTATATCTCCCTTTGACGCTTCGGGGAGAAGGCACACCTCATTCGCTTCCGCGGATGTTATGCCGGAGGTCGAAGACGATACCCAAATTGTGATTGACCCAGCCGATCTGAAAATCGATACATTTCGCTCCGGCGGCGCCGGAGGGCAGCATGTTAATAAAACAGATTCGGCTGTCAGGATAACCCATCTGCCCACGGGGATTGTCGTCCAGTGTCAAAATGAACGCTCCCAGCATGCGAACCGGCTGAAAGCCATGAAACTGCTGCAGGCCAGGCTCCTGGATCTCCAGTTGAAACAAAAAGAGGAGGAGCTGAATGCTATCAGGGGTGAGCAGCAGGAGATAGCCTGGGGAAGCCAGATCAGGTCTTATATTTTTCAGCCTTATACCCTGGTGAAAGACCACCGGACCGGTGTGGAAATAGGAAATGTCGAGTCGGTGATGGACGGCAATATCGACCCGTTTATTACCAGGTATCTTCAGATGCAGGCACAAAACGGGTAGGCTGTGCGGTTAGAAAAAGTACTCCCGAGGAAACATAGTATTATTAATGCCGGGAGATGACTTTTTTTGAACTGGAAAGGTCTGCGCGAATACCTCTTTATACTGTTGGGCGTTTTGCTGACAGCGCTTGGGCTTGACATGTTTCTTGTACCCAATAAGATTGCCGCCGGCGGGGTGAGCGGGATTGCCACAATTGTTCACTATCTGGCTCATGTCCCCGTTGGGGTGACCATGCTGGCCATAAATATCCCCCTGTTTTTGATTGGTATCAGGCGGTTGGGAATGGGGTTTGGGGTCAGGTCACTTTTCGGCACCATTACCCTCTCCGTGATAATCGATTTAATTGCCCGCCGGGTATCTATACCTACCAGGGATCCGCTCTTGGCTTCCATTTATGGTGGTATTATTGTAGGCATTGGGGTCGGTCTTGTTTTTCGCAACAAGGGAACAACCGGCGGGACCGATCTGGCGGCGGCCATCGTCAATAACTATATGAAGCTTAGTGTAGGCGTTGTCCTCTTCATTATCGATGCTTCGGTGATTGTTGCGGCGGGCATAGTGTTCAAAAGCGCCGAGCTGGCCCTTTATGCGCTGCTTACAGTCTTTTTGACTGCCAGGGTAATTGATATAGTCCAGGAGGGCTTTGGTTATGCCAAAGCTGCGCTGATTATTTCCCAAAAACCAGACGAGGTGGCCGACGTAATTTTGCAAAAGCTGGACAGGGGGGTTACTGCCCTTCGAGGGAAGGGGATGTACACCCGCACCGAACGGGATGTTATCCTGTCGGTTGTGACCCGTTCAGAGATCTCAACTCTTAAAGAGATGGTCCATACAGTTGACCCCAGGGCCTTCGTTATTCTGACTGATGTACATGAGGTCCTCGGCGAAGGCTTCAAAAGAAGATTTTAGTTAAGGAGTTGACAGAAATAATGGAAGCTTCCACATTGCAGGACCTGGCAGACAAAGCCTGCAAGATCAGGCAGCATATTGTCAGGATGTTGGGTGAGGCCAAGTCCGGCCACCCTGGTGGTTCTCTTTCAGCAGCGGA
>DDKP01000159.1 GCA_002339745.1 Firmicutes bacterium UBA2595 | reverse complement strand
CCGCTGATATGTCCGCTTCCTGCCCCCTGACCTGGTTTTTCCGGGGTTCTATCCTCACCTGCAGATATCCCAGTCCCGAACAAATTGCTGACCTGACCGCCGGCGAATTTTCACCCAGACCGGCGGTGAACACTATGCCGTCTATTCCTTCTAATACAGCCGCGTATGCTCCGATGTATTTCTTTACCCTGTAGGCAAACAGGTCAAGGGCCAGTTGTGCCCGCTCGTTTCCTTCCGACGCCGCCCGTTCAATGTCCCGGAAATCACTGCTTAACCCGGAAATCCCCAGTACCCCGCTCTCGTGATTGAGTATCCTGTTAATCTCACCCACTCCCAGGTTTTCCTTTTCCATCAGGTATGTCACGACAGCCGGGTCCAGGTCACCGCTCCGGGTACCCATGGCCACTCCCTCCAGGGGGGTAAAACCCATACTGGTATCCACCGACTTGCCGCCCCGGACAGCTGTGATACTGGCTCCGTTTCCCATGTGACAGGTAATCAGGCGCAGTTCTTCCGGAGGACGTCCCATTATCCGTGCTGCCCGTAAAGCAACATATTTATGGGAAGTCCCGTGAAAACCGTACCTGCGGATGCCGTATTTCTCGTAAAACCTGTACGGAATTGCATACAGGCAGGCATGGCGCGGAATTGTCTGGTGAAAACTTGTGTCAAACACCGCAACTTGTCTGACATCGGGCATTATCTTTTCACAGGCTTCTATCCCCAGCAAATTGGCGGGATTATGGAGGGGGGCCAGATCGGACAAATGGGTACAACAGTCTGGGCAATAGGTACGCCTTCCTGGCTTATACCTCGGACATCACGGCTGGTCTCACCGGTTTTCAGGGTATGATAAACAGCGGGTTCATTAGTATGATACGCCAGTTCCCCAACAACACTGGTAGAATAGAGAGAGTTTCCGGGAGGCTTTGCCCAGGCCAGAACAATGGCATCTCTGTTGTTACTGGTCAGGGCATCTATGAAAATATCGCTGCCGGTAAGTTCGGAAATGTACGGTAAATCTAAGGATACCTGTTCCAGAAGCTCAATGTCCGCATCTGAAAGATTGGTAAACTTTTTACATAGTTCCTTTAAATCGCCCATTGCTGACCTCACTGCCTTCATTATTTATAATGTATACTTAATTTCGTCAGCATCAGACTGAACTCCTTCAGCATAAAAGAAATTCATCCCTTCACCGGGGTAACAATCCCGCTGTTCAACCCTTAAAGCATGCCCTTTTCATATAATTTTCATATAAAATGGAGGCAGCTACTCTAAATTGGCGCCGTCGTGAAGGAATATATCTGCCCCTCTCTGTACTTTCATGGATATAAAGAAAGGGTGTCCCATTTACTTATGGGACACTCTTATTCTAATGAGGCAAATCTATGAAGTTCTTCTATACAACTTCATAACACTATAATACTATTCATAATTCCGGTTATAGGGAGGGTCTTTGAAGAATTCCGCAGCTTCCTGGTCCCACCCCATCAAGGGATTAGACAACGCCCTGGTCTCCAATTATGTCCCCTTCAAGGTTTTAACCACCGCCTCCCTCCTTTGTAACATTTTTCACAATACACGCTTCTATTTTATCACAATTGAACGGTATTTTGTCTAACATCAGGAGCTCCGTAATACCATTAAAAACTGAGAGTATCCCCTGTTTTCTCACGTTTTTCAGGCAATATTTCAGTTTATTGATATAATTCTACCTTTTAAGTTTACTAAATATAATACAGTTTGGTCGGTTGTTCAGTTTTCTGACAAACACGTTTTTGAACTTTGCCAATAAATTGAACAGCCGGTAATCCGGCTGTTCGAAAAATTGAGCCGTGCACCTGTCTTTGGCAGTTACTCCCCAAGCGTTACCGTCGCAGTTAACTCTGACCAGGCTCCCTTACGGCACACGCGAGGTCCCGCTTACCGCTGCTTCCTTCCGGACCTGACGGGGTTCACAGGTTCACGTTGCGTAAGACCCGGTCTTCAACGCCACTTACGAAGGTCAGTCCCCACGGAATAAAGCCGGGGACAGGAATTCCACCCTGCTATAGCGGATTGCAGGTGCAGGGCACCGCTACCTCCCCGTGTAGCACGGCCAAACTTATACACCTAATATTAAAGGCCAGTAACTAAATACCGCTAGTTAATGGCCATAATATCATTATGGCGGAGAGAGAGGGATTCGAACCCTCGAGGCAGGATTTAGCCCGCCTACACGATTTCCAGTCGTGCTCCTTCGGCCAACTCGGACATCTCTCCATGGTCGATAATATCTGTATAATTAATTTAGTTTTGACCAATTTCGCTTAACCATTATACAATTTATTTTGGTTAGATGCAAGTGTTTTTAGCCGATGAGCCGGATTTCTATTCTAACCATCTTTGGAATATATCTGCAAAAATTATATTTTCTGTAGAGCCCTTTGACGCCCCACCATCTGTTCTTTGGCCTTCACCAGTAAAGTGACCGCCTCATTTACCGGTGTAGGCACTCCGTACTGTTTCCCCAGTCTTACAACAGCGCCGTTCAACGCGTCAATTTCGGTTTTTCTGCCTTTCCTGATATCCTGAAGCATAGAAGCATGGTGATTAGCCGTAAGCGGGACAGTTTTACTGTAAAATTCCTCCAGGTAACTGTCGGCATCGGTCCAAAAGGTTTTTTGCTTCATGGCTGTAAGGAGACCGAATATCTCTCTCTTCCGATACCCTGGTAGGAATGCCGGCCTGGCAGAAAACCGCGGCAAAATCATCCAAAACCTTTTTGTCTATGCGGTTCCCCGGCGAGCCTATCACCACATCGTCTGCTATGACGGTAACCTCGGACCATCCGCTATCCCTGGTCACAGCCCCAAAAATAACCCGGGCCAGGACCACCTTAGCGCCAAGACCAAAAACCAGTACATTCAAGTCAAGTCTCCTCCTGATTAACGCTTCCTCCCGGCAAAAGCGCTTACCTCCCCATTTTTGCCGTACATACTTCATTATAACACATCTCCAAAATTACTTAGTACTATTTATTTAATATTAAAGGGGCCGGCACAATTCCGCTGGCCCCCCTTCAAAACACTACTTTTCATTTATCAGGTTGTATATCAACTGTTGAGCGTATGGGTTGGGCTCAAACATAACATACATGGGGCTGCCGGTTTTCCTTACCACCTTGCCATAGTATTCCACCATCTCTTTGTTTCCCGGTTGCTGCTGCCTCA
>DDKP01000124.1 GCA_002339745.1 Firmicutes bacterium UBA2595 | reverse complement strand
TTTTTTTTGTTGCACCAAAAAAGCGGAAGCCTCGCTTCCGCATTCCTGTTTTATTAAGGCTTTTTACCAACCAGCCTGTCTGCACACCTTTGGACATTTTCGAGCACTTCTTCCTCATTTATGGTAGTGACCTTCCTGTTTCTCATGATTATTTTCCCGTCAACTATCACTGTGTCGATATCGGATGATTGGGCAGAATAGACTGTATGCGCAATTATATTATGCTTTGGATAAAGGTGGGGCTTTTCAAAATCAATCAGGATTAGATCGGCTTTATAGCCGGATTCAATTACTCCTACGTCATGCAATCCCAAGACCCTGCCCCCGTTTCTCGTTGCCATATCCAGGGCCTGGTAAGAAGGAATTGTGGTGGGCTCGCCAGTATGAACCTTATGCAGGAGGGCAGCCGACCGCATTTCCTCCATCATGTCCAGGTTGTTATTGCTGGCGGCTCCATCCGTTCCCAATCCCACATTAAGTCCTTCTGCCAGCAACTGCGGAACAGGCGCAATCCCACTGGCCAGTTTCATGTTACTTTCGGGATTGTGGGCAATTCCTACATTCTTTTTCTGCAAAATTTTTATGTCACCCTGTGTGAGGTGGACACAGTGGGCGGCCAATACCGGGAAATCCAGCACACCCAGGTCATTGACATACTCAATTGGCGTTTTACCATAATCCTTCCTGATCTCTTCCACTTCCGCTCTTGTTTCAGCCAGGTGAATATGTATTCCCACATCGAATTTCTCCGCCAGGGAGAGTACTTTCTTCATGTATTCGGGCGGGCAGGTATAGGGCGCATGTGGCCCTACCATGGTTGTAATGCGTCCTTCGGCTGCACCGTTCCATCTTTCTACAAACTCTCCCGTTTCATCCAATGCCAGTTGGGCAGTAGGCGCTACCCCGATCATGCCTCTGGAGAGGCTGGCCCTGATCCCGCTTTTTTCCACCGCCCGGGCAACGTCATCCATAAAAAAGTACATATCGGCAAAAGCTGTAGTCCCTGATTTTATCATCTCCAGGATACACAGCATGGTACCCCAGTAGACATCTTCCCCTGTCAGCCGTGCTTCCAGCGGCCATATCCGCTGCTCCAGCCACTCCATCAGGGGCATGTCGTCAGCATAACTGCGAAGCAGCGTCATTGCCGCATGGGTGTGGCAATTTATGAACCCCGGCATAACCACCATACCACTGGCATTAATTTCTTCATCGGCTCTCCAGTCTTCCGGAATTGTTCCTTTCCCTCCTACAAATGATATCCTGTTTCCGTCGATACCGATCTCTCCGCCGTATATCCTGGCCTCTGCACCGGTCATGGGAATAATGGTTGCGTTCTTAATTACTAACCTGCTCATCTACCGGCCTCCTTATCACCATTTATCGTAATGCTTTCCCTTGCTTTCTTTTATTTCACCGTTCAGGGTCCGGGTTAAATAGATTATTTTGCATATATTCTCTAAGCTGGATGTCCACTGGTAGGCCTCCTCCAGAAGTTGGCCAACGGCAAAACTGCCGTGTCCCCGGACCATTACAATTTTATATTCCTTTAAGAAGTCCGGCAATACCCTGGCAACCTCTTCTGACCCGACAGTGTGTTCAAACCCAATGACCGGAATCCTGTGCAGCAGGTATTGGCCCTCCGAATCAATTGGGATTATCTCGTCCTGCACCAGGGAAAGGGCAGTTGCATAAACCGGGTGGGCGTGAACAATCGCCAGCGCTGAGGTATTCTTGTAAATTGACCGGTGGACTCCCACTTCCGTTGAAGCAAGTGCAATGTGGCTGTCATTTTTGTCCAAACCGGTTTCGATCAGGTCGGATTCCTTCAGGTTGTGCAGCATAGATCCTCTCCTGGTAATCACCAGCCTGTCCCCCTGGCGCACACTCATGTTTCCGCTGTGGGAACTGTTTACCCCCTGGACAAACAGGTCGCGCCCTATTTGACTGAACTGACTGAACATTTAAATAACCTCCAGCCCAAGTTCTGACAGTTTTTTTTGCGTAGGAATCCCGCTGACATCCCAGCCCCTGAACTTATAATAGTCTTCAAGCATCCTGTCCAGTTCTACAACACGCCCCCGGGCCGGACCGTTTTTAACAGGTTCCCGCAGTAAACGCTCCGGCAGGGTGTCGTCGGCAGATGACAACCCTTCGCGCAGGTTGTACATCCTTTCCAGGTTCCAGATCCTTTCGCCTATTATATGCAGGTCCTGTGGTTGAAAGTTGACTCCCGTAACGGCAGACAGTAGCCTGGCAAAGTATTCTTCAGAAACCGCCAAACCCATAAACCGGCAGATGATCAGCGAATCCATGGCAGCATTAACATTCTGATAAAAGATGGTTAGCCCGGCCTTTCCTTCAACAGAAAATCTGTCCACCATTTTAGGAATTCCCAGGATTTCCGGTCCCACCATATATGCCCTGAGATGGCATCCGCCCCGGTTGGAAGTGGCGAATCCCAGCCCCATCCCCTGTACTCCCCTGGGGTCATAGGCCGGCAGTTCCAGCCCCTTAACCTGCATGGCAAAACGTTCACCGCCATGTTTGCGGGCAAAGTTCCGGGAACCTTCCCCCAGCTCCCTGCCAAGCCCGCGCCGGTAGGCGATATCTTCGACCAGTGAGCACATCCGGGAGGCGTCACCAAATCTAATATCGGCTTCGATCATTTTTTTCTCTGCCATTTCCATGGCACACCCTATGGTAACCCCTACCGATATGGTATCTAGACCCAGCCTGTTGCACAGGTAACCGGCTTCGGCAACCGCTTCCAGGTCACTGATCCCGCATTCCGGGCCCAATGCCCATATGGATTCGTATTCCGGCCCTTCTCCCGAATCGCGACTGGTCCTCGTCAGCCTGGTGCATTTTATCGGGCACCCGTAACATCCTTTTTTTCCAACCAGTATTTTTTCAGCAACAGCTTCCCCCGATACATAATAGGCGTCGGTAAACTGTGATTGCTGAAAATTGTATGACGGGAAGATGCCGCATTCGTTAAACAGGTTAACCAGCACCGGTGTGCCGAATTCCGGCAGTCCCTGAGAAGTTATGGGGTTGGCCTTTATCCACTTGTTTGTCTCGTACAGGACAAATTCCAGCTTATCGGGCTGCGCCGGGTCGATTTTGCGTGATCCTTTCACAGCTATAGCCTTAAGCAGCTTAGATCCCATCACAGCCCCGAGACCACCCCTGCCCAGAGCCCGCGTGTTATCGTTCATAATACACGAGATTTTCACCCGGTTTTCGCCCGCCGGACCTATGCAGGCCACGCTGTATCCGGTTCCCTCGGCCGCAGCTATAGTCCCGGTCGTATCTGGGACATTAAGACCCCAAAGTCTTCCGGCGTCTTTTATGACAGCCTCTTTTTCATTAATAACTATATATACGGGTCTCTCAGCCTTTCCTTCAACAATCAGCCCGTCATAACCTGCTTTCTTCAACCGGGCGCCCCATATCCCTCCGGAATTGGAATCAAAAACCGTACCTGTAAGCGGAGATTTTGACGTCACTGTAAACCTTCCGGAGGTAGGAACCCTAGCGCCCGTCAATGGACCCGTCAGAAAAACCAGTTTGTTGGCCGGAGAAAGGGGGTCTACCCGGGGGCCTACTTCCTGCCAGAGGATTTGGCAGCCCAGCCCCCTTCCCCCCAAAAAGCTCAGGTAGCTTTCAAAGTCCGGCTCTTCAATATTAACTTTTTGCTCCGTTAAGTTTATCCTGAGAATCCTGCCGGTCCACCCGTTCATCAGGCAATACTCCTTTTACTGCTCCTATCAATTTGCATGTCATTCCCCATGCTCCCATCCATACAGATACTCTTCCTGTTCAGGTGTAAGGTAATCTATTTTAACCCCAAGGGAATTCAATTTTATTTCAGCCACTCTCTTGTCAATCTCTTCCGTCACCTGGTAAACCCTCTTTTCAAGGTTCCTGCCGTTAACCAGCATGTACCTGGCTGACAAGGTCTGGAGAGCAAACGACATATCCATGATCTCAGCTGGATGGCCGTCTCCGGCCGCCAGGTTGACCAGCCTCCCTTCGGCCAACAGGTACAGCTTTCTCCCATCAGGCATGACAAATTCCTCGATGTTCTGCCTCACAATCCTGTTGCTGACCGAGCATTCTTTAAGCTCCGGCTTGTTGACTTCAACGTCAAAATGACCCGCATTGGCTAACAGCACACCGTTTTTCATCTTTTCATAATGCCTGCCCCTGATTACGTCTTTACACCCGGTAACCGTGATGAACACATCTCCCAGGGGAGCAGCCTGGTCCATGCTCATAACCTGGAATCCATCCATATATGCTTCTATAGCTTTTATGGAGTCGATTTCAGTAATAATCACTTTGGCGCCCAGGCCCTTTGCCTTCATGGCAATCCCCTTGCCGCACCAACCGTATCCGGCTATTACAACGGTCTTCCCGGCAACAATCAGATTGGTGGTTCTCATGATTCCGGCCCACACAGACTCACCGGTCCCGTAACGGTTATCAAACAGGTATTTGCAGAGAGCATCGTTCACGGCCATCATGGGGAACTTTAGAATTCCGGCTTTTTCCATGGCCTTAAGGCGCAGCACACCGGTTGTAGTTTCTTCACACCCGCCGATAACCTGATCTACCATGTGATTGCATTCGTGGTGCAGGAGGTTAACCAGGTCACCCCCGTCATCAATAATGATTTGAGGTTTAGTCTCGAGAACCTTGACCAGGTGGTCCTTGTATTCCTCAGCGGTCGCATTGTACCATGCAAAAACTTTGATTCCCTCATTGACCAGCGCTGCGGCCACGTCGTCCTGTGTCGAAAGGGGATTGCTGCCGGTAATAGCCACATCTGCGCCTCCCGCCTGTAACACTTTGGCCAGGTAAGCGGTTTTTGCTTCCAGGTGGATGCTGACGGCAATTTTTATACCTTTGAAAGGTTTTGTTTCCTCAAATTCTCTTCTTATTTCATTTAAAACCGGCATGTGCTCCCTGGCCCAATCAATCTTCAGCTTTCCTAACGGCGCCAGACCGATATCCCTGACGATATAGTCCATAATGAAACCTCCTCTAATCACTTATCACTATCCAAGAATAATTTTCCCAGGTTTTCCTCATAAGGCGGCCTTATGATGCCCCGGTCGGTAATGATTGCCGTTACAAGGTAGTTAGGTGTTACATCAAAGGCCGGGTTAAATACCCTGACACCGCTGGGAGCTATTTCCCTGCCGTATAAGTTTGTTACTTCTGACGATTCTCTTTCTTCTATCAGGATTTCGTCCCCGCTTGCCAGGTTCATGTCAATGGTTGAGACAGGAGCGGCTACATAAAACGGGATACCGTGTTCCCGGCACATAACGGCTACGGTATAAGTCCCTATTTTATTGGCCACATCGCCATTGCCGGTAATCCTGTCCGCCCCCACAACTGCCAGGTCAATTTGGCCATTTTTCATAAGGTACCCGGCCATGCTGTCGGTAATCAATGTTACCGGTATGTTGTCCTGCATCAGTTCCCATGCGGTAAGGCGCGCCCCCTGTAGCAGCGGCCGAGTTTCGTCAGCCCATACCTCAACCTGTTTGCCTGCTTCATGAGCAGCCCTGATGACGCCGAGAGCGGTGCCGTACCCGCCTGTAGCGAGAGCGCCGGCATTGCAGTGGGTTAATATTCTGGCCCGATAAGGAATCAGGGAATTTCCATACTTACCGATTCTCCGGTTCATTTCAATGTCTTCCAATAATATATTATGGGCTTCAGTGAGAAGCAGTTCTTTGATTTCCGAAACGTCGCCGGTATCCGCATCCTCAGCAACTTTCATCATTCTGTTAAGAGCCCAAAAAAGATTTACGGCAGTAGGCCTGGTTGCTGCCAGGAGATCATAGATGTCCTGAAGCCTTTTCATAAATTGTTCCCTGTCACCAGTCTTTTGCTGCAGGGCTCCCAGAGCCATCCCATAAGCGGCGGCCGCACCGATAGCCGGGGCCCCTCTAACCCTCATGGTCTTGATGGCTTCCGCCACTTCTTCCGGTTTTTCGCATCTGATATATATTATCTCTCCCGGCAGCCTTGTCTGATCCAGGAGAACCAGGCATCCGTCCTGCCAATCCATTGTTTTCATGAAATACACCTTTATTTCAGATTTAAAATTTATATTATACTTTATATATATTAACCTTAACCTTGCCCGAGGGAACCAAGTTCCTTAAGGGCGCACAGACACTCGCAGTTCCGTTCCCGAGGCATTATTTCAATAGCCTTAACCAGCAGCTTTTTCAGGTTTTCGTTATTTTTTCTCATGGCCTCCAGCACTTCAGCATGGGTTAAGGGAGTAGGAGAGATACCGGCAGCAAAGTTGGTTACCATTGCGACAGTCGCGTAACATATCTCGGCTTCGCGGGCCAGCACTACCTCAGGAACACTGGTCATCCCCACCAGGTCCCCTCCCAAAGCGCTGTACATCTTTATTTCGGCCGGGGTCTCAAAACGCGGCCCCTCTGTGCACACATAGGTCCCCTTAGCCCTGACAGGCATGTTTAAGGCTTTGGCAGCCTCGGTGAGCACCTTCCTTAATTCGGGGCAGTAAGGATTGGTCATGTCAATGTGCACCACGCCCTTCTCCCCCTCTTCATAAAAGGTTTGCACCCTGTTTTTTGTGTAATCTATAAACTGGTCTACCAGGATAAATTCGCCCGGTCCCATTTCAAGGTTGAGAGAACCAACAGCCCCGGTTGCCAGTATTCTTTCCACACCAAGTTTTTTTAAGGCCATGATGTTGCCCCTGTAATTGACTTTATGGGGAGGAACGGCATGGTCCTCTCCATGTCTGGGAAGGAAGGCTACCGGTATTCCGTTGTATTCTCCGGTCTTAACCTTGACCATCCCAAAGTCGGTCCGTACATATTCTTCAGAAACGGAAGACAGGATCTTTGGGTCATACAGGCCTGTCCCGCCAATTATTCCGACAGTAAACATCTTTAAACCCCCGATACGCGTTAATTTTCAAAAAGAGCCTCAACAAAATCGGCCGGACTGAATTCTTTCAAATCATCTATCTTCTCGCCTATACCTACGAACTTGACCGGAATGTCAAGTTCGGTTTTTATACCGATCACTACCCCGCCCTTTGCCGTTCCGTCCAGCTTTGTAAGGGCTATCCCTGTTACCCCGACAGCCTCGGTAAAGAGCCTGGCCTGACTGATAGCGTTCTGGCCGGTAGCGGCATCCAGCACCAGCAGGACCTCATGCGGGGCTCCAGGCAATACCCTTGATATAACCCGGAATACCTTTTTCAGTTCCTCCATCAGGTTGGTCTTGGTATGAAGCCTTCCGGCCGTATCGATAATCAGTACGTCAGACTCCCTGGCCTTAGCGGCCTGGACAGCATCATAAACCACCGCCGCTGGGTCGGCTCCCTCTTTATGTTTGATGACATCGCAGCCGACACGCTTCCCCCATATTTCCAACTGGTCAACGGCTGCCGCCCGGAATGTATCCCCGGCAGCCAGCAAGACCTTCTTGCCTTCCAATTTGAGGTTGTGAGCGAGCTTTCCTATGGTCGTGGTTTTGCCAACTCCATTCACACCGATGACCACCAACACCGAGGGCTTGTTTTCGAGATTTAACAAGTATTTTTCTTCTCCCATGATTTTTTTGATCTGCTCTTTTAACACATCTTTCAGTTCAGATGCATCTTCTATTTTTTTTTCTTTAACTGTCTTTCTGAGCCTTTCAACCAGTTCCACTGCGGTGTTCACACCCACGTCGGCCTGGATCAGCAGTTCTTCAATTTCTTCGAAAAGCCCGTCATCAATCTTTTTGCTGCCACTGACAAGGTTTTCTATTTTACTGACAAAACCCTGCCTGGTCTTGGTCAAACCTTCCCGTAACATGGAAAAAAAGCCCACTTTTCACTACTCTCCTTCTAATGCTTTTTAATGTAATTTTAACTAACACTGTATTTCTTTTGCCGGCAAAAATACTAAAAATTTAAGGGTTAAGGAATACCTTAACCCTCATATTGTATCATAATTGGCCCCTTATCTCAATCGGTATACACAAATTAGTATACTCCTGGGCCACGCCAAACTTGCGGTTGCGTATCTCTGACTCTTCTTCCGGGGTAGCGGCTTCAAAAAATTTCAACCCAAGATCCTCGTCCTCGTCGGCAAGATCGTATACTTCCCTTACCGCTTGAATCACGGTGGCTCCCCTTATAACCCCTTCACTATCATGACCGATGGCAACTATCGGCCTTCCCCACGAACCGGGGCCGGCGTTGGCATCACCGATATGCATAACACCTGTGCCACCCGGATGGGTATGAACGATTACCCCGTTGGGAGGAATCATCCCGGCATAGATTTTCCGCAGTGATTTGCCGGAAATGTCAATACAGCTGGAGGCCAGCATGCGAGAGGGAACATATCCGATACCCCCTACGACAATACCGCCTTTTTGGGTAATATACCCTTTTTCATCAACTATTCCGATGGCTGCCACTTCCCGGCCCTGTCCAACCTCTATGGATTTGGCGACCAGTTGTTCGGCAAACTCCCCTGAAATGGAATTTACCCCCGGCTTGGGTAAACTAAATTGTTTTTCTTCGCTGACCCGGCAGACCGGTTCCGCTTCCGGCCAATCAATTGTCTCAAGTCCTGATGAAAGCTGCAAGTATTTAAGGCTGAGTTCGGTAGAGTCTCTTAATACCTCTTTCTCCTCATCAACAGTGCGGGCCGCCAGAATTTTTAAATCAACCTCTTCGGATTGGGTGGCCAGGTCGAAATACTCTCCCTGTGGGTAAATAATTCCGATACCGGCCATTTCTTGATTTTTAACCCCTATGGCGATAATAGGGATATCAAAAAAGTCGACCCCACTGACATCGGTGATTAAGCCCGTTTTACCGGGCCGGGTAGTGACCAGTACGGCGTTTGGCGGAAGCATTTCCAGCCCTTCAATCAGGCTTTTACCCTCCATGGCCGTAACGTTGTCCAGGAGTTTTCTCACGGGCAGCCCGTTAAGCCCGCCGGGAACAATAGGAGTCATTTTGTCCACAATACCCTGTTCGTTGATAAAGCCAAAACACCCGGCATTGCGCCCCTGGCTAAGTTCTACAGTCTTCTGGACGAGCATATCGGCGATGTACCTGGCAATTCCGTTCACTCTCACAATACATAATCCCCCTGTTTCTGGTGATAGGATGGTACTCTGATATTTTTTCCGGGGGTATTTATGTATATTCAATTATCTTCCGCTAACTTACTTTGCTCACTGCCTCGCTCAGTTTCATGGAAACCAATTTGGATACGCCTGAGTCGTCCATGGTCACCCCGTAAAGTACATCTGCCGCTTCCATGGTTCCTTTTCTGTGAGTAATGACGATAAACTGGGTATCACCGGCAAATTCCTTTAGATATCCGGCGAACCTGTCTATATTAGCTTCATCCAGGGATGCTTCGATTTCATCAAGAACGCAGAAGGGGCTGGGTTTTGTTTTCAGGATGGCAAACAACAGGGAAATTGCGGTCAGCGCCCTCTCGCCTCCCGACAGCAGAGATAGATGCTGGGTCTTTTTCCCCGGGGGCTGGGCCAAGATATCAATCCCGCTTTCCAGCAAGTTGTCAGCATCGTTCAGGATAAGTTCCGCCTTTCCTCCTCCAAATACTCTGCTGAATACTTCTCCAAAGTTTTTATTAATATCGGCAAAGGTTTCACCAAACCTTCTATTCATAATCTGATCCATCTCTTCAATAACTTTATAAAGCGACTCCTTGGCTTGTTGGAGGTCAGCAAACTGGCGGTTAAGAAAACCATAACGCTCTTTTATCCGTTCAAACTCATCAATAGCCCCAACATTCACACTCCCCAGGGCAATGATTGATTCCTTCAGCTCCTTTACGCGGGCGAAAACCTCTCTCTTGTTCCTTATCTCAGTTTTCCTTAACAGCGCTTCCTCATAGGAAAGCTGGAATTCTTCCGAGAGTTTTGCCAAGGCGTTCTCAACCTCAAACTCCAAACGGGCCTTCCTGACATCTGATGCGTGCAGTTGCTCCTTGATAAGAGCCAACTCTTTGGAAAGGCTTTTTATCTCGTTTTCTTTATCACCAATACTTGTGGCCGCGGCCATCCTTTCGTTTCTCAGTCTGTTAAGGCTGTCTTCCAGCCTACATCTTTCCTTGTTTAATTCGTGGATCTCCTGCTCATGCCGGGCAGCTCCAGCCTTTAGAGTCTCGCCCTGGACATCCAGTTCCCTGATCTGGCTTTCTTTTCTTGCAACCTGCAGTCCCAAGTCTTTTATAGTTTCCGAAACCTTGTTTATTATATGGGCGTAATTTATTTCCTCCTGGCACAGGGCGGCCAGTTCCACTTTGATCCGGGTTACGGTTTCTGCCCAGTTAAACCGCTCCTTTTCCAATTCCGAAACCTGTAACTGCATTTCATCAATGTTATTTCTGATGCACTCATCCTTTTGCAGCAATTCTGCCAGCCGTACTTTCTGGTCCGCGATACGGCTTTTGTTGTCTCCGATTGCTCGGGTCAGGTTTATGATTTCTTCTTCAAGCAGTCTTTGAGCCGTCTCAATCCTGTCTTTCTCCTGGATGATCATCTCAGCATCCTTTTCCAGGGAGTTTCGAGCCAAAAACAATTCATTTAATTGCGTCCGTATACCGGCTAGCTGTGCGGAATTACTGTCAAGCTCTTCTCTGGACACTGCAACAGCAGACTCCAGGGCGCTAACTTCTTCCTGCAAGGTTTTAATTCCAGCCTTGTTTTCTTCAATTTCCCGGACACGGCCCAACAGGCTGGACCTTGCCCGTTGGTAGGCCCCGCCTGTCATTGAGCCCCCGGGATTAACCATATCGCCTTCCAGGGTTACGACTCTAACGCTGTAGTTAGTCACCCGGGCAGCTTCAACGGCATATTTCAATTCATTAACAATTAAAACATTGCCTAGAAGATATTCGACTACATTGGAATATTTTGGGTCACATTCTACCACATCGGAAGCCAAGCCGATAATTTTTGGGATTTCCCGGAAATCTTTGATATCCCGGCGCCGCGCCGCCGGTTGGATTGTGTTCAACGGCAGGAATGTAGCCCGGCCTGCTTTGTTTTTCTTTAAATAACTGATGGATTTCCTAGCGTCTTCATCAGTTTCCGTAACAATAAACTGAAGCGCGCTGCCCAAAGCCACCTCTACAGCCGTTTCATACATGGGAGGAACCTTAATCAGTTCGGCCATAACTCCGCAGATATTTCCGCATTTTTGTTCGTTCTTGCTCTCCATAAGCACTTCTTTGACCCCGCGGTAGTACCCTTCATATTCGTTCTGCAGTTCCTCCAGAACTTTAAGTCTCGAAGTCTTTTCCTGTAAAGATTCGCGGGCCAGAACAAGTTTGTCCTGTAGTTCTTTCAACTGTTCATTCAAAAGAACTACCTTGTTGGCCAAAGTATCTTCGCTCCCTGAAAGGGCTTCAATACTCCGGGCAACATGATCGGCATTGTTCTTGATCTCTTTTTCCTTCCGCAGGGAATTTTGAAGCTCTCCCGCCATAGCCGTTTTTTGTTCTTCCAGTTGGCCGACCCGCCTCAGAAGGGCCTGCATTTCTATTTCGCCTGAATTGATCGAATTTTTTACTCCCGCAGTTTGGTTAAGGAGGTCAATTACATCGGACTTGAGCTCCTCAATTTTAACCCGCCGTTCGGAAACAGCAGCCTCAATCCGGTTTAATTTTTCTTCTGCCTCAGCAAGGCGCTTTTCTCCGGAACTAATTTTTCCCCTCAAATTGACAAGAGATTCCTCGTCTCCCCTGTACTGGTTTTTCTCAAGCTTTTCCCGTTCCCTGAGTTCAGCTATTTCATCTGCCAGGCTGCCTTTTTGTACATCAATGTCCTTCAGCCTCTCCCGGGCCAACCGTGCTTCCGCCTCTTTCTTTTCAACCAAACTGCCGGTATCATAGAGGTCTTTTTGCAGCCTTGCCAATTCCTCGTCCAATTTGCCGGCAGCCAGTTTCCGACTTTCAATATCCGACTCAAGGCTTCTTATTTTGGTCTCAGCCTGTATCAGCGCAAGCTTTAACTGTTCGTCCTTGTTATTTAATTCTGCCAGTTTTGATTTTTGTTCTTCCGCCTGATTGACTAGCAGGTTTACTTCCAGGTCAATAAGTTCATTTTTGTAGCTGAGGTATTGCCGCGCCTTTTCCGATTGACTTTGCAGAGGTCCGATCTGGGCTTCCAGTTCGCCTATAATATCACTTATCCTGATCATATTCTGTTCGGTTTCAGCCAGTTTTTTAACGGCCTGTGTTTTACGGTTTTTGTACTTGACAATCCCGGCTGCCTCTTCGATAATCTGTCTGCGGTCTTCGGATTTGGTACTGAGTATTTCGTCAATTTTCCCCTGGCCGATAATGGAATAGCCCTCACGCCCGATGCCGGTATCCATAAAAAGCTCCTGGATATCTCTCAGCCGGCAGGGAGTTTTATTGATTAAAAACTCACTTTCACCGGAACGGTACACCCGGCGGGAAACTGTTATTTCGGAATAATCCAGTGGGAATATGTACGCGCTGTTGTCCAGTGTAATCGATACCTCGGCCATTCCCACCGGTTTTCTTTTATCGCTCCCCGAGAATATCACATCTTCCATTTTAGCCCCTCGCAGGCTTTTCACACTCTGTTCCCCTAAGACCCACCTGACTGCGTCAGCGATATTGCTCTTGCCACTGCCGTTAGGTCCAACGATGGCAGAGATACCTGGATTAAATTCCAAAACCATCTTATCAGCCAGGGATTTAAATCCCTGTATTTCCAGCCTCTTCAGATACAATTTGTCCCTCTCCATTCAAGATTCAGATGCATATCATTTCTACGAAAGGAATTACATTCCTCCTTATTTTTAAGTATTGCGGGTTTTCCACACTGAGTATATAATAAACTTTACCTATA
>DDKP01000135.1 GCA_002339745.1 Firmicutes bacterium UBA2595 | reverse complement strand
TCTCCCGGTGATATAAAATATGTTATCTGTAATGCTGATGAAGGAGACCCGGGCGCTTTTATGGACAGGAGCATCCTGGAGGGAGACCCACATTCTGTGCTGGAAGCCATGGCCATAGCCGGTTACGCCATAGGCGCCCGCCAAGGTTTCGTTTATGTCAGGGCCGAGTATGCTGTGGCGGTTGACCGGCTGAGCACCGCTGTTAAGCAGGCTAAAGAACTGGGGCTGCTGGGAAAAAATCTGTTTGGAACAGGATTCGATTTCGATGTCGATTTAAGACTGGGAGCCGGGGCTTTTGTCTGTGGGGAGGAAACAGCCCTGATTACCTCTATTGAAGGTAACAGGGGAGAGCCTAGGCCGCGCCCGCCGTTCCCCGCCCAGAGAGGGTTGTGGGGCAGGCCGACCCTCATCAATAATGTCGAGACACTGGCCAACATACCTCCCATTATTTTAAATGGGTCCGACTGGTACGCCGGTTTTGGCACGGAAAAGAGTAAAGGGACAAAAGTATTTGCTCTTGCAGGGAAAATAGGAAACACCGGGTTAATTGAAGTTCCCATGGGCATTTCCCTGAGGGAAATAGTGTACGATATTGGGGGCGGTATCCCGGAAGGAAGGGAATTTAAGGCGGCTCAAACCGGCGGCCCGTCCGGCGGGTGTATCCCCGCAAAGCTGATAGATATTCCCATCGAATATGATACACTGCTGGAAGCCGGTTCAATGATGGGCTCCGGTGGGCTGATCATCATGGACGACAGCGACTGCATGGTGGATATAGCCAAGTTTTACATGGAATTCATGTGTGACGAGTCATGCGGTAAGTGTACTCCATGCCGCGTGGGCGCCAAGAGGATGCTGGAAATCCTGGAGCGGATAACGGAAGGGCGCGGTCGCGAGGAAGATATTGACCAATTAACGGAACTGGGCCACGGCATCAAGGAAACCTCCCTCTGTGGTCTCGGACAGTCGGCGCCAAACCCGGTGCTGAGTACTATCAGGTATTTTGAGGATGAATACATGGCTCACGTGAGGGACAAGGTTTGTCCTGCCGGGGTGTGCAAAAAGCTCAGTAAAATCCGCATAATACCTGAAGAGTGCAAAAAATGCGGGCTGTGCGCTAAGGTGTGCCCGGTCGGCGCAATAAAAGGGAAGCCAAGAGAGTTGCATGAAATTGACCCGGAGAAGTGTATCAAGTGCGAAGAGTGTATAAAACAGTGCCGTTTCAACGCTATTAAAAAGTAGAAAGTCCCGGAAAACGTAACTTATCAGGAAAAATTATTAATTTAGAAAGGGTAAATGGCTCCTGAGCATCGGGGGTACATTTACCCTTTTTGCACTGCCAACATTAGGCAGCGGTGTACCAAAAGGAGTTTCTGCATATGTGTCGAAGATTACAACAGAGCGGAGCCTCAATCTTTTCAGGGGAGGGAACTTTTTCATGACACTGCAGGAATTGGAACACCTAAAGCAGAGAATATTATCTGAACGAGGCCTGAACGAAGCAAGGAAATCCCCCCGTGTTACTGTCGGAATGGGCACATGTGGTTTGAAAGCGGGGGCGGCTCCAGTTTTGGAACAGCTGCGGGAAGAACTTAAAGATTCCTCTAAGGTTGTAGTTACTTATACAGGGTGTATAGGCTTGTGTACTTTCGAGCCCATAGTGGAAGTTGCCTTACCCGGCCGGCTACCGGTAATCTATGGCCGCATGACACCGGAAAAGGCAAAGAAAGTTGTGCAAGAACATATTCTCGGAGGCGAACCGGTATCTGACCTGTTGCTGCCGGTTAGGGCTCTCCCGCAGTAGTTCACTTGGCCCTGACCGGTCCTTATTTTCAAGGGTTAAATTGGCTTGTAATCATATATCAAAAGTGATACACTGTAATGAGAAGTAAAATGACTCGACAGAAACGCATTTTTTACCTGAGCAGTGGAAAGCTATTGAAAACAAAGATGGTAAAATGTCGAAAGGTTCCCTTGTTGTTACAGTTGTTTTTACGGATGGAAATTTATGAAAAAAGTGATTTTAGCGTCGTCTTCTCCAAGACGGCAGAAATTATTAAGGCAGATTGGACTCCGCTTTGAAGTAAAAGTTAAACCAGTGGATGAGACACTTCCTGAATGGCTTTCGTATGACGAGGCTGTATGTGAACTGGCTTACCGGAAGGCTAAAGAGGTAGTTCTAGAGGAAAAGGAAGGCATAATTATCGCGGCAGATACGGTAGTAATACACCGGGATAAGGTTCTAGGCAAACCCGCGGATTATTCCGATGCCGTGAAGACTCTGCGTGATTTAAGTGGAGACAACCACCTGGTAATTACTGGCTTTTGCGTTATCGATGCCGCTACGGCGAATGTTGCTACGGCCAGTGAAACGACCCGGGTTTTTTTTCGCCGGTTGACCGATGCCGAGATTGAGGCTTATGTGAGTTCCGGCGAGCCAATGGACAAAGCCGGCTCGTACGGTATCCAGGGTCTTGGCGCGGTCCTGGTTGATAGAATAGAGGGTTGCTATTTCAACGTGGTGGGTCTTCCACTGGCGAAACTGGCATCGGCGCTCAAAGAGTTCGGAGTTAATGTCCTGGAGTAATTTTTACGGCCCCGAGAGGAACAATTCCAATGAGTTCTATGGAATACCGGATAAAAATAAAGGAACTTCCCGAAGACCTGCGTCCCAGAGAAAGGCTTCTCAGGGAAGGCCCCGAGGCGCTGTCAACTGTCGAATTGCTGGCAGTACTGCTGCGAACGGGAACAAGCACGATGAGCGCCCTGGACTTGGCCGCCCTTTTGTTGACGAAAAACAGGGGTCTTTTAGGGCTGGCTGAGTGTTCAATCGAAGAACTCTGTTCAACCAGGGGAGTTGGCCCGGCCAAGGTTGCCCAGCTGAAGGCTGCAGTTGAACTGGGGAAAAGGATGGCTTCCGAGGTTAAGGGACCGCGGCAGGTCATCAGGGCGCCTGCTGATGTGCACAACCTGCTGAGGGAAAGGATGCGGCACTATGACAGGGAACACTTTAAAGCGATATTTCTCAACACCAAGCACCATGTCATTACTGTAGAGACAGTTTCGGTGGGAAGCCTTAACTCATCCCTGGTCCATCCCCGGGAGCTGTTTAAAAATTCAATCAAGAGAAGTGCGGCTGCCTTAATACTGGCCCATAATCACCCCAGCGGAGACCCCACCCCAAGTGCGGAGGATATTGAGATTACCCGCAGGCTCGCTGAGGTGGGAAATATAATCGGGATTCAGGTTCTGGATCATATAATTATTGGCGAAAACGGTTTTATCAGTTTGAAGGAACAGGGAATTATTTGATAGACCGGCAAATAAAGATGATGATTGAAAGGAGCGCAAGTGATGTTTGGTATTTTCTCCAAGGATATGGGAATAGACTTGGGTACGGCGAATTCTTCAGTTTATATGAAAGGCAAAGGGATCGTCGTCAACGAGCCGTCGGTGGTGGCAATCCAGCGGGACACCGGGCAGGTTCTGGCTGTCGGCGAAGAGGCCAAAATGATGATCGGCCGCACCCCGGGCAACATTATAGCAATCAGGCCCATGAAGGACGGGGTTATCGCTGATTTTGACACCACACAGAGTATGTTGAGATATTTTATTACCAAAGCCCTAAAGAAAAAGCCCTATTTAATAAGGCCAAGGGTTGTGATCTGTGTGCCGTCTGGAGTTACCGCGGTTGAGGAGCGGGCTGTCAGGGAAGCAGCTCTACAGGCGGGGGCCAGGGAGGCCTATCTTATCGAGGAACCCATGGCTGCCGCCATAGGGGCCGGGTTGCCTGTTCACGAACCTACCGGCAATATGATAGTTGATATTGGTGGCGGCACCAGTGAAGTAGCGGTTATTTCACTGGGAGGGATTGTCACCAGCCGTTCTATCAGGATAGCCGGCGACGAAATGGACGAGGCTATCATCCAGCATATCAAGAGAACCTATAATCTTATGATTGGAGAACGTACAGCCGAGCAAATAAAAATGAAAATAGGAACGGCCTACCCGTTGAAGCAGATTGAAACATACGAAGTCCGTGGCCGCGACCTGCTTACCGGCCTTCCCAAGACGGTTCAAATTACATCGGAGGAGATTTACAAGGCGCTTTCCGAGCCGGTCGGCGCCATTCTGGAGGCTGTTAAGGTAACCCTGGAAAAGACTCCTCCGGAACTTGCCGCGGACGTGATGGACAAAGGTATTGTTATGGCTGGGGGTGGGTCACTGCTCAGAGGCCTGGACCGTCTCGTCAGCGAAGAGACCGGGATACCTGTCCACGTAGCGGAAGAACCCCTATTCTGTGTGGCCTTTGGCACCGGCAAAGTACTGGAGAATCTGGATATTCTGAAGAGAGTTCTAATTACCCCGAAAAAAATTAGCTAGAAAGGCGGGGTTATATTGCTCCGGTATATCGTAAACAGGTATGTTCTGGGCTTTCTTGCCCTTGCTGTACTGGCGCTTGTGCTGATCAGTTATACCGGCCGGGATAGGACTGACCTGACGCCCGTAGAAAGAGTCATTAAGAATGCGGCGGTCCCTGTGGAGAGCGCCGTGAACACAGTTTTAAACGGGATAAGTAACACCTTCAGCGCCGTTTTTACAATCGGCAGTATCAAGGAAGAGAATGAGAAACTGAAACGCCGGGTCGCGGAGTTGGAGTCGGAAAATATCCTTCTCAGAGGATATGGATACCAAAACCTGCGGCTGCGGGAACTTCTGCAGTTTAAAGATACGGTGAGCCGCAGTTTTGACACCGTATCTGCCTCGGTTGTCGGCAGGAACCCGGCCAATTGGTTTGAGACAGTAACCATTAACCGGGGTGGCGCCGACGGTATTAAAAAGAACATGCCTGTAATCACCAGCCAAGGTCTCGTGGGACAAGTGATTAATGTAGCGGACAATTCCGCTGAAGTTTTGCTGATAGTGGACTCCAGCAGCGCGGTTGGCGGCTTGGTCCAGATTACCAGAACCCCGGGCGTGGTTGAAGGGTTACCTGATAAGACGGGTTACCTAAAGATGAATTATATTTCTAAGGAAGCTCCTGTCAGAGAGAAGCAGGTTGTCGTTACCTCCGGTCTTGGGGGAATTTTCCCCAAAGAGCTGCCCATTGGCCGGATCAGCAAAGTTGAACTGGAGTCTAACGGCCTCGTAAAATACGCGATAATACGTCCTTTTGTGGACTTCAATCACCTTGAGGAAGTAATGGTTATCAAGTCATTCTTCGGGGATAACAGGTCGTCCCCTACAGGCGGGGGTGAAGCCAGATGAGGTACCTGGTAATGACTGCGGTCTTCCTGGCCAGCCTGATTCTTCAGTCCACTCTTTTTTCCCATCTTACTGTCGCCGGCGTTAAACCTGATCTTGTCCTGATGTTCGTTATACTTTATGCCTTATTGCACGGGCCAAAGGAGGGACTCCTGATAGGACTCCTGGGCGGACTGCTGCAGGACTTCCTGTTTGGCCAGTTCGTCGGAATGAATGCCCTGCCGAAATTAACCGTGGGGTACATGTTTGGTATCCTCGAACGGAAAATATACAAGGAAAATTTGCTAATTCCGATAGCAGCAATTTTTCTGGGCACCTTTATTAACGAAACCATTCTATACCTGTTAAGACAGGTTTCTTACCTTCTGGGACACGCCGGGGGAACATCACTCAATTACCTGGAGTCTGTAAGACATGTTATATTATCCACGGCTGTATATAACAGCTGTCTTGCTCCGTTGATTTACACAAAGTTTTACAAGTCCTCGCAAAAAGGTGTTTTAAGGACTCTTGACGGCTAATTTTACCGGCAGTTTAAAATAGTGGAGGGCGCTGATGACCGAAAAAGTCGTAGAAAACAAACTCAAAATTTTCCTTGCCCTTGTCACACTAATTTTTGTTATACTTGCGTCCCGGCTGGCCTTTGTCCAGCTTTTTCGGACCCAGGAATTCAGGACCATGTCCGACTTGAACCGGATAAGATTTGTGACGATTCCGGCGCCGAGAGGAGAGATCCTGGACCGTAACGGAAAGGTTCTGGCCAAGGAACGCCCTGTTTACAGCATATCTGTCAGTTACCTGGGAATAAAGGACCAGGATATTAACAAAGTGGCCGAGAAACTGGCGGCCATCCTGGGGATGAATGCAGAGGAGATTATTACTGCCATTAACGACAAGAATGTGAGAAAATTCGAGCCTATCAAGATTGCCAAGGACGTCCCGCTTGAAGTCGTGACCAGGATTGCTGAAAATCAGGCGGAGTTAAAGGGTGTCGAAGTGAATGTTGAACCCATGCGTCAGTATGTGTACGGGGATTTTATGCCCCATGTGATGGGTTATGTCCGGGAAATCTCACCTGCTCAAATGGAAAAACATAAGGACGAAGGATACAACCTGGGAGACCGTTTCGGACAGGCCGGGTTGGAAAACGTTTACGAAGAGTACCTGCGGGGAAAAGACGGTGACAGGCTGGTGGAGGTGGATATTGCGCAGCATCCGGTCCGCCTGCTGGACATTAAGGCCCCGGTTCCCGGAAATAATATTGTGCTTAACATAGACTACAACATTCAGAAAGCGGCTGAGGAAGCCCTTGACAACACCATGGCCATGCTGCAGAAGGGGAAATATCCGTTGGCTAAGGCCGGCGCCGTTGTCCTGCTGGACGTCAATTCCGGAAAAGTACTGGCCATGGCCAGTAAACCAGGTTTCGACCCTAATATTTTCAATGGAAAAATTAGTCCCGCCCAGAGTGAAGAATTGTTCGGGTCCAAGGATAAAAACCCTTTTCCCGCTTTTAACAACAGGGCGATGATGGGGTATGCTCCCGGTTCAACATTTAAAATGGTGACGTCTGCCGCTGTCCTCGAAACCAAAAAGGCGACTGTCAATGATACAGTTAACGATCCCGGATCGGTTTTTCTCTATGGCCGTTCCTATAAGTGCTGGAAGCCTTCCGGCCATGGAACCGTGAATCTGGTCAAAGCCATCCAGGTTTCCTGCAATGTCTACTTCTACCAGATGGGTCTTAAAGCGGGGGTCGAGAACCTGGTCAAGTATGCCCGCGAGTTTGGGTTGGGACAAAAGACGGGAATTGACCTGCCGAATGAAAGCGCAGGCCTGGTGCCCGGTCCTGAATGGAAGAAGAATCTCAATGAACCGTCGCTTAAAAAAAAGTACGAGAACAAGGTAAAAGAAATTGAAACGAAATATGAAGAGCTTATAAAGAAGGCTGCCACCGAAAAGGAGCGCAAAAGTCTGACCAGGCAGAGAGACCAGGAGATAAACCAGCAGAAAGCCGATTATAAAATAAAGTATTACTGGAACGTGGAATGGCGCGAATTTGAAACGGTCATCATGTCTATCGGCCAGGGATACAACCTTTACTCCCCGCTTCAGATGGCCAATTACGTAGCTACCATCGCTAACGGGGGCACCAGGTATAAACCATACCTGGTGGACCGGATTGTTGATTATAAGGGAAACGTTGTAAAGCAGTTTGAGAAAGAGGCCGCCGGTAAGGCCGATATCACTCCTGAAACCCTGGCTGTAATCAGGCATGGGATGAGCCTGGTTACCAAACCCGGGGGTACTGCAGCGGGAATATTCGCCGGTTTTCCGGTTCATGTGGCCGGTAAGACAGGGACGGCCCAGACGGGGAAAGACAAGAACGGCAACGAGAGGCCTACCCACGGCTGGTTTGTAGGGTTCGCCCCCTATGAGAAACCGGAGGTGGCTGTGGCGGCTATCGTGGAGTTTGGCGGGCATGGCGGAAGTTCTGCCGGAATCGTGGCCAGGGATGTCCTGGCGGCGTACTTTAAAGTCGACAAATTCAAGGGAAGCGAGGGTGTAACCTCAGACGAGTAAGGGATGTTTTTGTCTAAATACTTTGGAAAAACGGGGTAAAAAGACCTCGTTTTTTTTATGCCTATGGCAGGATTTAACTGCTCTTTGTAGAAATAAAAACCAAGATTCAGGTAAATCAAGGGTTTGTTAAATCCAGGGGGAGATTAATGTTGAAAAAGGCCAAAGGTTCTAAAAGCAAAAAGCTACTTGTGAAGAAAGAAACGGAGGTTCTCATTCCTGATGAAATGGGGGAGAAAGTGACAGATCCTGACTCCGTTGAGATTGAAAGCAGAATAGAATTCGTAGAAGAAGCAGCCCCTATGCCCGTAGAGAAGGCTGCAGCCAGTCTGGCGCGAAACAGGGACCCCTGGCAGCAAAACTTTGCGGATGAAAATACTATTTTGATCAAGAGAACCGTCCGGTCAGGCCAGTGTATTCAGTTCGACGGCAGTGTAGTGGTTCTTGGTGATGTGAATCCCGGATCAGAGATTATTGCCTCTGGAAATATTGTGGTGATGGGCGCTCTCAGGGGAGTGGTTCACGCAGGAGCAACAGGAAATGAAGAGGCGACCGTGGCGGCTTTCAAACTTCAGCCTACCCAATTGCGGATTGCAAACCATATTACCAGGGCTCCTGACGGTGAATACCTGGCGCCGGATTATCCTGAAATAGCCAGAATAAAGGACGGTGTCGTGGTAATTGAGGTGTACCAGTTGGGCCAGGACAGGCAAACAAAGATTTGTTAAAGATTAGGAAAGAGGAGGACAAAACATGGGCGAAGTCATTGTAATTACCTCTGGAAAGGGAGGGGTTGGAAAAACCACAACTACGGCAAACATCGGGACTGCTTTAGCTGCATTGGGATATAAAGTTGTACTGGTGGATACCGATATAGGATTGCGCAACCTGGATGTGGTCCTCGGTCTTGAAAACAGGATTGTTTATGATATAGTAGATGTTACTCACGGGCACTGCCGAATGAAGCAGGCCCTGATTAAGGATAAAAGGTTTGAAGGATTACACCTGCTCCCGGCGGCTCAGACCAAGGATAAAACTGCGGTTACCCCCGACCAGATGAAAGAACTTTGCAGAGACCTCAAAAAAGAGTTTGATTATGTGATTATAGACTGCCCGGCCGGTATCGAACAGGGGTTTAAAAACGCCATTGCCGGCGCCGAAAAGGCCGTTGTTGTTACTACCCCCGAGGTATCAGCTGTTCGTGATGCCGACAGGATTATCGGATTACTAGAGGCCGCGGAACTTCACGACCCGAAGCTTATAGTGAACAGGATCAGGCCGTTAATGGTTAAAAAGGGAGACATGATGAGTATTGAAGACATAATAGATATCCTGGCCATTGACTTGCTGGGAGTTGTTCCGGAAGACGAAATGATAGTAGTTACTACCAACAAGGGTGAACCTGCCGTCCTTGATAACAACTCCCGGGCCGGACAGGCTTACCGCAACATGGCCAGGCGGATAACCGGGGAAGATGTGCCGTTAATGGACCTACAGGATGACACAGGATTTATCAACAGGCTGAAAAAGCTTATCGGTTTTAAGTAATCCGAGAGGGGGAACGGGACTTGCTGGATTTTTTATTAAGAGTATTCGGAAGAGAAACTAGTTCCAGTAAAAACGTAGCCAAGGAAAGACTTCGCCTGGTACTGGTCCATGACCGGGCAGATATGTCTCCTCAACTGCTTCAGGAATTAAAGGAAGACCTGATCAAAGTTATTTCAAATTACATGGAAATTGATGAAAATGCCCTGGAAGTCAACCTGGATACTTCCGACAATTCGGTAGCCCTGGTTGCCAATATCCCTATTATACGGATGAAACGGTCCTCTAACCGGGCAGAAAAAATTGGGTAATACCCAATTTTTTGCTTTCTGCAATGTGTGGACTTAGTGATATTGTTTGAGATATAATTGAGATATATCTGACGAAAGAGGGCTTAGAGTTGTTAGACCGTAAGCTTATCAAAAACTTCGATTTTACCCTTTTTATTACGACTGTGTTGATTATCATATATGGCCTTATTATACTCAGCAGCGCTACCAATGTAACTATGGCGAGAGGCGGCGACCATCTCGTGTTTGTCAAAAAACAGTCCCTGTGGTTTCTGATAGGGCTGGCTTCTATAGCCGTGATTCTACGACTGGACTATACAAGTTTTCTGAAGTACTCAAAGGTCATCTATGTCTTAAATATTGCGCTTCTGGTGGCAGTGCAGTTTGTAGGTGAGGAACAGAAGGGGGCGCAGTCGTGGATTCCTATAGGCCCGTTTTATCTGCAGCCGTCGGAATTTGCCAAAATTGCCATGGTAATTACATTTGCCGTTTATCTTGCCAAGAGAGAGGGGAAATTAAAACACTTTAGGGATTTAGTGCCGACCTTTATCTTTTTCGGAATCCCAATGGGGCTAATTATCCTCCAGCCTGACCTGGGAACAGCTCTGGTTTTTATAGCCATATATTTTGGTATGCTTTTTGTGGCTGGAGCAAGGCCAAGAAACCTTATCATCCTGATCCTGGCGGGGGCATTATTGGTAGGCGGCATTCTCACCGCACAGTTGGGTTTCGGCCTTGAAAAACCCCTCAAACCATATCAGCTGAACCGCCTCACGGTTTTTCTCGACCCGTACAAAGACCCGCGGGGAGCTGGTTATCACGTCATTCAGTCCCTGGTCTCTTTAGGGTCGGGTGGCCCGCTGGGAAAGGGACTTTACCGGGGAACCCAGACCCAGTTGAATTTCCTGCCCGAACAAAAGAATGACTTTATCTTCTCAGTAGTTGGGGAAGAATTCGGTTTTGTAGGCGCCATGGTGCTGCTGGTCCTCTTTTATATCTTTGTCATAAGGGGAATAAAGATTGCTATGGCCTCCAAGGACATGCTGGGAACCCTACTGGCAACAGGAATCGTATCAATGATTGTTTTCCACCTGCTGGTCAATATAGGCATGACTGCAGGGATAATGCCGATAACAGGTATACCCCTACCTTTGTTCAGTTACGGCGGCAGTTCCATGCTGTCCAACATGATTGGCGTGGGGATACTGCTGAATGTATATATGCGAAGACAAGTATTGACATTTTAACATTTTGTAACAATGACTTACAAAACCCTTGGTTGAGCTAATTGCTAAACTTGGGGTTTTTTTATTTTTTATTCACTGGCCAGTAACTAAACCTGCTTGTCATACTTTGATTTGTCCTCCAATATACATAATAGAAAAACATAAGTTTATCGGAGGCGGAGGTATGATGAAGGTAAATATTGGCCGGGGCGGTAAGAACGAACAACATGACATGGATTACACGTATGAACACTACCGTCCGGCGAGAACTCCCGGTCTTTACAAAAACCTGTACAAAAAAAAGACAAAAGAACGCAAGTGGATATTTCAGTTGGTAGTTTCCTGTGCCATTCTGCTGGTGATTTTTGGTCTTTTCAGGATTAATGTTCCTTTCGCTGGTTATTTGCAGGACGGTGTAAAACACCTGCTGACCTCTGAAACTGATTTCCTGCCCATATTCTACAAGATAGTCCAGTTGGCTTCCAATATTGGGAACCTGGAATGGCCCCCGATTGATGAGACCTCCCAACCATCTAAAACGGCCATTACAGAAATACCGCCGGGGACAATCATGTTGCTGCCTGTTTCCGGCAATATAATCCGGACATACGGTTGGGTAATTGAACCTGGTGAAAACGTGCAAAGTTTTCATGAAGGGATAGACATTGCTGTCCCGGTAGGAACGGAAGTCAAGGCTTCCGCGGATGGAAACGTATTAGAGGTAGGGGAGAGCGACAGCCTGGGTAAATATATCCTAATAGAAGACCAGACCGGCGAGTTGACCCGTTACGCGAACCTTTCAGAAGTGCTGGTTGATCAGGGCCGGACTGTGAAAGCGGCAGATGTTATCGGTAAATCCGGGATGAAATCGGATAGACGTCCGCACCTGCATTTTGAAGTTATTGTTAATGGAAGGCCGGTAGACCCGATTGATAAACTGGGGATTAATTTTGTGAACGGAAGCAGTGCTGGCCAGTATAAAGTAAGATGAGACTTCTCAGGATTTTCGGTATGGAGTTGAAGTTAAACATATTTTTTCTGTTGATGATGGCAGTTTACTTCTGTTATGGCGTACTGAACCAGGCGCTGGTCATATTCTGCGCAGTTTTTCTGCATGAAATAGGCCATGTGGTAGTAGCGATGGGCTACGGTGTCAAGGTCCGGGAAGTTGAACTCTTGCCTTTCGGCGGGGTTGCTAGGACCGAGGGGAATATGGAACTGGATCCGTTGGTCGAGACCTGTGTGGCGCTGGCAGGTCCGGTTACCAACGGGTTCCTGGCTCTAGTGGGGTATAGCCTGGATAAGTTCGGTGTGGGAAACCAGCAATGGCTCCCATTTTTTATTCAGTGCAACCTGATGCTGGGCGCCTTTAACCTGCTCCCTGCCATTCCCCTGGATGGGGGCCGCATATTCCGGGCCGTGGCTGCGCTCTACCTGGGTCTGAACAGGGCATCCAGGGGCGCGGCGGCGATTTCCAAGTGGGTAAGTTTTGGTATGGTGGGAGTGGGGGTCTGGTTCATAGCAGTTGGAAAATGCGAAAACATTAATTTCCTGGTTGTGGGAATATTTCTTGTTTATTCGGCCATAAAGGAGAAGGGTTCCGCCATGTACCTTTTCATGAAATTTCTAACCCGGAAAAAAGAAGAACTCTTGCGAGAGGGGGTTCTTCTTGCCCGCCAAGTGGTAGCGCTGGAATCATCGCGTTTAAAAGACGTGGTCAAATATTTTGTTCCCAAGAAGTACCATCTAGTCATAGTTGTAGGAAGGGACCATAGTATAAAGGGAACACTGACAGAAGGAGAGGTAATTAATGAAATGATGGGGCGGGGCCCGGAGACACCGGTGGGTATGCTGGTCCAGAGGAAAAAATAAAGGAGTTTCTATGGCTATGTAGAATTGAATAATACCAGCCTTTGGGTATAATATCTATAATGCAAGTAATATACATACCCGGGAGGAAACCAGTAAGTTGAAACAATTTGTTGAAAAAAAGATTTTACCAAAGGTTCAGAAACCGGTCAGATACCAGGGGAATGAGCTGAATTCGGTTCACAAGGACTGGAACACGGTATCTGTCCGGATAGCCTTTGCTTTTCCGGATGTTTACGAGGTGGGCATGTCTCATTTAGGTTTAAGAATTTTGTACCATACTGTAAACCGAAGGGAGGATACCCTGATGGAAAGGGTATTCGCTCCCTGGGTGGATTTTGAGGAAAAACTCCGGCAAAATAAACTACCGTTATTTTCACTGGAATCTTACACACCGCTGGCGAAATTTGATGTTCTAGCCTTTACGCTTCAGTATGAAATGAGCTACACCAACATGTTGAATATGCTCGACCTGGCCGGAATCCCATTGCGGTCGTCGGCAAGAGATGACACGTGGCCGCTGGTGCTGGCCGGAGGGCCGGCAGCTTATAACCCCGAACCGGTGTCGGCCTTTATCGATGCTTTTTTAATAGGTGAAGGGGAAGACGCCGTCCATGATATCATTGATACCGTAAGGGAGTGGAAGCAAGCTTCGCCAAAAAACAAAAACAGCCTATTGAGGGAACTTGCCAGGATACCCGGAGTTTACGTCCCCGAATTCTATGATGTAAGTTATCATACTGACGGGACCATCAAACAGGTGGTCCCTAATGTGTCTTTTACTCCTGCCAGAGTGGTCAAGCGGGTGGTAAGAGATTTTGACAGGGTTGATTTTCCGACCAGACCTATTGTCCCTTTTACCGAAATTGTTCACGACCGCCTCATGCTGGAAGTCCTGAGGGGGTGCAGCAGGGGGTGCCGCTTCTGCCAGGCCGGAATGATTTACCGCCCGGTCAGGGAGAAGAATCCCGAAACGATTCTCCAACAGGCTGAACAATTAGTGAAAAATACGGGTTATGATGAAATATCCCTGACTTCCCTTAGCACCAGTGATTACACCTGTGTGGAAGGAGTGCTGAAATCACTGGTGGATAGGTATGGACCCAGCGGGGTAGGTATCTCTTTACCGTCCCTGAGGGCAGATTCGTTCTCTGTGGAACTGGCCAAACACGTCCAGCGGGTTAGAAAAACTACCCTTACATTTGCTCCGGAGGCGGGTACCCAGAGGCTAAGGGATGTTATCAACAAAGGTGTTACCGAAGATGACCTGATGGAAGCCGTGGAAGGGGCTTTTCGGGCCGGTTGGACGGCTGTAAAGCTCTATTTCATGATAGGGCTCCCCACCGAGACATTTGAGGACCTTGACGGGATTGCTCACCTGGCATACAAGGTTGTAGACCTGGGCCGCGATATACTGGGCCAGCGGGCGGGACGGCTTAAGGTTACTGTCAGCGCTTCATCTTTTGTACCCAAAGCCCACACGCCGTTTCAGTGGGTTGGACAGGACAGTATTGAGCTCCTGCAGGAAAAGCAGCAACACCTGTCCCGAAGGTTGAAACACCGCCGGATAGTGTTTAACTGGCATGATGCCCGCGTGAGTTTTATTGAGGCTGTTTTTGCGCGCGGCGGCCGCAAGGTGGCTGACGTTCTTGAAGAGGCCTGGCGGCTGGGCTGCAAGTTTGACAGCTGGACGGATCATTTCAAATTCGACAAATGGATGGAGGCATTCAGAGAAGTCGGCTTGGACACATCGTTTTACGCCAACAGGCCATTTAGCCTTGATGAGGTCCTCCCGTGGGACCATATCGATGCAGGGGTAAGCAGGGAATTCCTGGTCTCGGAATACGGGAGAGCATTTAGAGAGCAGACCACCATGGACTGCAGGTTTGACCGGTGCACCGTCTGCGGCGTGTGCCAAAACCTTCCGGCCAAGTTGGATTTGAAGGGGAGAGGGGTCAATGTGCCGCATTAGAGTGGAATTTTCCAAGGGAGAAGCAGTGAGGTTCCTGTCGCACCTTGACTTGCTGAAGGCTTTTGAGCGGGCTGTCCGCCGGGCCGGGATTCCCATTGCTTTTTCTGAGGGATTTAATCCCCACCCGAGGATAAGTTTTGCTTCTGCCCTGGCTGTCGGAGTTACAAGCGAAAAGGAATATGCCGATATCGAGCTCAAGCGAGACGCCGACCTCAGAGATGTCACCGGTCGGCTGTCGCAGGCCATGCCTCCGGGAATCGAAATTAAGTCTGTGGGAGCTGTCCCTGGTGATGCCCGTGCCCTGATGGCCGAGGTCAACCGGGCCGCTTACAGGGTAACTGCCCCGGTAGACGGGTTGATGGACGAAACTGAGCTGGGTAAGAAAATTGCCGCTTTTATGAGTTCGCCTGAAATAATAATTACCAAGCGGACCAAGAAAGGACCCCGCCTCAAGAACATCCGCCCGGGAATTATCTGTTTTGAGGGAAGGTTAACAGGAGAACAGGTGGAATTTTCATTGATGACTGTTACCGGGAATGATGGAAACGTCCGTCCCGAAGAAGTGGTTTCCTCTTTTACTGAACATTCGGGGCTGCCAATAGACAGTGATTCTCTTGATATCAGGCGTACTGCCCTGTGTATTGAAAAAGCGGGCAGGTTAATCAGCCCAATGGATATAAGTAGAGCTGCCAGATAGGAGGTGACCTGCATGTTAAAGGAAATCCTGGTCAATGTCAGGGAAGAAGAAACCCGGGTGGCGGTACTGGAAGACAAGGTGGTCGTGGAAATATACATTGAACGGTCTCTCAGCCAGAGACTGGTCGGCAACATATACAAGGGAAAAGTAGAAAACGTTCTGCCCGGAATGCAGGCAGCCTTTGTGGATATAGGATTGGAAAAGAATGCCTTCTTATTTGTGGAGGATGCCCTGTCGCCTAGAACGTCGGGGGACGAGGACATGGGGACGGATCTCAAACTGAATATAACAGATGTCCTCAAGGAAGGCCAGGAAGTGCTGGTCCAGATTGTTAAGGAACCTATCGGCAGCAAGGGAGCCCGTGTGACAACCCATATCACGCTACCTGGCCGTTACCTTGTGCTGATGCCTACAGTTGACTATATCGGAATATCCAGAAGGATCGAGAACGAAACAGAGCGGGAGAGGTTACGAGAGGTTGCCGAAAAAGTAAAACAGCCCAATATGGGCCTGATTGTAAGAACCGTGGCCGAAGGAGTAACAGAGGAGGAATTCCATCAGGACGTTTCACTACTTACCAAACTATGGAAAAAGATTCAAAACAGGGCCTTTCACGGCCCGGTGCCCAACCTGATTCATAAAGACCTTGAACTGGTCCAGAGAATTCTGAGAGATCTTTTTACCGAGGATATTGATAACCTCATCATAGACTCCCGGTATGAATATGAGAAGGTTCTGGAGCTCATGGAGCTTACCTCGCCGGATCTCAAGAGCAGGGTCAGTCTCTACGAACAGGATAACCTTTTTGAGAAATATGGGGTAGAAGAAGAAATAGAAAAGATTTTAAAACCAAGGGTGTGGCTGAAGTGCGGCGGTTACATCGTCATTGACCAAACCGAGGCCCTGACGGCTATAGATGTAAATACCGGTAAATATGTGGGCAGTCTCAACCTGGCGGACACGGTACTGAAAACCAACCTGGAAGCCGCCGTGGAAATTGCCAGGCAACTAAGGCTGAGAAATATTGGCGGAATAATAATTATTGATTTCATTGATATGCCCAATCCGGCGCATCAAAACCTGGTCCTGCAGCAGCTGGAAGAGGAAATAAAAAAAGACAAGGTCAAGACCAATGTACTGGGTCTGACCCAGTTGGGTCTGGTGGAGGTGACCAGGAAAAAAGTGCGCCAGGGCCTGGAAAATGTGCTGCTCAGGCCCTGCCCGTATTGTGAGGGCAAAGGGAAAGTTCTTTCCGAGGAGACTACCAGCATCCGGGCCAAGAACGAAATCCTCAAACTGGCCCAGCATACCAGCGCCGAAGCGATTCTGGTGGAAGTCCACCCGTCGGTTGCCTCACTGCTGGTGGGCAGCGGGGGAGCAAACCTGCGCGACATGGAGACGAAAACCCGTAAACACATTATTGTCAG